>JAXIOW010000004.1:0-1869 GCA_045403215.1 Nitrospirales bacterium | reverse complement strand
CTCGTCTGCAATCCGGTAGGAGCTTTTCTCCCTCCCAAGCAAGAGGCGATCGAAGCGCAGTTTCGAAAAGAACTCCTGGCTCGGCATGTTGGTGATTGTATAGAGGTGGTTGAACTCGATACCATGACGGGCCCGGAGTTCTTTTCGAAACTGCGCTTCGATCGCCTCTTGCTTGGGCGGGAGAAAGGCGCCTACCGGATTGCAGACGAGATTCAACGACAACCCGCTGCCAGGCTGGCCGTAGCCGAGTCGATTGAGGAGGCGAAGCGCCTGGATCGATTTCTCAAAAACGCCCTCGCCTCGCTGCGCATCGGTCTGGCTGGCGCGGTAATAGGGCAGCGATGCGACGATTTCCACACGATTCCCGGCGAGGAACTCTGCCAAGTCCGCTTGGGACGGGAGGAGCAACACAGACAAGTTACATCGATTCATCACGTGGCGACCCAATGCCCGGCTCTGTTCAACCAGCCAGCGAAAATTGGGGTTGAGTTCCGGTGCTCCACCCGTGATATCGACCGTCGGAATATCGGTCTTAGCGAGAGCGCGGATGCACTGCTCTGCCGTTTCGCGGGACATGCGTTCGGTGCGGTCAGGTCCTGCATCGACATGACAATGTCTGCATGTCTGATTGCAGAGCTTGCCGACATTGATCTGAAAGACTGTGATCCCGGTGGCGCGAAGCGGGAGTAGGCCGATGTGATCAAGTTGCGTCTCGAAGGGAGGGTAGCTCGCTGTCTTCCCGAGCATCTTCAATTGCTCCGTTGGGGAGGCGAGGGAGTGATGTTGTCCCAGCAGGGTCAGAGCCATACGATTCTTTACTGAATGGTGAGAGCGATTTGGAACTCGGTTAACGGATTAGCTTACGCGGCTGATGTTCACCAAAGTCGTTTCTGGAAACCGCAACTCACAGCAGCCGAAATCCAGAGCCTGTCCTTGCCTGTTTGCCAGGGCTCGTTGGATCGCGGGAGCGACTCTGTAACACACCTGTTTGCCATCCCGATGCCCCTCGACCAGACCCGAGTCTCGCAAAATACGGAGATGATGGGAGGCATGGGGTTGAGAGCACTTCAATTCCTGCACAAGATCCGTCACGCATTTTTCACCGATGAGCAAGGATTCCAAGATACGCAGCCGTGTTTCGTCGCCCAAGGCCTTAAGAACCGTGGCGCATTGGCGCGGAGTCAGCATTTTGGTGTTTAAGGGGGCCTTCATCAGCAGCAACTCCCCTCGTCGGGAGTGCAGGTGACAGCATCACCGCTGACGTGCTGGCCCGCGCGGTTGATGATCGCGAAATGAGGAGCGTAGCCGTCGGCTTCTAATACTTGTAGGGTCTTCGAACAGATCTCCAACGGTTCACCTCGGCGATACACGTGGTGATCGTCATCGGCCGCTTCGACGAAGGGTCCGGCGAGCATGGCGAAATGCCCTTGCCAGCGGCAGAGAGCGTTTGCCGGATAGATCGCGGTCCATCGGTCATCGGCTCGATCCAGCCATAGCGGGCCGGAGGACAAGACAAAGTGAGACGCTAACGAAGCTTGGCTCAGTAGGCACACAGCGTCCTGCGTGATTGGCTGTGGAATGCCCCGGAGATAGGTCGTGCCCAGTTCATCGACTACTCGGCTGAACGGCCCGCGGAGCGTGGCATAACGAACGGCCGACACAGGCGCGCCGGCGGGAAGTTTATATCCCGTCAACGTGACGGAGAAGAAGTGAATGCCGTCGATCACCTGCCAGGGCGAGGACTTGATCAGATGAATGCCCAGGAAGCCGGCTCCCACTATGCCTGCGATATAGTCGGTGAGCGTCAGCGCCCCGGAGAGGCAGTCGCCCCATTTTTCAGCGTCATGCACCAAATACTGCGGAACGGGC
>JAXIOW010000124.1:0-2378 GCA_045403215.1 Nitrospirales bacterium | reverse complement strand
CACCTGAGCAATTTTGACCAGACCGCTGCCGGTGTTCTAGCCATAATCGTCAGTGACGGAGAGATTGGAGATGATAGGACCAGAACAATAAGAAACCTAACAGGGGAGGGAGACATCATGATCAAGGCCCCCGAAACGAATAAGCCCCAAGTGTTTAATTTGCATGGACTGAGAGGGATATCCGACCGGACAGTGGACATGCATATGGTCCTGTATGAAGGGTATGTCAACGCCACCAATGAGTTGAATGAACATATTTTCGATCTTTTAAAGGATGGCAAGGTGGATCATGAGGAAATGCCGGCCTATTCGGAGCTGACACGACGTTTAGGGTTTGAATACAACGGGATGGTGCTCCACGAGCATTACTTCAGTAATTTGACGCAAGGAGGTTCGGATCTTCCAGGCAGGCACTCTCTGTTTGCCCAAGCGGCAGAGAACAGTTATGGGAGCGTTGACCTCTGGAAAACGGATTTTTGTAGCGTGGGCATGCTACGCGGGATCGGCTGGGCAGTATGCTCCTTGAGCCCAGCGAGCCGCCGTCTTTCCAACCATTGGATCAGTCTTCATGAACATGGGCATGTGGCGGGGTTCATTCCGATCCTCGTCATGGATGTGTGGGAGCACGCGTATCTCCTCGATTATAAGCCTTCAGAGAGAGCATCCTACATCGAGGCGTTCTTCTCCAACATCGATTGGAAGTCAGTGGAGAAGCGGCTACAGCTCTGCGAGCCGGCTTTGGTGGAAACCGCCCGAGGATGACAGAAACGCCTTGGGCGACTCATGATCGACACAATAGAAACGGGGCCACTCCCCGAAAGGAGGGAATCGTGAAAGCAGCCACATCGAGAACGGTACAACCTGAAACAACAACGCTTCGCACCACCCGAAATGAAGGAATCGTTAAGGAAGCCATCGGTCTGACTGATGTGAAGACGCTCAGGGCTCGGGCACGACAAGGGGTTGAGGACGGCGCCATGACAGCGGGGTACAAGGCCAAAGCCGAGACGGTGATCAAGCTGCTGAATGAAGCCCTCGCCACAGAAATCGTGTGCGTCCTTCGCTATAAGCGCCATTACTTTATGGCCTCCGGGATCAGTTCCCTCAGCGTGAAAGGCGAGTTTCTCCAGCATGCCATAGAGGAACAAGCCCATGCCGATCAATTGGCCGAACGCATTGTCCAACTCGGGGGTGAGCCGAATCTGTCCCCGGAAGGGCTTCTGAGCCGGAGCCACTCGGAATATGTCGAAGGGGATTCATTGGTGGAGATGATCACGGAAGACCTGATTGCCGAACGGATCGCGATCGACAGTTATCGTGAAATGGTCACCTATGTCGGCACTGATGATCCCACGACTCGTAAAGTAGTGGAGGGGATTCTTGCGCAGGAAGAAGAGCATGCAGAGGACCTGGCCAGCCTCCTTAAGGAGCTGGGCCCGTAAGCGAATGCCAATGATCCAGGTCTTTGGCCAGGCAGAAAAGGAGATGCCATCATGGGAAAAGGGTTGATTCTCTGGCTGCTAGGAGTCCCGTTCACGTTGCTCGTCGCCCTCTGGTTCTTCGGTGTCCTCCGATAAGCCGGCGCGTGGAAGGCCTGATACCTGATAGCGGAGGAGGAGTCTTATGATTGTCGAAATTGCCGTATGTGTAGGCGCAGTGGCGTTGGCGGTGCTGGTCGGCTCGCTGGTTCCGCTGTTGATACAACTCAGGAAACCGGTGGCGGAATCAGAATACCTATTGGTCCGCATGAACGCCGAGCTGCCATTGTTGCTCAAGGAGATGCGGGCGACGACGGAGAATCTAAACGCGCTCGTCGAGCATGCGCGGGGTGGGGTCGAGCATGCGGCGGTGCTGCTGCATGCGGCGGGGACACTGGGCGACACCGTGCAACGGGTCCATGAGACGGTGCAGGGTACGAGCCGATCGTTCCTGGTCACCTTGGCCAGCATGGTGGCGGGGTTCAGGGCAACGACGGGCATCGTCAAGACACTCATTCATCGAGAAGGAGGGACGGTCAATGGCAAATGACAGAGGGTGTTCACTGGGAGCGGTGGGGTTGGCATTTGTGACCGGAGGGTTGGCGGGCGCCGCGATGGCGCTGTTGCTGGCGCCGCGGTCTGGTCGTGAGTCACAGGAGCAGTTGCGCGGCTATGCGCGGCGAGCCGAAGAGCATGTCCATGAGCTGGCCGATAAGGCCACCGATCTCATGGACCAGGCGGTGGACAAGGGACACGAGTTCGTCCGGGAGAAAAAGATGGTCTTGGCCGAGGCGGTCGAAGCCGGGCGCACCGCCATGCAGCGGGAGCGTGAGCGGCTGTCTGGCGAGAAGAAGGCGTGACGGCGGAATGCAAAGTCACGGATGATAGGCAGCTGGGCGA
>JAXIOW010000041.1:0-5757 GCA_045403215.1 Nitrospirales bacterium | reverse complement strand
CTCTCCTCACGGCTGGAACAGCATCTGCGACACCCTCGACCACTTATTGGACGGTGGCCACCTCCGACGTCCAGCCCTTCAACGTCTGGCATATCGGGGTGGATAACTATTTTCGGCTGTCGCGCACGCAGGAAGAACAAGCCAACAGCCAATTCGACTCGTTTCCGACTGACGTCGGCTTGACGGTCGGGGCCTTACCCTTCCAGAAGTTGAACCTGGAAGTCGGAATTGACGGGCTGTTTCCAGGCACACGCATTAACCCGGCAATGCGGTCCATTGGCAACTCGCTGCTATTTAATGCCAAACTCGGTATACCTGAAGGAGCTTTTTTCGGTGACTGGTTCCCGGCCATCAATGTGGGCATTTTCAACGTCGGGACCAAAAAGCAGATCACCAACATGGACATCGTCGACTTCATCGTCGGCAAAACACTGGGGCCATTTGGCCGAATCCACGCCGGAGGGTATTACGGCAATCCCGACGCTGCCCTCATGCGGGAGGGGGGATGCAAGCCTAACGGAACTGGTCCACTGGCCTGTATCGCCGGGGCCAGTGGCGAACTGGCCAACAGCGGCGGCATGGTCGGCTATGACTATGGCTTCTGGAAAGTCAAAGACAAGCAAGGGAACGAATACAACAAGTGGGTGTTCGCAGCGGACTATGCCAGCGGGAAGAACTTCATCGGTGGCGGCGGCTTTGGTATCTACCACTTTTTCAACAAAGACATCAGTCTCCTGACCGGCCCGGTCTGGTTTAACGACCACGTCATCAACGGTCAATGGAAGTGGACGGTCCAACTGGACATTAACTTTTGAGGGGATTTTCGCTGCATAAACGGGAGTGGCCGGTCGTCCGAGGGCGTACACCGGTCTCCCTCGGACCAAACACACAAGGAGGTGTGGGGCCATGGAGATACTGAAGAAACCTGGAGGAATCCTTGCTGGCGGCGCAGTGGCCTTCATGATGTGTATGCTCGTGGTCGGCGTGACTGCTGCTCAGGAGGCGTCACCATCAGCGTCCTCCCTAGCGGCTGCCGCACCGGCGCTCAAGGTTGACACGGGAGATACGGCCTGGGTGCTAACCTCGTCCGCGCTGGTGTTGGCGATGACGATGCCGGGGTTGGCGCTCTTTTACGGCGGACTGGTCCGGAGCAAGAACGCGCTGGGCACGATCATGCACAGCTTTGTGATCCTCTGTCTGGTCAGCGTGATCTGGGTGCTGTGGGGTTACAGCCTGGCCTTCGGGCCCGATATGGGGGGTGTCATCGGCAGCCTCGAGTGGGCCGCCCTGAGCGGAGTGGGCGGTGACCCTCATCCCACCTATGGCTCAACCATCCCCCATCAGGTGTTCATGCTGTTCCAGCTTATGTTCGCGGCGATCACGCCGGCCCTGGTCACAGGCGCTTTCGCCGAGCGGATGCGCTTCAGCGCCTGGTTAGTGTTCGCCGCACTGTGGTCAACGTTTATTTACTGCCCGCTGGCCCATTGGATCTGGGGCGGTGGGTGGTTGGCGAAGATGGGCGCCTTGGACTTTGCGGGCGGCGCCGTCGTGCACATCAGCTCCGGGTGGGCGGCGCTGGCCTGCGCGTTGGTGTTGGGGAAGCGGAAAGGCTATGGGACGGCCTACCTGGCCCCCCATAACCTGCCGATGACGTTACTGGGGGCCGGGCTCCTCTGGTTCGGCTGGTTCGGGTTCAACGCCGGAAGCGCACTGGGAGCGAATGCATTGGCGGCGTCGGCCTTCCTGGCCACCAACACAGCCGCGGCGATGGGGGCCCTGAGCTGGATGGCGGCGGAATGGATCCATCGGGGAAAACCGACCACCCTGGGGGTGGCCAGCGGGGCGATTGCCGGACTGGCGACGGTGACCCCGGCCGCGGGATTTGTGGGACTCGGAGCGGCCCTATTGATCGGGCTTGTGGCTGGCGCTGTCTGTTATACAGCGGTTGTGTGGAAGAATCGATTCGGCTATGATGATTCGCTCGACGTGGTCGGCATTCACGGAGTGGGCGGCGCCATCGGGATTTTTGCGACGGGATTATTCGCCTCCAAGCTGATCAATTCGGCAGGCGCGAACGGCCTGTTCTTCGGAAATCCCGGACAGTTGTTGGTTCAGCTCGCCACGATCGGGGCGTCCCTGGCCTTCGCGTTGGTGGGAACCTTCATCATCTTAAAACTGATCGACTGGACGATTGGGCTCCGGGTTGACGCGGAGGAAGAGGAACGAGGCCTTGACCTCAGCCAACACGAGGAGCGGGCCTATTCGTAATGGACGGCCGGAACGGTCAAACGGCCTTGCCTCATCGCATCTGGCGGGCCTGAAAAAAGGGGGCGGGCACTCATGAAGAAAATCGAGGCGATTATCAAGCCTTTCAAGCTGGAAGAGGTCAAAGACGCCTTGACCGAACTGGGCGTCTATGGCATGACAGTCTCGGAAGTGCGCGGATTCGGACGCCAGAAGGGACACAAGGAAGCCTACCGGGGAACCGAATATACCATCGAGTTCGTGCCGAAGACCAAGATCGAAGTGGTCGTCGTGGACAATTTGGCGAACAAGGTGGTCGAGACGATCATCCGGACGGCCAAGACCGGCAGCATCGGAGACGGGAAGATCTTTGTCTCCAATCTGGACGAGGTCGTGCGCATCCGCACAGGCGAAACCGGAGATCGCGCCCTGTAACTGCCATGCTGGACTCTCTCCTCAACCGGACATCGTGCGTCTCATGGACCAGGGACGCCCTAGAAACTCGTCGCCAGGCGATCGCGGCCGCCCATGCCCGCGGCGCGAGCGGCGTGGAGACTGTCACGGCGCTGACCATGTTGGCAGACGACATTCTACGGGATCTCTACGCCCTCGAATACGCAGGAACGCTCCATCCGACTGGAGTCACACTGGTCGCCCTGGGCGGCTACGGCCGCCGCGAACTGGCGCCCTATTCCGACATTGATCTCATGTTCCTCTACGAGCCATTGCACGAACGGGAGGCCCGGGCCGTGTCGACGGCAATACTTCATGTCCTGTGGGACCTCGGCTTCCTAGTCGGTCATAGCCTGCGGACCAGCGCGGACTGCCGGTCCATGGGCCGGACCGACCTAACCATCCGCACAGCGTTGATGGAAGCGCGTTGGCTGGCCGGAGACCAAACCCTCTTTGACGAGTTCACGCGCGCGTACCGCGAGCAGGTTTCGGGGAAAAGGGTGCAGGACTACGTGGCCCAAAAGCTCGCAGAGCGCCAACAAGAATACGGGAAGTACGGTTCCACCAACTTCCTGCTGGAGCCGAACATCAAAAAGAGTCGGGGCGGGTTGAGGGATCTGCATCTGCTCAAGTGGACCGCCCTGGCGCGCTACGAGACATCGTCATTCGAGGACCTCTCAGCCGGCGGTCTGCTGTCAGCCGGGGATGTGGCGGCGCTCTGGGACGCCCAGGAGTTTTTCTGGCGCGTTCGGAACGAACTCCATTTCTACGCCTTGCGGGCCCAGGACATCTTGTCGTTCGACGAGCAGATTCGTATCGCCGGCCTGTGGGGATTCAAGAACCTTCCCCACCTTCTGGCCGTCGAGCAGTTCATGCAGCAGTATTACCGGCATTCCACCCGTGTCTGCGACATCACTAGCCGGTTCGTGTCCCAGGGCATGCAGCGGTCGGTCTGGCAGCGGCTGGTCGCTTGGCTCCCGGCGCGGCGTGTTGAACGCTACTTTGAGCTGACGAAAGATGAAATCTCTGTACCACCAGACCTCAGGGAAGAAGCCTTTTCAGAGGGGAGCAGGATTCTCCGCCTCTTCCAACTCGCCCAAAACTATGGGCTGGCCATCGCCGACGATCTTGTGCAGGAACTGCCCGAGCGGGTGGCGTCGATCGCCGACAAGGCCTTCCGCAGCGAGCCGTCACGGCGGTCCTTCCTCTCAGTCCTCTCAGGACCGGGGCGTGTGGGCGAGACTCTTGACGCGATGCATCGGGTGCATCTGTTGGAGCGGTTCATCCCGACGTTCGGGACCGTCCGCGGCCTCATGCAGTTCAATGCCTACCACAAGTACACCGTGGACCAGCACAGCCTGCTCGCGGTGAGTCAGGCCGAAGAGATCGGCGCTACGAATGGCCTCTTGGGCCGGGTCTATCGCGAGATCAAGCGGAAAGACCTGTTGCATCTCGCCCTGCTCATCCACGATATCGGCAAAGGGCAGGAAGAGGACCACAGCCTCATCGGCGAGCGGATCGCCGTGGATGTGGCCGAGCGGCTCAGCCTGGACGATCACGAGACACAGCTCTTGGTGTTTCTGGTTCGTTACCATCTTCTGATGTCCAGCACCGCATTCCGACGAGACTCGTCCGATGAGAAAGTGGTGCTGCGGTTCGCCCGCCAGGTCGGCACGCCGGAAGCGCTCAAAATGCTGTTCGTGCTGACGGCTGCCGACGTTGCGGCTGTCGGCCCCGGCGTCCTGACGCGCTGGAAGGAAACGCTGTTGGGTGATCTGTTTATCAAGACGCACAAGGAATTGGCTGGTGGTGAAGAGGCGGAGACGACTTACGAGGGCCTACTCGATCAGGCGAATGAGGTTCGGCAGGCAGTCCTCGCCAGGTTGGGCCAGCGGCTGCCTCAGGACTGGCTCCGCAAGCAACTCGAGGCGTGGCCTGATCACTATCTAGCAGCGATGCCGGTCGAGAGCATCGTGACGCACCTCGAGTGGCTGGCGAAGCTGGCCGACGCGTCCGTCCTGGTGGATGCGCAACACGATCCCGCCCTGGGCACCACCGACTACACGGTGTATACCCAGGAAAAGACCATTCCGGGCATCTTCTCCAAGATCGCTGGCGTACTGGCCGCGAAGGGACTGCACATCCTGGACGCCCAGATCCTCACCCTGGCCGATGGCATGGTTGTCGACGTTTTCCGCGTCCAAGATCCGGACTGCCCGGACGGCCCGCCGCCGCCTCGGATCCGTGATGTCAGCGAGTCGATTGCCGCGGTCTTGGAATCCCGCCGCTCGGTGGAAGCCCTCTTACAGGAGGCGACCAGGTTCGGTCAGAGCCTCCACGGCGTCCCTCTGCGCGAACCGACGGTGGTACAGGTGGACAACGACTCTTCGGAGCGGTACACGATCATCGACGTGTTCGCCGATGACCGCCAAGGCCTGCTTTACGCGATCACACGGGCGATCTTCGATCTCAGCCTGTCCGTACACGCGGCCCGGATTTCGACCCGTTTGGACCAAGTCGTGGACGTCTTCTATGTCACGGACCAGGCGGGCGGGAAGATCGGCGATCCCGGACGTTGCAAACTGATCAGCGAGACTATCACCGCCCGGATCGAAGAGTACCTGGGACAGACGCAGACTACGCGCCCGGTTGTTCATCGGGCCAATGTACAACGGAAATCATCGGGGATTTAAATTTAAAGGAGGGGTTTATGACTTCAAAGGAAGTATTGGAATTTGCAAAGAAAAACAAAACGATCATGGTCGACCTAAAGTTCGTGGACTTCCCCGGCACCTGGCAGCACTTCACGATCCCGATCGAAGAACTGACGGACACGGTCTTCACCGAAGGTTCCGGTTTCGACGGATCGTCCATTCGGGGTTGGCAGGCGATTCAAAACAGCGACATGATGGTCGTCCCTGATCCGGAGACGGCGGTCATGGACCCTTTCACGAGCATCCCGACGCTAAGCATGATCTGTAATGTCGTGGATCCCATCACCCGCGAGAACTACAGCCGGGACCCGCGCAACGTGGCCCAGAAAGCCGAACGGTATCTCAA
>JAXIOW010000210.1:0-4609 GCA_045403215.1 Nitrospirales bacterium | reverse complement strand
GACAACCCCGGCTGGAGCGTTCGAATCCACCTTCTCAGTACTAATCTTGAGGGGCGCTCGTTCGCTGAGATCGCCGATCTTGATCCGGAATCTGACTGGATCCGCTGCTGGCTTGAGGACGGATCCTTTCACGGCGTAGGTGGTCCGCGCCAGCTCAAGCGCATCCTCACCACCTTCTTGGACTGGGCAGAGAAGTAGGGCTGGGGTCAAAACGCGCGCCCACAACAAGCGCGTGAAACTGGCGTCGCGTAGATTAAGGAGTGAATACTTCACCAGCGCGGCGCGGCTCAAGCGCGGATCGTTAAGCAGCGCCAGATCGAGATCACGAAAGTGCCAAGACGGAGCCCCTCGAAACTCGGAACTCGTGGCCGACAGATCGAAGCAGTCCTTACTCACTGCCGAATCGATGCATACGCGGTTCACGCCTACTACGACGATTCTCAAGGCTTCGTCGTTTACGCAGAGGGCGGGGGGGCGGTACAAAAGGTAAGCTACGCATTCCCAAGCCTCGAGGAGGCTTACGAAGCAGCGTCGCGGGGCCTCCCGCTTCGTCGCTACAAGGGGTTCGACTTACGTACCGGCGCTGTCCACCGGGGATAGCTATGACGGACACATTAAGAAAGAGGGCGGACTAGCTAACCCGCCCCCTCCTCCGAACCGACCGGTCGCCCTTGAACAGACCGGAGCTACGAGCGGCCATACAGACCGGTCGGCCTTAGTTGCGAGCGACGATCTTGCCTCAGTTCTGAGCGGCGATCTTGTGGAAGGTCGAGTTGGCAACCTCGTAGGCCTGAACCTCAGGCGTTCCCTCCACCACTGTCGCCAGGTCCTTTCAGTACTTGGGGCGTCCGCGTGCTCTTTCCGATCCCTCAAACTGAACATATTGTGGTGTACTATACTTGTCAAGTGGACCACCGATCTTGTCAGGGCTGGTAGGAAGTAATTAACCTCGCCCTGTTAAGGAATAGGTCCGTGAACTGGAATCCGAACAGCACTCCGTCGAAGTGCCCGGGCTCAAGGAATTCCTTCATGATCCGTCCCTCAGCGGCACGGCCCCCGCGAAGGAGGTGGAGTTTCTCCAGCGGCTGCGGTTCCAGAGCCAGCGGCCGACGCTCCTCCACTATTACCGGGAGCTCCAGAACCTCAGAGACCCGCTCCATTTTCGCCCCCCGGAGAAAGCATCATGAGCAGAGCGGGCCGGCAACTTGCCCGCCGTTTCGGGCAGGAATAACCTTCGCCTATGCCTATCTACGAGTACCGCTGCACCAAGTGCCGGAAGCGCTTCAGCAACGAGCAATCGATCAGCGAGCATGGCAAGCGGCGCCCTGCCTGCCCGAAATGCAAGTCGCGGGCGCTGGAGCAGGTGTTCTCGACGTTCTTCGCCAAGACGGGTCGCAAGAGCTAGTGGGGCGTTGTTCGAACGCCTCCGGTGTGCAGCTTGCGAACGACTTTCCGGGCTATATCCACGCCCCCGTAGGCGCTTGGCCTGATGGCACGACGCACGATCGTGGTAGACAGCAACATCTGGAAGGTTTATCCCGCGGGCCGCGTCACCGTCTATGGGAAGGATGAATTTGGGTTGTTGTTCGAGCTCGGGACCGGCCCCGAGCGCAAGCGGCGCTTCGCTCGCTATTCGCCTTTGGGATCCAAGAGTACCGACGCATCCCTCGCTGAGCTCACTGCGCGGCAGCTGCAGGACCTCTTCCACCAATCGCAGCCCGCTTGGACGTCGCCGGAGGGCGGATACGGCGCACACTAAGCGGAGCGCTTATGGACGCGCCCACACGTTCGTTCGGTGCCCTCGTTACAGACATGATCGGGGTTGCTCGAAAGCGCTCGGACGACGTGCGGAGTAGCCGTGACAGGGTCGTTCTTGGATCCGCTGCTTGAATCTCGGTCACCTGGGCGGCGCAGGCGAGATCCCGCTGCTCCAACCCCAATTCCTCCAGCCGGTGCCGAATTAGAAACGGGACGTCCACGGGATTCCTCCTGGGGCGGGCTTACTGAATTGACCGCGATAAGTTAACCACATTGGACAGTATTGACTAGTGTGCCCGGTACACTTGACAAGTACAGTACATCAGAATACTCTCCAACAGGTACAACTGCAAATAGTTAAGTGAGATCCATGCTAAGCAACCAACAACCATCAGGAGCTCGATATGTACACACGCAATGGCTCCCTGCAGAGGGATCCGATGGTGGATTTGCTGCATCAGCTGGAGCACCGGATGGGCCGGGTCTTCCACGAGCCGCTCCGCACGTATGAGTGGCCCGCAACCGAGGCCGCGTCGGCCGCCTGGCTGCCGCTCGTGGATATCTTCGAGGAGCCCGATGTGATCCGCCTGGTGGCGGAGGTGCCCGGGGTGAAGCCCGAGGACGTGAAGATCTCGGTGGAGGGCAACCTGCTGACGATCAAGGGCACGAAGGAGCAGGTGGCGGAGGAGAAGGCCGAGAGGGTCCATCGCTATGAGCGGACCTATGGCGCCTTCGAGCGGACATTCACGCTGGCCGCCTCGATCGATTCCAACAAGATCAAGGCGACCTACAACCTCGGCGTGCTGACGATCACGCTGCCGAAGGCGGATACGGCCAAACCCCACCTGATCAAGGTGGAGGTCACACCTGAGAAGGCGTTGTTGAAGGCCTGACCTGCGAGTACGAAGATGCCAAGTCGACCGTCGTGGGCGGCAACGAAGGCAGACTGGTCTATGCAGAGTAGGAGGGCGGCATGGTCCGCCCTCTTTCTCGTCCGTAACACCGCATGTTGAAGGAGCACACCACCAATGATGGATGGCACGGTCACACATATCGCCACGCGCGAGTGCCTCATCACGCAACCCCATCCGGCGCTGGAGTGCGCAATCGTCGGCCCGGCGGCGGTGTCAGGAGGACACCGACACGGCCATGCGCCGGCAGCGTGAGGACGAGGTGCGGCAGCGGAAAACATGAGGACCGAGTAATCGGGGAGCGCTCGCCGAAGTCAGCCGCCCAAGTGGTCGGGGTGATCCGCAGTTAGAGATGGCGAAGACCCGATGACGTTGCCCTGCCCGTATTGCGGGGTGGACGTGCAGATCGAGATGACGGAACTCGGACGCACCGAGGAAAGCGGGCCCGAGGGATCGGCGGTACATCAAGCCACCCATCGGATCATCGCGGCGCCACGCATGCGCCTCCGGTATGCGCGTCGTTCGACCTCGCTGCCTGGTTTCTGATGAGCCTGGGGGCGATGCCCAAGTCCTCCGCCAAGCCGCGCCCCAAGAGCGCCCCCGAGGATCCCGATGCACGCTGAGCGCTGCCCGAGCCGTCCCTGAGGCCTTGACCGCCGTCGGAGCTGCCGTTAGGTACCATCCATGAACAACCGTTCCCTCTCGTCGCCGGTTCGGCTGTGCGGGTGCCGCGCCTGCTGCTGTTGCCCTCCCCAGACGAGGGTGGGGACCGGCTCGGCGGAGATGCGCGCCGTGTAGACGGGCGTCGCGAAGCAGAGCAGAAGCAACTGGCCCACCTCCAAGTCATCGAGGTGGGCTTTTCGTTTGCAGGAGGGTGTGTGGCGGGCAATCTCTCTGGAGCGACGCACGAGGTACGGACGGTCCCCGGCCGGCGCGAACCGGCGCTGTGGGGGCTCGTCGGGAACACCCCGCTGATGCCGCTCGTGCCCGCGCTGCTCCTCAAGGCGGAGTGGTTCAACCCCGGCGGCTCGGTGAAGGACCGCCCGGCGCGAGAGATCCTGCGCTGCGGGCTCGCCCTGGGCATGCTGCCCGAGCGGCGCCTGCTCGACTCGTCCAGTGGCAACACGGCGGTCGCCTACGCGATGCTCGGCGCGGCCGCGCGGATCGGCGTGAGCGTGTGCGTGCCGGCTAACGCCTCGCGGGCACGCCGCAACCAGCTCCGCCTCCACGGCGCGGAGGTGATCGAGACCGACCCGCTCGAGGGGAGCGACGGTGCCATCCGCCGCGCCCAGGAGCTCGCCGCCGCCGACCCCTCGCGCTATTGGTACGCCGACCAGTACAACAACCCCGCGAATCCACGGGTGCACGCGCGCACGACGGGGCCCGAGATCTGGCGCGCTACCCGCGGCCGGATCACCCACCTCGTGGCCGGGGTGGGGACGAGCGGAACGCTCGTCGGGGCAGGCCGATTCTTGAAGGGTCAGCGCCCGGACATCCGCCTCGTCGCCGTCCAGCCGGAGAGCCCGCTGCACGGCCTCGAGGGGCTGAAACACCTGGCGACGGCGATCGTCCCCGGCATCTACGACCCGGCGATCGTGGACGAAACGGTCTGTGTGGCGACGGAGGCGGCGGAGGCGAAGGTCCGCCAACTGGCGCGCGAGCGGGGCCTGTTCGTCGGCTGGTCCACTGGCGCGGCGCTCGTCGCGGCGGAGGCGGTGCTGGCGCGCGGGGCCGCGCAGCGCGGCGGGCCGCCGGTCGTCGTGGCGATCGCGCCGGACGGAGGCGCGGGCTACCTCGCCGACGATCGTCGGTGGCTCGGAGAGCCATGAGCATGCGGATCGCCCCCGACGTGCTGGCCGAGATCCGGCGCCACCTGGCTGCCGCGTACCCGACGGAGGGGTGCGGTCTCCTGCTTGGCACGCGGACACCGAACGGCGACG
>JAXIOW010000183.1:0-3055 GCA_045403215.1 Nitrospirales bacterium | reverse complement strand
TATGAATCGTTTGAAATTCTTGCTGTTGCCATCGCTGCTGGTCTTGGGGGCGATCGGGATCGTCTTCTGGTCAGGCCAGACCGACGTCAACGCTCAGTCCATGGCTGACTACATCAGCGCCCCCCCGTTCGTTGAGAACATCGTCACCCCGAACATCCTGCTGATCATGGATACCTCGCAGAGCATGACGGTTCGGGCCAGCTGCGATAAGACCGGCGAGGCCTTGCCGGGCCAGGACGACTTCGACAACTGCCCTGCCTGGAACGAGAACGCCACCTATGGCGGCCTCTTCGATCCGATGAAGTGTTACACGTATAACAGCTTGCAGACCCGGTTCGAGCCGACCGCCACGGTGAAAGCCACACTTTGCGGGAGCACCGAGTGGGATGGCAATCTTCTGAACTGGGTGAGCCTCCGTCGCTTTGATGGGGTGAAGAAAGCGATGATCGGTGGGCAGTGCGTCGTCGCGCGATTGGCGGATGGCACCTGCCCGCCCACCGGGACCCCGGCCAT
Organism: Nitrospirales bacterium; assembly: GCA_045403215.1. Classification (GTDB taxonomy): domain Bacteria; phylum Nitrospirota; class Nitrospiria; order Nitrospirales; family NS-4; genus NS-12. Next base: position 2,542 of record JAXIOW010000183.1, on the reverse strand, counting down.
GATCACAATCAAAGGGATTGATTCCAATCTGCCGACTTGCTGCAGCTGGGTCCGCACTCCAGGCGTCGCAGCAAGTGCCCAAACCGGGAGGGTTCCGACCGCCGTCCAGCCAGGGGGCGGCTCGTCCATGTATTTCCATCTCCCTCACCCGTCTGCCACCACGCTCGTCGGCTCCTTCTGTACTGATAACGACAGCACCAGGATGCCCACCAACGCTACGAGTTGCGCAGCTTCGGATGGCGACGCCTATGCAGAGCAGAAGTTCGTCATCCGCGTGGCGGTCACAAGCGAGCCGATCGGCGTGATCCAAAACGTTGGCGACAAGGGCCGGTTCGGTCTGGCCGTCTTCAAGAAGTCTGCACTTGGAGATGGAGCAAAGATCCTCACCGGGATCGGTTCCCGCCAAACGATGAATTATGCCGACAGCGCTATCGAGACCTTCAACACGAACAAGGCGGCGATGGTCGACGGTGTCGAGGAGGCCATCCCAGACAGCGGGACCCCTCTCGCTGAATCCCTGTATGATGCGGCGCGGTATGTGGCCCAAGTGAACTCGGCCTACATCCCGAGCGCGTATGAGTATCCCTTGGCGTTCTCTCCGGCCGCGAACTTCGGCGCGAGCGGGGTGGGCTCGCTGGGCTCGGGCGAGTTGAGCGCGCTGACCGGCACCGAGACCTGTCCGGCGGGCTACATCGCCAATGCCTGCGGCCGGGACCCGTACTTTTTCGGCAGCAACTTTACGCCGGCCTGGGCCAGCCCCTCGGCACAGGTGAGTTGCTGCCGGACCTACATCATCCTGTTCACGGACGGGGCTCCGAACGTCGACCAGAATGTCCCGGCGGCCCTGCAGGATTACGGTCATGCCGTGCACGACCCCCACTGCACCGCGCCGGCCGGGGGCGGAAAGGAAGGCACTCAGAACCCTTGCGTGGGCCACAAGGACAATTACGGTCCCCCTACTGGGGAGGTGAAGGCCAGCCACTACCTGGACGACGTGGCGTACTGGGCTCATACCAACGACCTCCGGCAAGCGACGATCCCGGTGATCAACGAGGCGGGGCATGACCTCCCTGGATTCCAGAACGTCACGGTCTATACCTTCTTTGCCTACGGGGGCGAAGTCGGCCGCGAGTTGCTGAGCACCACGGCCAAGGCCGGCGCCTTCGTGGACCTCAACGGGAACAATCTCCCCGATCTGCCGGAAGAGTACGATACGGTGAACAACTACACCGGCGCCGCCGGCGCGGACGGGCTGCCGGATGCGTACTTCGAATCAGCGAACGTGGACGACCTGCGAGACAAGCTCATGGCTACCCTCAACAGCATTCTCCAGCGGAGCGTCTCCGGGACTGCGGCGGCGGTGCAGGCGAGTTCCGTGACGGGCGAGGGCGCGGTCTATCAGGCCTATTTCTACCCGCGCCTGGTCGAGGGCGTGAAGCAGGTGAATTGGATCGGCTACCTGCACAGCCTCTTTGTGGACGCCGTGGGCAACCTGCGGGAGGACACCGACGGGGACGGCAAACTGATCTACCAGAACGACTACATCGTCAAAACGCGCTACGATGCCGTGGCGGGGGAGGTCAAGGCGGACCGCTACGTCGATGCAAACGGAGATGGGAAGGCGGACTCCGCCACTCCGACGAACACCGTGGCGTTGAAGGGCCTTCTACCCCTCTGGGAGGCGGGCAAGCAATTGGCCTTGAAGGATCCGGCCACCCGCAATCTGCGCACCTGGGTGGACCTTGACAACGATGGGGTAGTGGATGCCGGGGAGGAGATGGCCTTCAGCACCGCCAATGGAGCCACCCTGTGGCCGTACATACGGGCCGGGGCGGCTCCGTACACCGCGGACAATATTATTAGCTTCATCCGCGGCTTTCACATTACCGGCCTGCGCGACCGGCAACTCACTGTTGCTGGCTCGCTGAAGGTGTGGAAGCTAGGGGACATTGTCCATTCCTCCCCCACCATTGTCGGAGCCCCCGCAGAACGGTACGACGTGATTTACGGGGACGCGAGCTACAACGCCTTCTTTACGAAGTACAAGAACCGGCGGCAGGTGGCCTATGTCGGGGCCAACGATGGGATGATGCATGCGTTCAACGTCGGTTTCTATCACCGTGGGGATGATCCCGTCACCAGCAGCGCCATCGAGCATGGCTGGTTCACTCGGACCTCCGGCGACAATAGCAGCGGCCCGTTGCTGGGCGAGGAGCTGTGGGGCTTCATCCCCTACCAGCTCCTGCCGCAGCTCCAGTGGCTGACGCGGAGCGACTATGCGCACGTGTACTATGTGGACCTGAAGCCGAAGGTGACGGATGTGCGGATCTTCACGCCGGACGCCGATCATCCCGATGGCTGGGGGACGATCCTGATCGGGGGGTTCCGCATGGGCGGAAGCTGCAAGGATTGCCCGGCTGGGGGCGGCAAGGAGATGGTGGTCAATATTAGCGGCACCAACCGCGTGTTCTACAGCGCCTACTTTGTGCTGGACGTCACCAACCCGGAGGCGGATCCCAAGCTGCTCTGGAGCTTCACCGAT
>JAXIOW010000002.1:0-3191 GCA_045403215.1 Nitrospirales bacterium | reverse complement strand
GAACACCTGTGAGGCCAACGCAGTAAAGAAAGCGTGTGCCATTGCAGAGTCCACGGGCTTGCCAGCTGTCGCCGACGATACAGGGCTGGAAGTGGATGCGCTTGGTGGGCGGCCCGGTGTCTATGCGGCCCGTTATGCCGGCGAAGACGCGACCTACGAAGACAACTGTCGAAAGTTGTTGCGGGAGTTGACGGGCGTGCCGCGTGAACAACGAACCGCTCGCTTTCTGACCGTCGCAGCGATCGCACTGCCTTCAGACGGAATACGGGTGGCACAAGGAACGTTGGAGGGAGTGATTGCAGAAGAGGCGAGTGGGACGTTAGGATTCGGGTATGATCCTGTGTTCCTCATTCCGGAATTAGGGAAGACCTTGGCGCAACTGCCAGCGGATCAAAAAAACACGATCAGTCATCGCGCCAAAGCGTTTGCGAAGGTGCGGGAGATGCTCAGTGCATCAAGTGCATCAATGGTGATTGTGTAATGATGAATGTTGAATTGCTAAGGGAGGTAAGAATCGATTCTTCATCTCCATTCAACGCTAATCATTTTTGTGTAAGCGATGTCGTGGCGTAGCGCAGCCCCGTAGCGCACCTGCTTTGGGATTATAGTAAGGGGATTGCTGAAGTCCTTGATAGGAGCAGCAATCCCCTTTCTTTATGCGGTGTTTAGCCTCTCGTGGTGCCTGTGCAGAACGAGAGGGAGTGGGCATCACGCATTCCGCAACCTAACCCACCTCATGACCGGCGGCTGTGTGCTCAATGCCAAGCTGCACCTCATCCTTGAGCGCAGCGTGGCTCGACAAGGGGAATCCAGCGATATCCTAAATTCGTGATACTCCAGCTGTTACCTACAGGTTTGTTCACAATGTCGTGCGTGATCTTTAGAGATGACTCGCGCAGCGATGGTCGCCAGTTCTTTGGTGGTCGAGTTTGTCAGCTATGGCAGCGTACTGCTTTGGCAGCCCTGACGTGCCAATTTCTTCCTTCTGCCACGCCAATTTCTGTCCTTCTGCCGCTCGGGCAGGGGCAGTCACGCGGCCATTCCTGGCATCGAAGGCGCCAAGCACCTGGATTGTCATGGGTAATAGCCACACCGGATCGTCTTGCATGGTGGCACGGCGATTGCGCCATTGCAGGAGTAGCGGATGGGTACCGAAACCGTGCCGAACAGTACGAAGGGATTACGATGAAAACGCTGATGATCGTGCGTCCAGGAATGATTGCGGCGACAGCAGGGGTGAAGGATTTGCACAAGGTTGCGCTCAACGCCGCTGGAGCGCAGAAAGGAGCCCTATGTGGTTCTTAATCATCGTTCTACTAAATATAGTGCCGGGACTCGATAAAGTCATGGTGCTGAATACGTATGCCACGTCTGAGGAATGCCAGAATGAACGAAATCGCATAGGTTTTGAAATGGCAGCAGCGTATCCATACGACCGTGATTTTGTTATTGCCTGTCAATTGAGTTCAAAGCACAGCTCATAAGGGCGGCTGAAGGGAGTAAGGGAGAGTCAGTGTCGTCGAAGCTGAGGATGAGGATCTACCTACGTGCTTCCTCATGAAGCCGAGCAAGCGGCACACTCAATTGCTCAAGGCATAGGGGTTTTTCTCAATGTCGGGCGTGATGTTTATCGATGACTCGCGTAGCGATGGCCGCCACAATGGACATGTGGCTCCTTGCCCGCGATGGATGTCTCAAGAAGACAGTCGGGGGTACGAAGGGCTGACGGCTGCCGTCCATCCCAGAGCTGGCGAGTCTGATCGATCCCTCCGTGGCCTTTCCGGGCCCGACCCTCACGCCGGGCCATCCGTTCTCCACTGTCACGTCGGCCAACTTTTGGTCGGCGACGACGAGTGCGAGTAATACTTCTACTTTTGGTACCAGCAACATTTTGGTCGTGAACTTCCAGGAGGGCTCCGTGGAGATCTTCGTTGAGGGCTCCACCGCCCAAGCCTGGTGTGTGCGCGGTCCGATGAGCGAGTCTCTGTATTGAGGATTCGGTGATTGGAGTGATTTGATGATTGGGGTGCAGGGGGCATAGGCCCCCTGCCCTTGAAGCGGATACGTTCAGCGCAGTGGTTGTGCAGGACTTCGACAGCTGATACTAAACCCGTAGACAGTGCAATCTTCTTCCACGACTTTCTCTACGAAGCTCCGGAGCCCTTTCACATCGCTGGGATCAATAGCTAGAGCGTGCAACGAAACTGGGGAAAGCACGCTCATGAGTATTCACACCCAAATGCCAAGCGATAAAGAGCCAGCAATAATACGGTCAAGTAAGGTCATGGCTGAATACTCCCTTTGCAATAGGGTTAGTTGTGTCCGCCCCGCTTGATCGCACTTCTGCTTTTTCGCAATCGCAACAGAAATCTTCACGAATAATGTGGGCTAAGGCAGATTCCCACCTAATTCTTTTTGATACTTCCCGGAGTTGAGGGGATATAATTGGGATTAAAATTCTCCCAGACCCCGTGCCCGTTACTCGTCCGACCACCGTCATTCGCGCCCACTGCCGATACTCGCGGGGGAATTGTTGCTTTGTCACCACTACCCAGTAGGAGCCAGCTTCGGGACCATCCATGTCGGCGGGACGATGCGGTATATAATCTTGGTCCAGTGGCCGGTTCGTGAGATGCAACCAGAGGTATTGCTCATTCTCTTCTTCTTCAATGATCGTTCCCCCCAACAGCACCACCTTCCCGCGGTACATCTCCGGATGGACGGTCAGCGCGGTGAGCGTAGTGCCAGGCTCTGCCATCCGTACATAATGGCGCGGCACGTTGGCGCATCCCCAAAGGACTACGATCATGGTGATGGCCATTGTAAAGCACACAGACCACCGTGGGAGCCAAGCGTACGGAGTCATAAAGTGATGTCCTCGGTTGGGTTGTGTGCACAGTGTGGTGCCAGGCATGCTGTGGTCCTTACATGTCGCTCGTGCGGAGATCATGGCGTCGTCTGACACTCGCGCGGCCGAGGCGAGCGACTGCGCTACGATGCCGGCCCCAAGATCTCTTTGAACATGACAGGCAGGTCGTGAAGGGCATAGGGGCCTCGCAGGGAGGCCCATTCTAGGAGGAGGACGATTAAATCGCAAGGCAGGGCGTGGGGAAAAATGATGGTATTGATCGGCGGGCGTGGGGCCTACAAAGGGCACCCGCTGCCTAGCCTCGCGTACATCTCGTGGAGGT
>JAXIOW010000158.1:0-13415 GCA_045403215.1 Nitrospirales bacterium | reverse complement strand
CCTGGCGATCAACGCGCTCCACGCCATGGAGGACGGTGGGACCTTGCGAGTGAGGACCGCCGTGGTTCCTGAGAGTAGGGGTTCTGCGGTAGATTACAGTGAGATGATCGAAGTCTCCGTGGCTGACACCGGACACGGCATTTCGCCCGAAGACCTCGACAAGATCTTCAACCCGTTTTTCACGACCAAGGAAGTCGGCAAGGGAACCGGCCTCGGCCTCACCGTGGTCCATGGGATCGTCCAGGAGCACGGCGGCCAGGTCCTCGTGGAGAGCGAGATCAACAAGGGAACGACCTTCCGCGTCCGCCTGCAGATTGCAACAGCGCGTCCGTAGTTTTCCTGCTTGAGGAGCTCCTTAGCTAGCTTTGTGACGCTGGTTCTATGAAGTTCGCGCTTGTCCACCTCTCGGGGAGTCGCAAGGGGCAAACCCAGTACTTCGACCGCCCATGGCTCTCGCTAGGGAGCGATCCCGGCAACGACGTGGTTTTTTCCCAGGACGGCAAGCATCCAGTCTCGCCTTTCCACACGGAACTGTTCGAGACCGACTGCGACGTCCGCTTGCGCAATCGGGATCCGGAGACGGGCACGATGGTGAACGATACGCCGGCGGAGGAGACGATCCTCAGCGATCAGGATCTCATCCAGCTCGGACCCAAAGGCCCAAAGCTCCGTTTCCGGATCCGCCCCGAGGAGTACTCCGCCTGCAAACTAGTCCGCGAAATCCTGCAGGACGCACGGGATGTGGCGGGGGAGGCGCAATCGGGCGGGAAAGGAGCGGTGGGCGTCTTTCTCGGCCAGCTTGCTTACGACGTGCGCCGCCATGCCTCGCGGACAACTCAGGTGGTTGTGGTGGGGCTGCTCGTCCTCCTACTGGGCACCGTCGGCGGCGCGATCTATTCCGGCTACAAGACGCGGAAGGCTGTTGAGGAGCGCATGGCCGTCCTGACACAGGAGCTTGAATCCGCCCGCCAAAGCCAAGCCGACCTGGAGCGACGGATCCTCATGGAACGGACCAGGATCGCGGACGAGCTCGCCGCCCGGCAGGCCGAAAACGACCGCCTGGTCGCGCTGCTGGAAGAACAACGGCGGCGCGGGGCGTCGCCTGAAGAGGTGCGCGCTCTCACCAACCGACTCAGGGTGTTGGAGAGGGAGATGACCAGCGCCGTGGAGTTGATCAACCGCTACGGCCGGTCAGTCTGCTTCCTCTACATCGTCTTCGGCTTTGCGGAGAAGGGGCGTGCGGAGTTGGTGCAGACCGCTCCTTTGGAGTTCACGGGGACGGGATTTCTGGTCGATGACAAGGGCCACATCGTGACGAACCGACACGTCACCGAGCCTTGGACTATGGATCCCTCGGCCCAAAGCCAGTACGAAAAGGCGGGCCTGGAAGCCATGCGGCTCACGCTCCTGGCTTTCTTCCCCGGCCGACGGGAGCCCTACGAGGTGACCCTCGTCCGGATCTCGGATGCGGCCGACCTGGCTCTGGGAAAGCTGGCGGTCGTGCCGCCGGGCATTCCGCCGATCCCGATCCGGAAACCGGTCCCACAGGGGATCGTCGGGGAAGCGGTCGTGCTCCTCGGCTACCCGGCCGGGGTGGAGGGAGTTCTAGCCCGCATGGATGACGAGGAGTCGGCTGCTCTCCTGAAGAAACATCGGCCCCATTTGCGGAGTCTGATGCAGGATATCTCCGACCGAAGCGCGGTCCGGCCGCTGGCGACGCAGGGTCACATTGCCGATATCGTCCCGAACCGCTTCGTCTACGACGCGCAGACTACCGGCGGCGGCAGCGGCAGCCCGGTGTTCAACAGCAAGGGAGAGTTGATCGCCGTCAATGCCGCTGTGATGACCCGGTTCGGCGGCGTCGCATTCGGCGTACCGGTAAGCGTGGTGGTTGACTTGCTCAACGGAGTCCCCTGACCGCCTTCCCACCGACCGTGGTGTACTGGCGCATAATGACCCCTATCAAATCTTTCAGTGGGGAATTTCTCGTCAGCCTTGTGCGGCATCACCGCTCCCCGCTTTCCTAACTCATCGAATTTCCACCCGTTACCTCACGCTAGCCTGACTCTTCATAGTCTGGCCTCCCTCTTGCTCCTCCCTAAACTAAGCGCAGCTTGGCCAGTCTGCCCAGGGTGAGGAGTGTGACAACGAACGGACGTAAGGCGGGAGCAAAAGAAGTGAGCATCTTGCTTGTTGATGATGACCCCGCGATGCGGAGCCTGATCTGCGACGAGCTCAAAGATGAGGGCTACCGCGTCACGCAGGCGGCCGATGGGCTCGCCGCACTCGACAGCTTGGCACAAGGCACTCCCGACCTGATTATCACCGATCTCCGGATGCCTCATGGGGGCATGTCGTTGATCGCTAAATTCAAGGCGACGGTTCCGCGGGCGCCTGTCATCATGATGACGGCCTTCGGGGACAAGGACACCGAGTCTCTGGCCTACAAGTGGGGCGCGTCGGCCTACTTCAACAAGCCGGTCAGAATGGGAGAGTTGAAGGAGTCCGTGCGCCATCTACTCGACGATGGAGGGAAAGCACACCAATGACGACCCAGGCCAGTGGGAGTCACCAGGGACAAAGGGATTTGAAAGCGCGTCTCGCCGAATTGGAGCAGCGATCGTCCCTCCTCGAACATATCCTGAACCGCTTGCCCCAGGGGGTGCGAGTCATAGACCGGGAGCTGAACGTCATCTTCGCCAATCAAGCGGCGAGCGCGTGCGACCCCACTTTGGCTGCTGAAGCAAACGGCAAATGTTACCACTGCATGGGGCGGGATAAGCCCTGTGAGCACTGTCCGGTCCTTGAACATAGATCGGCCTCCGCCGGCATGTTTGTCTTACAGGTGCAGGCCTCTCGGGAAGCCTGTTCCGATGACGAAGCATTGCCCTGCGCATTGCTCTCCGCTGTCAGCCCCCCGGCTAATGGCGGATCCTCGGGCGAGGCGATGCACACTTCCTCACCTGCCAGAGTGGATGGAGACCGGCTGGGGTGTCTCATCGGTCGAAGCGGACCGATGCGGCACCTCTTCGAGATGATCCAGTTGGTCGCACCCAGCGATGCCACTGTGTTGCTCGAGGGCGAGAGCGGGACCGGCAAGGAGATAGTGGCGCGGACCATTCACGCGCTCAGCCGGCGCCGTAACCACCCGTTCGTGGTGATCGACTGTGGGGCGCTCCCGGAGACGCTTCTGGAAAGCGAACTCTTTGGCCACGTCAAAGGCGCCTTCACCGGTGCGGTATCCGCCAAGCTTGGCCTTTTTGAGGAGGCGGAGGGCGGCACGATCTTCCTGGACGAGATCTCTGACATGAGCCCCGCCTTGCAGGCGAAATTGCTGCGGGTCCTCCAGGACGGCGAGATCAAGCCGGTGGGAGGGACCCGCCGCATCAAAGCGAACGTGCGCGTCATCGCCGCCAGCAATAAAGCGATGGCCCCGTTGGTGGCCAACAAAGCGTTTCGAGAGGACCTCTATTACCGGTTGGCGGTGATTCCGCTGGCGATCCCCCCGCTGCGCCAGCGCCGGGAGGATATTCCGCTACTGCTCGAGTGTTTCATCGCCGAGTTCTGCGAGCGGTACGGGAAGAAGGAGTTCGTCATTGCTCCCGAGGCCGCGAAGTTACTGACAGACCATACGTGGCCAGGCAACGTCCGGCAATTGCGGCATATCGTGGAACGGGCTGTCTTGACGTCGTCGGGGCCTGAGCTCGCCGCCGCCCGGCTCTTTGCTGATCTCTATGGTGCGCCCGCCACGACCAGGACGATGTTGTCGCTCAAGGACGAGATGCAGGATGCGGTCCGGCTTCTTGAGCGCGTGCGCATCGCGGAAGCCCTGAACCATGCCAAGGGGAACAGGGCTCAAGCGGCGCGCTCGCTCAAGATCAGCCGAGCCAGCTTCTACAACAAGCTACACGAGTATCAGATCCTGGCGGCGGATGCCACGCAGGCGCCTGCCCCGATGTGCCACACGAGTGAACGGACTGTCTAAATGATTGGACAATCCAATCAATTGAAATTGCGGGCATCTCGCGAACTAGTCCTTTGGGGTCGTACAGCGCGATTGACAGGAAGCGCGTGCAAAGGACTCCAGGGACGATTGCAGGATTGATGGAATGACTGGATTTTCAAAGGAATTGCTTGGCGGGGCGTTCGGCTCGCGTCCTGGCATTGTCGTTGCTGGTTTAAAGCACATCTCCCTTTGTCTGCAAGAACGGTTTCGTCAACATTAAGGAGGCTAGCATATGAGTAGTCAAACCTATCGCAGGACTGGCTTCGGCCGACTGGGCCATGCCCTTCAAGCGGTCACGATCGCCGGGGGGCTGGTGTTCTCCCCTGCGGCGTTTGCCGCGGACGAGCATGCCCATCACGCGGCGAAAGCGACAAGCCCGGCCTGGGCGGAACAGCTCAAAGGGCAGACGATCATTGAAAACACGATCGAAGGTCGTCCCGACCGCGCGCAGAAGGTTGACCTGCAGCACCAGCGCCTGATGCAGCAGATCGACGCTCAGGCCCAAGCCCAGTGGACATCCGGCGGGTACAACACGATGTCCACGATGCACCAATTCGATGGGCAGGGATATCTTCTGGCCTCTCAGCCCGGCGAGCCGGTCAAGATGGATGGTGGGCGCTGCCCCGCCTCGGCTCCAGCGAAGAAGTACGACATCTCGATGATCCCCATCGAGATCACGCTCAATCAGTGGCTGGACTTCTATCCGGGCTACATGTACATCCTGACCGAGAACATCCAGAAAGCTCGGGCGGAAGAGGCCCGGAACAAAGCCGCCCGCGAGAATGAGAAGGACAAGTTCGACACGGGCGCCGTGACGAACGGCCTGCAGGGCGATGTCATCCAACCCCTCGTCATTCGGGCCAACCAGGGCGACTGCGTCAAAATCACCCTGCGGAACAAGCTGGAGGGCGAGGCTGGCAGCCTGCACATCCACGGCGCCAGCATGATCGTCAGCGCGACCGGGAAGGCCGCCACCACCACCAACCCGGACACGGTTTTGGCCCCCGGCAAGTCCGTGGACATGGAGTGGTACCTCCACCCCTCGATCCAGGAAGGGGTCCGCCAGTTCCATAGCTACAGCAACGACCGCGAGCTGACGGTGATGGGTCTGTTCGGGGCGTTCGTGGTGGAACCGAAGGGCTCCCGGTATCTTGAGCCCATCGGAACGGGGCCGGCGACCGAGGCGAAAAGCGGTTGGCAGGTGATGATTAACAACGGCTCGGGTCCAGACTTCCGTGAGCACGTGATCTTCTATCACGAAGTCGGAGACGAAGCCTTCCGCCCGGTCAACAAGAAGGGCGACTTTCTGCCCCAGCGTGACCCCTTGACTGACGCCTATCGTCCCGGGGGCCGCGCGTTGAACTACCGCAGCGAGCCGTTCGGCATCGACGAGATGCATCTGCAGCACGAGTATTTCGGGTTTGAGGATGAGTCGCTGGCTTACAGCGCCTATACGTTCGGCGACATTCCCACGACGCTTCCACGGGCGTACCTCGGCGATCCGGTCAAGTGGCGGATCGTGCACGGCGGGTCGGAGGTGTTCCATTCCCACCATCCGCACGGCGGGTCCATCCGCTGGCCGCGCAGCCCGCGGGCCCTGGATTCAGAGTTGTGGGCGACCGCCAAGGACGGGCCGGTGAAGTATCCGGTCGTCCGGACCAAGACCGATCGTGTGGACGTCGAGGTGATCGGGCCGGCCGAAGCGTTGGACCTGGAGAACGAGTGTGGGTCAGGCCTGTGCCAGCAGTTGGCCGGCGACTTTCTCTTCCACTGCCACGTGGCGCACCACTACGTGGCGGGAATGTGGGGATACGCCCGGACCTACAACACGTTGCAGGTTGGGCCGTATCACACCGACGTAATGCCCGACCTCCGGGAACTGCCGGATCGGCAGGGTCGGATGCAGGTCGGCGTGACCTCGGACAAGCTCATCGGCAAGACAGTGGACTGGTTCGGCAAGACCTTCCAGATCGTTGAAAAGGGCAAGACCAACTGGAAGGGCAGCCAGGCGGTGGTCACCATCAAGGACTGGGTCGAGATACAGTTGCCGACCATGGGCAAGCCCGGACATAAGGGCGACGAGCGCGGCCAGATCATGGCTTACGATGCCACCGTGTTGGACTGGGCCTGGAACGGCAACACCGCGATGACCGAGAAGGAAAGCACGATCGCCAATCCCAAGTACAAATCACCGAAGCCGGGCGAGCGGCTTCCGATCCTGTTCGATGCTCGGACCGGGAAGATTTCCTGGCCGACCATGAAGCCGCACTTCGGGAAGCGCGTGCCGTTCCCGCCGAACCACAACGGGGCGCCCTGGTTGGAGATGATCCACCAGGACGAGAGCGGCGCGCGGACGCCTGACCCGGCCAAGCCGGGCGAGCAGGGACGCTGGAGCCTCTGTCCGGAGAATGTCGGCCGCAAGTTCTATAACCTCCACTTCATCCGGCTGCCGATCACCCTGGCCAAGGCGCAGGGCAAGGAGCCGGCGATGGTGGACAAGGACGGGTTGATCTATGTCATTCATGAGGAAGAGGAAGCGACACGGAAGAACGATGACAAGAAGTACCCACTCGTCATTCGCGCGAACGTCTACGATTGCGTGGACCTTATCCTGACCAGCGAGTGGGACGACGATGACTTCACGAACTTCCAGTCATCGAAGATCAACATCCATCCCCACTTCATGCAGTTCGACAACCAGGCATCGGACGGCGTGATCAGCGGGATGTCCTATGAGCAGTCGGTGCGGCCGTTCACGATGCTGGAGAAGCCGAAGAAGGCGGGGCTGCCGGCGCCGATGAACACCGTCATCTCTCAAGCAGTCAAGGCCGGCAGCAAGACCATCACGGTCAAGAACGCGAAGCAGTACCACGCCGGAACCGAGCTGCTGGTCGGCGCGGATAACGTCAAGGGCAACGAGATCATGCGGATTGCGGCCATCAGCGGCAACACGGTCACCTTCTCGCAGCCGCTGAAGCACGCCCATCCGGCCAACGACATCGTGACGGTGGAATTCGTCCGGTACCGGTGGTGGGTGGATTCGGACCTGGGGACGGTGTTCTGGCACGATCACGCCTTCGGTGCCACGACCTGGCCTCATGGCGGGTTCGGGTCGGTCATCATTGAGCCGCAGGGCTCGACCTACCATGATCCGAAGACCGGCAAAGAGATCCGGAGCGGCCCCATCGCCGACATCCATACCACCGAACCGGTGGGTTACGGCGTGAACGGGAGCTTCCGCGAGCTCATGGTCTCGATCCATGACACCGTGCCGCACACGGTGAACATAATCCAGGCCGGCAACCCACCAGGCCAGCCGATTGAGGTGGCGCTGGAGGGCGGCAAGACCGTGTCCTTCCAGATGCCCGATAAGATCTTGATGCTGCCCAATCCCTTCATCAACGGCGGCACGCATACAACCGGCAGCGGTCTCAACTTCCGGGCCGAGCCGTTTGCGCGGCGGTTGGCGAACAACCCGGACACGTCGAAGCTGTTCAGCAGCTTGGCCCATAGGGACCCCGACACGCCTCTGTTGAGGGCGTATCTCGGCGACACGGTGGTGTACCGGTTACTACACCAATTGATGAACGAGTCGCACGTGTGGACCCTCTCGGGCCATACGTTCCTGACGGAGCGCTACGCCGGGGACGCCAATCGGAAGAACTCGATTCACGTCGGGATCGCCGAGCGGTATGACCTGGTGACTAAAGCGGGCGGCTTCCAGCAGATGCCGGGCGACTATATCCACTTCAACGGCCGTGCCTCCCACTTCATGGAAGGTGGGTGGGGCATCGTCCGCGTGCTGGACAAGGAGGTGTCGGACCTGAAGCCCCTCCCGGCCGGCACGAAGAGCGATGTAATGCCAAAGGCTCCGGCGTCTGTCTGCCCGAGCGACGCGCCGGTGAAGACCTTCAATGTGGTCGCGATGGACCGGCCGCTCGTCTATAACACAAAGGCAAAGGCCGCCATCGAGGTGGATTTCGAGCGCAAGATCGAAGTGGCGAATTCACAGGGCAAGATCTTTGCCTTGGAAGAGGAGGCCGCCACAGTCGCCACGGGCCTTCAGCCCAGTCCTCTGACGCTAAGGGTGAACCTGGGCGACTGCATCAAGGTCAATCTCAAGAACAAAATGGCCGGCAGCCGGGCGTCGTTCTTCGCGCCGGGTCTGGGCTTCGATCCGAGAGACTCGCAGGGGATCAACGTGGGCAACAACCCGGGCGACCAGACGATCGGTCCGGGCGCAAGCCGGACGTACACCTATTACGCGCATCCGGCCAATAAGGAGACCACCTCCCTGGTGTGGGACGGCGCGAACGTGGTGGTCAACCCGCGCAACGGGCTGTACGGGGCGATCATCGTCGGGGCGAAGGGCTCCAAGTATCGCGACCCGGTGACCGGCGCAGATCTCTCTCAGAAGAATAGTTGGCAGGCCGATGTGATCGTGGACGCGAGCCTGCCGGAGAATGTGGGCAAGCGGAACTACCGGGATGTGGCCCTGTTCTTCCAGGATGAAGATAACATCATCGGGACCAGTTTCATGCCCTACGTGCAGAACGTGGCGGGTCTGACCGGCGTCAACTATCGGTCGGAGCCGTACAAGCAGCGGGAGGAGCAAGGGTGCAAGCTGGGACATATCTTCCAGCCCTGCTCGGTCGCGCAACCTGAGGACCCGTCCACGCCGCTGATCCAGGTGCATGCGGGCGATCCGGTCCGGGTGCACGTGATCGGGGCTTGGAGCGAGCAGAACGGCATGTTCGGCATCGAAGGGCACGAGTGGCCGATCGAGCCGTACATGTCGGGCGCCGACATGATCAGCGTGGTGGAATTCGCCGGATCGGAAACCCTGGACGTGTTCCTGAGGCAGGGCGCCGGCGGACCCTACAGGCTCCCCGGGGATTACGTGTGGTCGAACCAGCGCCTGCCGTATTCCCAGTCCGGGCAGTGGGGCTATTTCCGGGTGCTACCGGCCGACGACCAGCGGATTCTGCCGCTGTCCAAAGGCGACATAGGCGCACAGAAAGCGGAATCGCAGCCGGAAGCGCCGGTGGCGACACCCACGGCGGGTCCAGCGACAGCAGAGGTCAAGCCGTTGCAGTAACGAGGGCGGCCTTTTGCTGAAAAGGAAGTAAGCGGGCGGGGGAGCTGAGCAGGCTCCCCCGCTTCGTTTTAGGGAGCCCGAACAGGTCGAAGATTATCCGCTCGGTGCACTCGTTGTGGGCGTGCGAGTGGGATGAGCTCGGAATGGAGGTCAGAATGACATTCAGGGGAAGGTTCAGGCCGTGTATGCGATGGGGCTATAGGCTTCTGCTGGGGCTGAGCCTGAGCACGACGTTGGGCGTCTCAGGAGTGGATGCCTATGAGGAGGCTCCTGTGACCGATGCGGGCACGCTTGTGGGGGTGGTGACTTTCAAAGGGGGAAAGCCTGTTCCCCGCGGATTCAATCTGGTGACCTTTCCGGACCCGGTGTATTGCGGGCGCATTTCGAACGGTAACGGCTGGCGGCTGCTCAAGGAATTCACGGTCGGGGAAGACAGTAGCGTCAAAGACGTCGTTGTGATGCTGACGGGAATCAAGAAGGGCAAGCCCATCAAGTTCCAGGAGCCCAGGATCGAGGCGATTGACTGCCGGTTCAGACCGTTCATCACTGTCGTGCGCGACAACGGGAAAGTGGAAGTCGTCAACATGGACCCTGTGATGCACGACATCCAAGCATACGAAACCTCCGAGTTAGGGCCTCGCGTCCTGTTCAATGTGCCGCTGCCGATGAATCCTCATCATCCTCGGACGGCGGGCCTGAACGCCGAGTATCATAAACACATCTCCGGCGATCCGATGACCCAGGTGATCCATATGACCAAAGGGCGCCGTGTCTTCGTCATGCAGTGCGGGTTCCACGCGTATATGGAGAGCTGGGGGTTGGCAGTTGACAATCCCTATTTTGCCCTGACGGATGAAGGCGGGCGGTTCGAGATCGGAGACATTCCACCTGGGACCTACAAGCTCGTCGTGTGGCATCCGCAGGCCCGTGCGGTCATTGAAAAGGAGGTCACGGTTCCCGCGAAGGGCACCGTAGCCGCCAACTTCGAAATTCAGCCGCGTGAAGGGACAAGAGCAGGAATGGATGCAGTGGAAAATCCACGCTTTAGCCTGGGAATCCTCGGGGATCGGGAGATCAAGCCCACGCTCGAGCTGCAAAAACCGTAAGTGGCGAGTGCGCGAGAGACACCAAGGCCTCGTATTTCAGCCATCCGTTCACATTCCGCTTAACCAGCCTGGTGACTCAGCGGAATGATGATCACGATCCCGCCCATGACATCATCTGCCTTGAAATCTCGCTTCGGGCTCTTGGGATGCGCGTTGTGGCACCCGATACACGCCTGCGTGACAGCCCGATCGGCGTAGAGCGCTTCGAAAAACTGCTCCTTGCCGCTTGTGACGATGCCAGTATAAGGACGTTCCGGGTGCATCTTGACCTCTTCAAGGCCTCGTCGCTCGAATTCTGTGGCCGGCCCATTTTGCCTGTTGATTGGCCAGAGACCGATGAGGCGGTAGCGAACCTTCGTGCCGGTCTTCTCGGCCAGCTCGCTCGACTCCCTCAGGAACTGAGCAGGTAAGGGTAACGTATTTGCGACCCGCCAGTTTTCCGTAGCGACGAGAATCCCCTTATTCTGCAGCCGCTCGACGACGTGGACTGTGTAGAAGGTCCTGTCGGCCTCGATCACCGCATGCACATAGTCAGCCACGGTGCCCGGAGGAATGCCCCTCGGAGTACCGGAGTCCTTCTCGACGGCGGAGACGCCCCAGATAGCCAGCACGGCGATCGTTGCAATCACTGCGCCCCATCTTAAAGTTTTGCTGGTCATGATGTCCCATCCTTTTCTAGGTCCTGGCCTCCTCCCTGGGTCAACAAGTTATTTTTTGCACACGGCGTAGGGGAATTCATCAGCTTCACCCGTGATTGCATTAATTACTTCCAACTTATGTTCAAATCGAGGATGCTTCCTAAACCAAACCGCAAACCCTCGTTGCAGTCTGGGCATGGGAGTTCCAGTCTGAGGGTCCGAGTAGGTAGTAAATCTATAGTACTCTACTTCTTGGGTCCCAATAGGGTTCATTTTGCTCTTGACGAGATAGAACCCGTACACATCTTCGGCCGGGTCACACAATCTGGTGTCCGGGGGCACTTCGATATAGTGGCCTTTCTCAGGAAATTGAGCTGCGCATACGGCAGCAAAGAGGAATAGCAGTGAATGTGAAACCGAGCCAAAGAATGCGGTGTACCCGAACATTTCTTTTTGACCTGCCAGAAGGCTACATCTAGTTCCTGGGAAAGTCGAGAGGGGATTCTCAGAAGGCTATTGTCCAGCTCTGCCCCAATGGGTTCCGATCCGTCTACGCGGTTGGACACTCCATCTGTTTGAATACTCTATGCTCGCGCAAAGAAGTCTGCTTTCCTGTCCAGCGAGTGAGACACTGACCCTTGAGTCCTACGAATACGTCTTAACCTCTCTACGTTTTCTACGTTTCGAACCCGATTGATTTCGCAGGCGTTGGCCGTCCTGCGGAGCGGCTGACCCGCGATGGCACCCATGTTGCTGTCCCTCCTGCTTTGTCTGGTGGAGGTACGGGTTACTAAGGACTGGCCTCCGACCCAACCCATCCGCATAGGGCGGATCCTCCGCCAGACGCCTTATCACCGTCTTCTCGGTAAGAACCCTCGTGAAAAGGAGATAAGCCGATGCGATTGAGATTCACGGCTGTGATACTGGTTGGAGCAGTGGTGCTGTCGCTGGTCTCTGTGGATACAGGATGGGCGGACGAAATGGTGGGGAATCAGGTCTTCTTCAGGGGAGGCGGGGCCTTCATGACCAGCGACCGGTCTGGTGAGACCTTTACGGACGCCTTCGGGTTCACGAAGAGGAACGACGGAAAGGACGGCTATTACGTGGGTGCCGGACTTGACCTCGTTCTGTCGAAGGACGTCTGGGGGATGATGAGTAAGACTTGGGCGCTCGGTGAGATCGGGGTGGAGTTCAAACGATTCAATTCGAATACGGTAACCGTCGCGGTGCCTTCCACATGCGCCGCCGCTGGGATCACGACGTGCTCGATCAGATCAGACAAGGTCCAGATCACCATGCTCACGGTGGACGTGGCGCCCAAGATCAAGTTCTGGGAAGGGGAGCGGCTGCGGCCCTGGATTATCCCGGTCGGGCTGGATTTCCACGTGATCAGCCCGCCGTCCAATGCGACGACGGTGCTGGACATCGGCGTCCAGTTCGGAGCCGGTCTCGAGTACCATCTCTTTCGCGCGTTCCACCTGGGCCTGGACGGGCGGTTCCATTTGGCCAGCGGCCAAACCCAGACCACTAATAACTTTGGGACGGTGGGGGCCTACGTGGGGATCAGCTTCTGATGAGAGATCGCTTACCGACTCGGTTTTCTTTCGGGTGAACTCTTTCTCAGTGTGTCCAGCTCGGTCAGCCGCGTTTTGAGCTGGGAGATTTCGTCGTCCTGTTCCTCGACCCTGCGCCGCAGGCGCTCGACTTCGTTTTGCAAGCTGGTCATACGGTCTTTCAACGACGTGATGGTTTCATCTTTGGGACCGGCTTGCGGAACAACTGGAGGAGCCTTCATTTCGGGTGCAGGCGCAACCGGTGCTGTCGCAACGGGTGCTGGAGCCGGGGGGCGCGCATCGGCAAGAAATGCCTGGTGGTCCAAGATCAACTCGCTCGCCGGAGTAGTGGAAGATCCGCCCGTCCAATTGGACTTCGTAGCCGATACGTATCTGGCCGGATCGAACGAAACATTAAAGCCTCTGCCTCCCAAGGGACGCATCGGATTGACCTGTATCGCCTCGGGGACGTCCGGTCCTGAAGGTGTCTTCTCATGATAGTTGGCGACCACCACATGAAGCCTGCTCCCTTTGAGGAACAAGCCGCCTGACGTGAATTCCTGTATTGTTCCTGCCGGTGGCATCGAGTAGAACGCGACCCATTCCGAAGGTTTAGCCATCTGAAAGGCCTTTTGGAGCCCAGGGACCAATTGTCTGATCTCACTTGATGAGAAAACGGGTCTGAGGGATGGCTTCTGATCAAGAAGACCTACACGTTCCTGAACCAGAAGTCGGCTTAGGATCGTCGTCAGCTCTGCTTCGGACCAGTCTGCCGGGTGGTCATAAAAGAGGTCGGCGGCAGCTTTGGCATCCGCATATGTATCCAGGTGGATAAACCAGGAGGCCCGGCTGTCCACTGTGCGCGAGGTGATAGTTGGGGCGGCGCAGGCGACAAAGGTAAGCACGACAACGCCGGCAAGCACTATGCGGGTCATTCACGGGCCTCTGCTGTCACAGGCCGGAACCGTGCTCCTTATACATGAATTTCCCTGGGACAGCAACTGAAAGCAGCGA
>JAXIOW010000202.1:0-5310 GCA_045403215.1 Nitrospirales bacterium | reverse complement strand
CATACCACGGCGGTATGCTGGGGAGGGGGCCTCAATAAGTATCAACCGCTTGCAAGCGACCGCCAATAGCCTACGCTCCGCTTCGGCTATCGGCGGCGCCTGAAGCGCAGCGTTATCGCGCCGAGATAAGCTCGGCGCTTCTTGCGGGGTGAAAGTCCCCGTCGGGTAAGGGCTAGCCACCCACCCGTATCGAGTCTTGCGTCTGAGGCGGAGTCGCCGGAAGGCGGCGAACAAGACAGACGAAGCGTAGACAGAGCATCCTGTAGGCCGTAGGGGTGACCGTGCACCCTGAAGTGCTGGTACAGCTTCGAGATAAGCGTGATGCGGACGCCGAGGGTTTTAACGCACACCGAAGGCAACACGAGAGCACCCGAATTGGCGAGGGTGGGAAGGTCCGCCGGAGTCCACAGGCCGTGGCATACAGGAAGAGAGGCGTCGGAGAACTCGGGAAGCCCCAATGGGCTCCTGACGTGGGGACAGCAGAAGCAGGGTACACAGATATTGAGGCACAGATGGGGAAACCCGGAAACGGAACTAGACTGGAACCTACCCTTGTGTGGGAGAACCACGAACCAGGTGGGCGGGAAACCGCTAGACGCGCTTGGGGTGTCTTATCAGGCAGAGTACTCAGCGGTGGGGAAAGCCCACTACAGGGGGAAGGACCTGACGGAAGTACGCAGCCTGTAAAGGAAACTCGTGCCGGACATGTCGGGCTGGAGCACCACGAGCCAACCTCACTGCAGGGAATAGCCCATCGAGCAAAAGCAAGCAAAGGCCATCGTTTTCAGAACCTGTATCGATGCGTGAACGCCGCCTGTTTACGGGAGTGCTGGCACGACCTGAATAAGGACGCGGCCAGCGGAGTGGATGGCGTCACGGCGGCGCAGTACCAGGAAAACCTAGAGGAGAATATTCAGGACCTGGTCAGGCGACTGGAAACTCAGTGCTATCGTGCCAAGTTGGTACGACGCTGTTACATACCGAAGGACAATGGGAAAGAAAGGCCGCTGGGCATTCCCGCGTTGGAGGACAAACTCGTACAACTGGCCTGTGCCAAAGTGCTGAACGCCATCTATGAGCAGGACTTTCTGGAGTTCAGCACCGGCTACCGGCCCAATCGTAGTGCGAAGGAGACGGTCGCCGACCTGACCTTCAATCTCCAGTACGGGTGTTATGGGTATATTGTCGAAGCGGACATCAAAAGCTGCTTCGATTCCGCATCTTGATGCCTCCTTCGAGAACCCATGAGACATGCCCCAGGAGCCATATCGCCCACCTCCTGACTGGTGAGAACCTACAGCCTATGGACATGTTATGCATGAGTTATACTGTAACTCCTATGGTATATTCATTAATGATAATATATCATGGTCATGTATATGTCAATAGTAAAAGACATTCTATATTGGTATTTTATATTTAACTTTCATGACCTATTGTACATAGGAAATATTCTATATTATTTTTATATAATATTTAATTAATAAACATTCATCTTATATCATATGTTGATATGTATCAAAATAAAATCCATGTATATTTAATTATTGCTGATGTCCTTTATTTCATATTACTACCCTTGAAGCAAGTCTATTGTCAGGCCAACTGATCTCTGAAGGCTCCTGGGGGCCGACATGGTGTCCCACACCCCCACGGGGTCTGCCTCACGTCAGCGCGGCGGGGCGGCACGACGGGACCGCCCCTGGTTGGCCACGCGGGGCTGGGCCCGGCGCTGAGACAACGCTCAGTAGCGCAGCTCCTGGCGATGGCCCGCCCGTAACTGCTCAAACGCCACCAGCGTCTCGGGATGGTCGGGAAAGAGGTAGAGCCGCGTCTGCGCATCCCGCTGCATCACCACCGTGCCACGCTTGATCTGGTGATACACCCAGTGCGGGGTGATGCCCAACGCCTTGGCGAGCTGTGGCACCGTCAAATACCCCGCGATCCGGCGTGGGTGTGACTGCGAGCGATTCTGCATGAGGCCCAGCTTGAGGCGGATGCCCTGGACCGTGCTGGGCAAGACGACGGGCCGACTGGGCGAGCGATAGCCGTGCTGGGTCAGCTGCCGGGCCATCTCGTCGTCGCTGTGGCCCTCGGCAAACAGCACCCGAATCTGTTGCGCCATCTCGTGCGCCGTGGGCAGGTCCGTGAGGGCCCCGACTGCGACCGGGACCTCAAAGGTGGTGGTCTCGCCGCCATGCCAGACAATGCGGGTGTGAATTTGATCGCGCCGTGCCCGCTGGATCACGACCTTGTCAATGAGACAGCGCAGTAAGGCCTTGCGCTGCGTCTGGGACAGCACGTCGGTGGGCCAGAGTTCCGGTAGACGCTGGCCAATGGCGCGGAAGGCCACTTGCAGCGCGGGTGGCAGCGCGTGGGCGGGCGGCGGGCTGGTCTGGGCGCGCTGCTGCTCAGTGGCTTCGGCCTGCTTGAGGGCGTGCAGCGCCAACTCCCAGGCGTGTTCCAGTTCGGCGGCCACATGGCGATGCGCCGGATCGACGTGGCGGAATTGGCGTTCACAATAGGCCGCCTCATAGCGCAGCCGCTCGAGATGTTGTGCGTGGGCGGTGGCGATGCGCTCGGCCTGCTGCTGTCGCTTGGCCAGGGCGTGGGCATAGACATCAAGCTCCACGGGCGAGAGGGCCTGAAAAAACGCATCGACCACCCGCGTATCGACGGGATCGGCGGCAATATATTGACACACGGGGGTCCGATACTGTTGCCGGAGGTAGTTACAGATGTAGCGGGTGCCCCCCTTATACTGCACGACCATCTTGTGGCCGCATTCCCCGCAGTAGACGAGTCCGTGCAAGAGGGCTTTGCCAGGCCGTGGGATGCCGCGGGTTTTGTTCCGGTTATACTCGGCGTGATTGTCTCTGAGCATGGTCTGAATCTGGAGATAGGTGTCCCAACTGATATAGGGCGGGTAGACGTCTGGGATACAGACACGCCACTGCTCCTGGGGCAGCCGGGTGAGCGCCGGGCGCCTCTGGCTGGCCTCGCGGCGCCGCGTGCGCGTGCGGCCATAGGTAAACGCCCCCGCATAGGCCGGATGCTTGAGAATCGAGAGAATAGCGGCCACACGCGGCGCCTTCCACACCAGATCGCCGAAGCGATCACGGCGGGGCAGCAACAGATCGTGGGTTTTGAACACCTCCACGACTCGGCTGGCTGAACGACACTGTAAAAACGTCTCGAACACCAGCGATAGGCGGGCTTGGGCTTCCTGGTTGGGGATCTTGTGCACCGTACCCTGGCTATTGCGGACCAAGCCCGTGGGCAGTGTCAGGGCCAACTCGCCGCGCGTGGCCTTTTGGATGAGCCCGGCGGTGAGGCGGGCTTTCATGGTGTGCCGCTCCCATTCCGACAGCGTGCCTTTCAACCCTAAGAGGAGGCGGCCGTTGACCGTGGCGGGGTCATAAATCCCATCACCATCACCAATCAAGCAGCCCTTGTAGCCACACAAATCCAAGAGCGGATACCAGTCTGAGCAGTTGCGTGACAGGCGGGTGACGTCATAGGACAAAATGAGCCCTACTTGTTCCAGGGTGACCTGCGCCACCAGGGTATTGAAGCCCTGCCGGTGCGCCGCACTGGCCGCGGTGAGGCCCAGATCCTCATCAATGATGTCAATGGCCTCATCGGGCCAGCCCAGCTGGCGGGCGCGCTCGCCCAAGGCGTACTGCAAGCGCAGGCTTTCTTGATGGCTCACCACCTGATGGGGGGTGGATTGCCGGATATAGATGATAGCCTTGCGCGTCAGATGTTGTGGGGTAATGAGATCGGAGTTGTACATCGATCACCTCCTGGAAGAGCACCGTGAGGTCGGCGCGGATACGGGTTTGCCACGAGGGCGAGAGTCGATTCCAGACTTGGGTTGGCTTGCAGGACATAGCACCTCGCATTGCTCAGCTAGAGAAATGAGCTCAGTTATGGCATGCGAGGTAAGTTTAGAGATGGGGGTAGACGCGGGCGGTGGCGAGACCAAATTCGTGGCGGTCTGGGGAATCCGCAGGACCATGGTGTCGCGGTAGGCGACAAAGATATAGCCTATGCTGTGAGGGCGCGGGCGCGTCGAGAGCAAGACAAAACGGCGACCGAAGAGTGGATGGCCGGGGTCAGTGACCTCAACTTCTGTCAGGTCGTCTACCAGTGGGTTGTGGAGAGGGGTATTAAGGTGTTCGGTCGTTTGACAATATCGACCATGACTGGCTTCTGGAAATGCTGGCGCAACGGATTGATGACAAAGCCTTTCTCAACTTGATCCGCAAATGGCTCAAAGCTGGGATACTCGACACGGATGGAACCATCCTGGACCCGGAAACGGGGACCCCACAAGGCGGCGTGGTCTCGCCGATCCTCGCCAACGTGTACTTACACTATGCGCTCGACCTCTGGTTCGAGCACGTGGTGAAAAAGCACGTGCGAGGCGAGGCCATGATGTGCCGGTATGCCGATGATTTCGTGGTGGCATTTCGTTTCCAGGACGATGCCGAACGCTTCTACCGGGTGCTACCGAAACGACTCGGCAAGTTCGGGTTGGAAGTCGCGCCGGAAAAGACGCAAGTCCTCCGGTTTAGCCGCTTTCATCCGAGCATGAAGCGTCGGTTTACCTTTCTGGGATTCGAGCTGTACTGGCTCCCGGATCGGCAAGGAGTGATGCGAGTCAAGCACCGCACCTCACGCAAGAAACTCCAGGACGCGTGTCGACGGATCAAGGAATGGATCAAGGCCAACCGCCATCTCAAGGGAAAGCAGTTCATCCAGGAACTCAACCGGCGGTTGCAAGGGCATTACAACTATTACGGACTCCGGGGTAACAGGGCATCTCTCTACCGTTTCTACACGTGGGCTAAGCAGTGTGCGTTCAAATGGCTCAACCGAAGAGGCGGAAAGCGGAAAAGCTTTACCTGGAAGGCGTTCGAAAGAGCGTTGGACCGTTTAGGTATAGCCCTCCCGAAAATTACTGAGGTAAAGCGGCAGCACATGGTGTATGCATGACGACTTTGTTCGACGCGAAAGCGAGTACAACCGAGGAACCGGATGCGGAAAAACTGCACGTCCGGGTCTGTGCGGGGGGCCTCTGGTAACAGAGGTTCCTACCGTAAGAGGCCCAAATTCCACCGGGGTGGAAAGGAGGGATGTCCCGGCTGAAGCAACAGCGGTCATTGGCAAAATAGCGTTTGAATTTCCTATACGCGCCCCGGCCCTGCGATGGGGGAGGGAGCCAAAGATACCGACAACTGCATGACCCTGCGGTATTCGCATTGACGAGACACCACGATGGGGTTAGTCTACAGGAGGGAGGCG
>JAXIOW010000109.1:0-8220 GCA_045403215.1 Nitrospirales bacterium | reverse complement strand
TGTAGGGGCGCCGCGTGCTGCGCCCATCTTTCTCAGGCCGGGCCGCACCCTGCTTTAGTTGTTCCAGCCCAGGACGTCGGACTCGCGGACGAGAACGAGTTCCTTACCGTCCAGATCGACTGGGGTCGTTCCGTATTTCTCGTAGAGGACCTGATCGCCCGGTTTGAGGACCGTGGGATTGAAGACCTTTTCCTCTTTCCCTTTGGGTTTACTTCCCCACTTCTTTTCCGGTGTTTCCCAGCGTCCCTTCCCCACGGCCAGGACCTTTCCTTCTACAGGTGTCTCCTTGGCCGTGTCGGGGATGAACATCCCCCCGGCGGTCTTTTCCTTGGCCTCCGACGGTTCGATCAGTACCCAATCCTGTAACGGTTGAATTCCCATGGTGATGCCTCCTCCTTTGGTGCTGATTATAGCTCCGCGATGAACCACCCTTCGACCTTCTTGCGCGCCCAGGGCGTTTTCCGCAGAAACGTGAGGCTGGATTTCACGCTTGGGTCGTGGAGGAAACAGCGGACCGGGATGCGACGCCCCATCTCGGCCCACCCATGCCGCTCAACCAGTTGGCTGACGATGGTCTCCAGCGTGATCCCGTGCAACGGATCGCGGGGATGGGAGATGGGCGATGGCTGGTTCATTGGGACTCAAATTTCTTCCTCTTCGACCTGCTCGATCGACTGCTTGAGCGTCGCGACGAACGCCTCCGGGTCAGCCAAGTCGTTCTCGGTCAGTTGGAATTCGCTAACCAGCACACCGTCTTTGTCCGCAAGGATCAAGCGGTAACCTTGTTTCACGGCGATGCCCCGTATTGGTTGATCCCACGCTAGGCCACCCGCGAGGAACCTGTCAAGCGCGGCTGGGGACTGGTTCTCTTCCGCCTGTACCTGTCCCCGCCTGCAATCCGATGTAGGGGCGCCGTGTGCTGCGCCCTCTTTCTGATCTGAAGAGTGAGGCGGGAGGAAGCGGAGGGGAAAATGGAGGCGGACCGGGTTTACTTTTTGGGAGAAGCAGTGTCTAAGCGAAAAAGGAGTCATGTCTATGCCCGGCGAGCAGCCCCCCATGAGACTGCCTGCGGACACAACCATCGCCGAAGGCAAGCTGACGCGCTACTTGCTTTTGCCGCAAGCACGCGGCGACAAATCGACCTTTTTGGCGAGGGCAGGCTACACGCGGGGAAACGCCGACCGACTCTTGCGGGACTTGCGCACGCAGATTCTGCCACTGGAAGCCGTGGCGCTCGAATCCAACAGGTTCGGCCGGTACTATGAGATTCGCGGTACGCTCACCGGCCCAAACGGCGTGCCGCTGGCTGTTTGCACCATCTGGATAACCGAGCACTTGTCGGGCGTCACGAAATTCGTTACACTTATCCCAGACACACGGAGGACATGATGAAGTTTGCGCTATACACTGATGCGGCACTGGCGTGCGACCTGCCGGAGCATCGTCTCCGTCGCGGCGACATCGTCAAGCTGGTGGACCACCACACCGCCCCTGACGGCGTGGAGGGGTATTCCATCGAGGTCTTTAACGCCGTCGGCGACACCATAGCCGTCACCACCGTCCCCGCCTCCGCCCTTGAGTCCCTCCGCGAAGACGAAGTGCTCAACGCTCGAACGCTGTAACTAGACGTTACTTCCCTTTATCCTTCCAGAACTACCCGTCTGCCTTCTGCCGTCTTCTTTCCGCTGTACGGGCGCCGCGTGAACGCTGTCATTCCGAGCGAAGCGAAGAATCTAGGTTTCGGATCGGAAGAGTGGGGCGGGAGGAAGCGGAGGGGGAAGCTGTCAGGAATGTGCCTTGGAAAAGGCCGGAGAGTGGGCTTCGATTTTTCTCATGGCTTTGCGGTCATAGATTTTTTCGCCGCAATTCAGGCATTCATAGAATTCAAGCGCAGGCACTTTGTAGGTCTGCCCATGAAACTTGCCGGTCAGACTCCGCCGCACTTTCTTCACCTTGTTGCTAGTGCACGACGGGCAGACTGTAATTTTCATCTTGGCCGCACTCACGTTTAACGTGATCGCTTGGATGAAACCAGGAAATAGTAGGTCTCCAAGCCTGCTTGTTTCACCAGCTTACCCTTGGTGTATATGGGAAGTCCAGTCATGTTCGTGCTCTCAATGACATACAGGCGTTCCCTGGCGCCTCGGCGAGCCGGGCTGGCCGATCGGATGGTCTTATAAATCGATTTCGCATTGAGAATAGCCTCGGCAATGTCAAGCTCGGTGAGACAGTCTTCCTCCATCTCCAGTCGCGCCTTTTCGCTGAAGGCGTACTGGCCGTTTAGCACCGCACGCTTGATGCGAACCAGAATATCGCTCACGAGTCGCGCCCTCGGTACCCTCCCCTGTCATAAGTGAGACACCGGGGCGGCTGGATTCGTCTAATGGGCATTTAACGTCCCTCGCCCCTGGAGAGAGAGCCCTCCCTTTATCCCTCCCCCTTGCGGGAGAGGGTGCGGGTGAGGGGGAAGCTGTAGGGGCGCCGCGTGCTGCGCCCGTTCTCACCTCATTGTCATTGCGAGCGCAGCGAAGCAATCTAATCCCCATCTGAAGATCGAGGCGGGAGGAAGCGGAGGGGGAAAAGGAGGCGGACCCTAATTCACCCCAAACAAAGTAGCCTGTCCCCTTTTTCTGCCCCTGACCCTACTTTTGTTGTTCCAGGCGCCGGCGGGAGACTCCAGCCAATTCAAAATCTCTGTCAGGAACTCAACGGGTTGCCTATGCGCCATGATCTCCCGAATTTCGCTCTGGGCGAAAAGTCCCTTCTCATCGCTCTTTTCCCAGAAAGAGCCGTAAAAGTTTGAGCCGGCTACCAAGACACGTTGCTTCTTTCCGAGTCGTCCACGTCGTACAGCATCAGGGACAGTCGCAGCGAGTTTGGCGACTAATTGGAAACATTGATTGATTTCTTCCGTTTCTTTTTTTCGATCCCCATACACGCCACCCCAACCAAGCTGCAGCAGTATCCGTAATGCCCCATCCACGAGATAGTAGTGCCAGGCGTAGGAGTTCACACCATGACCGGCGTGAGCAATGACGAGGTAGTTCGCAACGCGTTTCCCCCGCGCCTTTTGGACATAAGAGTCAAAGTCATACGGCGAAAGCCTCACCATGCGAGTGGATAAACACCAGCGCCCGCGTTCCTCCAGCCGCTCGGAGAACGCCTCGGGGACAGGCGGCAGTTTGATTCCTGTCCCCTTGAACAATTTTTTCAGTTGGGGGAGCTCTGCGCTGGTCCGGGCCTGACGGACACCTCGAATTGGAACAAGACGTCCAGGGCGGTGGCGGTCTTTTCGATTCAATATGAGCCTCGCAAAGGATGTCTACGCCGGTTCGTCGTCTTCATCTGCGATCCTGGTAGCAGCCCTGACCTGCCCCCAGTTGTTGTACCACCTTCAATGTTAGTCATGCACACATCGGCTGCGGTTCGATGGTCTCCGGCCCGGCGGCCGCAGGGGACGGGAAGAGGGAGTTCGGCGGCAGTCTTAGACTTCGGAAACGGAGTCTGACCCCAATTTCTCTTCCTACTCTGCCGGCTCCAGCTTCAAATTCCTGACAATGGGCGCGAAAACCTTGTGCATCGTTTCAAGCCGCTGTCGCAGCCACTCGAAATGCTGTGGCCACAGATGCTCTTTGAGGAAGTCGGCATTCTGCCGCGTGTAGAGCCTGCACATCGCTTTGTTCTCGGGATTGTGCCAGGTGAGCGGGAAGCCTAACGCTTTCTCGATGGAGTCCTTTTGCTTTTGCAGAGCCGCAAATTCCTGCTTCGCATTAGGCCCGTCCATGTAGAGCTCGGTGCGGATCGTAGGCGTAGGTCTTCTTGCCGCCGTCTTTGTCAGTCTCCGGCGTGACTAGCCGACCGGGGGGTTGTTCTTTCGCTTCTTGTCGGGATGCTCGTATTGCTCGATCGGCTTCTTGTCTGATCGGGTGGGCTTCGAGTTCGCCTTCTTCGGTCTTGCCATTGACGCCCCCTCAAGAAACCGCCCGAATCCTACCACTCCTCCTCCGTAAAGTCATGCAGGAGAATTGGGGGAGTCCGTCGCAGGGTGATAGGGACTGGGCGTTTCGCCGTCGAAGCCCCGCAGACCCGGCTGTATGCCCTGCGCTGCACCTGGGCGCCCATGCGGTGTCACCCGCGGGTCGAAACGCAACGCCACCCGCAAGAGGGGGAGATAGGCGCGGAAGCCGATGCGGCGCGGGTTATTCCCCGCGGGATGACCTGGGACGGTAGTCGCGACGATCCAAGCAGGTGTCGTAAGTGGCCCGATCTATTTGTACCCAGTCGGTCTTCTCTATGCCTCGGCGATTGTGTGTCGTTGGACTCATCGGGAACGCGCAGGCCACCTTGATCCAGCGATCCTGCTCCCTTGCGATCGCGCGGATCTCCTGGGCCACCTCTGAAAGGTCCTGATCCTGGCTGAAAAGCAAGGCCACGTCGTATTCCTTGTGGTGCGCCATGCGAATCACATCGATGGCAATGCGCACGTCAATGCCCTTCTCTTCCCCGGCAAGGAAAGTATGTGCGGTGCCGTCGGGTAGGATTACCCGCTTGTTGCGGTAGCGGAGGGGGCGAGAATAGACATGGATTTTCTGCCAGCTCAGGACACGCAGCTTGCTGACCCAGAACGCGTTCCAGAAAGCGTCGTCAGAAGGATCGGGAATACCAGTGTAGAAGCGAACCTGGACCAATTCCCATCCCCTGCTCCAGCAAACGCTTCGGGGCAGGGCACCGACATCGTAGTTGGGGTAGGTATAGCCGAACGCCTCACGGGCTGCGTGGAAGAGGTTCTGGCCGTCGATGAAGGCGACGGCGCGCTTGAGAGAGGGTTCAGAGGGCACCGCTGCCCCCTGAAAAAAATAACCCCGCCCGGGCCTTTCGGCGTGTCGGACGGGGAGCAACTTCGAGACGAATTATAGCGTCACGATCCATACCGTTGTCAAGCCGCATCATCAAAGAAGTAGACACGGCTGCCCTGCAAAAGTTACTTGAGCCCTACTCCTGCGGGGCCTGCCGCCGCATAGCCCAGCGCAGCCGGGGAACCCGTTGCTCTTTCCTCTGCAACGGGTCGAGACGCCGTTGAAGCCCCGCAGATCCGGCTGTATGCGCCGCGCTGCACCTGGGCGCCTATGCGGTGTCACCCGCAAGAGATGGCCGTACGGACTCTTAGGGGAGAGCGTGGGGGGATCGAAAAGGATACAGGGGGGCGGCGGCTTCGGCGTCGCAGCCCCGCGGACTCGCCTGTAAGCCCTTCTGCTCCGCCCGGGTCCCACACGACGTCACCCGCAAAAGGGGGAGATAGACGCGGAAGCCGGTTTATGGAAGGAGCGAAGCGTGGGTCGAGACGCCGCGGTGTCACCCGCTTGACTCTATGCGCGCCGATGGGGGGAGGGAGGAGGGGGGCGGAAGGGGGGCGGAGAGGGTGGAAAGAGTGCGCTCAGCGCGTCACAGCATGCTGGACGGAGCGTGGGTCCTCCACGCGCTTGGAGGCGTCCAGGATCTCAATGCCGACGATGTTCCCCTCCTTGTCGTAATCCAGGATCACGCCGGGCTTGTCCTCGTCGCTCTCCTCGACCGGCACACTACGGAGCAGGATGTGGAGCACATCCACTTCAGGGTCATAGGTGACTTTCATGATTCCCTCCAGTACTTGTGGATGCGGGTGGTCCGGTAAGCAGTGACCACTAAAAGGACGTCCATGTTTACCACAACAATAACACGTATGAGCACCATCTTGCCATCCCCACGGTCAACTTGCGACTGATAAGCCGTCCTCCCCTTTGTATCGGGGACGACCTGCTGCGGGTGATTCAGCACAGACTCCAGTTGAGCCAGTGAAATTCCGCGTCGCTCCAATTCCTGTTGCGCATGTCGCGAAAGCCTGTATCTCATTGCACCGGTCTTCCTGGTGCATGAGACACTCGCCGGCGGCGATTCGTATAGCCAAGCCCTTATGAATTGTCGGGGACAGTGGGGCGGGGGGCGGGCGGCGAAGAAAGAGGGAGGCGGGTCCTGTCGCCGGGCAGCCCAGCCGAGCTGCGCGTTTCGCCGTCGAAGCTCCGCAGAACCGGCTGTACGCGCCGCGCTCGATCTGGGCGCCCGACTCGGCGCCACCCGCAAGAGGTTTAGACGCGAAACCGGCGCTGGAAAGAGGGGGTAGGAAAACGGGGCCAGACGCCGTACCGTTAGGCGCGGAAGCCGATCCTGCGAGGTCTGGCGCGCGGCGGTGTCATGAGCCGACGGATGGCTTCGAATAGCGACTGGATGTGCACATCGTGAGATTTCACCCGGCGCTCCAGCTCCGCCAGCTTCTTGTCGAGATCCTTATGGGCTGTCAGCATCGCCCGAAGCCTTACGAATGCCCGGACCACATAGAGGCTCGCCTTGATGGCCAATTCAGAATTCAGAACGCTGGCCAGCATGACCGCTCCGTGCTCTGTAAAAGCGTGAGGCAGCCCCGGTGAAAACCTGAGCTTCGTGAGGTGGTCGCAATTTGCGACCACCTCAGCCTTCTCCTCAACCGTGAGTCGGAACATGAAGTCAGCAGGGAAACGCTTCCTATTGCGCTTAACTTGTTCGTTGAGGCGTTTGGTGGTGACCCCGTAAAGCCGAGCGAGGTCCATGTCCAGAATGACCTTCTGCCCCCGAATAAGGAGGATGGCGCTCTCGATTCGCTCAGTTGGGATGAGATCCTTCATTGCGTACTTTGACACCGGCTCCCTTGCAAAAGTTACGTGGATCTATTGAAACGGGTGGCGCGTGAATCGAAAAAGATACAGGGGGTGGGTTGGGAAGGGCGTATCGCGATACGCCCCTACATCGGATGAAGAACCCCTCACCTTCATCCTCTCCCCCGGAAACGGGGGCGAGGGTCTTTGAGAGATTCTTCGCTTCGCTCAGAACGACAGGAAGAGTGGCTCGCTGATTTGCATCAAAGGGTAAGGACGCCGGCCCCTTTGATCGTGCCGGCCTTCAACGCCTTGAGCGCGAGATTGGCGTCTTCGAGGTTGAAGCGCTGGGTGTGGGTCCGGATGGGGATGGCCGCCGCCTCCCGCAGAAGGTCCAGGGCGTCCTGCTTCGTGTTGGCCGTCACGCTCCGGACCATGCGCTCCCCGAACAGCTCGTTGTCGTAGTCGATCGAAGGGATCGGCGACATGTGGATGCCGGCGATGGCGAGCGTCCCGCCCCGCCGCAAGGCCCGCAGCGCGGGGGGCACCAAGTCGCCGACCGGCGCAAACATGATCGCGCCGTGCAGCTTCTCGGGGGGAGGCTCCGCCGCGCCGCCCACCCAGGCCGCCCCGAGCTCCCTCGCCAGGGTGCGGTGTTCTTCGCGAAGAGAGCAGACATACACCGTGCAGCCCCAGTGCCGGGCCACTTGAATCGCGATGTGCGCCGAGGCTCCGAACCCATAGAGCCCCAGGCGCTGGCCGGGCTTCACCCCACTGAGACGGAGGGCGCGGTAGCCAATGATGCCCGCGCAGAGCAAGGGCGCCGCCTCCTCGTCACCGAACACGTCGGGAATCGGATAGGCGTAGTCCGCGGGCACCACGGCATATTCTGCATAGCCCCCGTCCACGTGGTACCCGGTAAACCGCGCCTGGAGACACAAGTTCTCCTGCTTGTCGAGGCAGAACTCACAGCGGCCGCACGTCTGCTGGAGCCAGGCAATCCCGACGCGGTCACCTACCTTGACCGTGCGCACCCGGCTGCCGACCCGATCCACGATGCCGACCACCTCGTGCCCAGGAACCACGGGCAGCTTCGCCTGCGGCAGGTCACCCTCGACAATATGGAGATCAGTCCGGCAGACCCCGCAGACTCTGACCTGGACGCGCACTGCATCGGGGCCGGGCTCGGGCCGAGGAAGCACCGCCGGTCTGAGAGGGAGCTCCCTCACATCGGCAGGCTGTTGCAGCACCATGGCTCTCACAAGAGGAAAAGTGGGGTCAGAGTCCACTTATACATTTGGCAGCCTCAGAAAATGGACTCTGACCCCACTTATTCAGCCACGCAGCGAGCCCCTCCTGCGGCGCCCGTCGGAACGGCAGGCCCAGCCTGACGAACTCCAGTGACTGGGTCAGCGTCCGCTCGGCCGACGCCACCCGGTTCGCCGGGTCGTTGAAGAACCGCTCCGCATCAGCCAGCCACTCTTCGCGCCAGAGCGCCTTCGTCCCCCCGATGATGCGTTGGGCCCCGACGCTGCCCCCCTTCTTCCGCAGCTCC
>JAXIOW010000117.1:0-5087 GCA_045403215.1 Nitrospirales bacterium | reverse complement strand
CGAACCTGGGGAATGCGCTCCAAGCCAAAGGCGATCTCGAGGGGGCCCTCGCCGAGTACCGCACGGCCCTGGGTCTCAACCCGAACGACCATGCCGCGCATACGAACTTGGGGACTGTACTCAAAGCCAAAGGCGATCTCGACGGGGCCCTCGCCGAGTATCGTACGGCCCTGCGCCTCAACCCGAACCACGTTGCCGCCCACAATAACCTGGGGACTGCGCTCGCCGCCAAAGGCGATCCCGACGGGGCTCTCGCCGAGTTTCGCACGGCCCTGCGCCTTAATCCAAACCACGTTGCCGCCCACAATAACCTGGGGAGTGCGCTCTTAGCCAAAGGCGATCTCGACGGGGCCATTGCCGAGTATCGCACGGCCCTGCGCCTCAACCCATACGACGTTGACGCGCACACGAACCTGGGGATTGCACTCAAAGCCAAAGGCGATCTCGAGGGGACCCTCGCCGAGTATCGCACAGCCCTGCGCCTCAACCCGAACCACGTTGCCGCCCACACGAACCTGGGGAATGCGCTCGCCGCCCAAGACGATCTTAACGAGGCCCTCGACGAGTATCGCACGGCCCTGCGCCTCAACCCGAACCACGTTGCCGCGCACGTTGGCTTGGGAGTCGTGCTTCAGAGGCTAGGGCAGAAAGCCGAAGCAAAAGGAGAGTTTCAGCAAGCGTTAAAACTACTTGAACGTATTCCAGGCACTCAAAAAAAGGTCGAGGCCGTAAGACAGCAGCTTCGAGAGGTAGAATAGGCCTGGCGGGAATCGAAGAGCGCCTGGCGAGGTGGCTCCCACGCGCGTTGACGGCAACCTCCTCGCAGGCACCGGTCAGAACCTGTCCCCTTTTTCTATTCCTTCACGCCCAGTTCGAGGGCCTGGCGCGTGAGCGTCTTGATCTGGTCGCGGATCTGCGCCGCGCGCTCGAAGGCCAGCTCCCTGGCCGCGGCCTTCATCTCCGCATCCAGGCGCTTCAACAACGGGCCCAGATTGCCGTCGAACCGGTAGGCCGGCGACTCCTCGGCGGCGATCGGGACGGTCACGTAGTCGCTCTCCGAGACCTCGTACAACGTCTTCGGAATGCCCTTCTTGATCGTTTCCGGCGTGATGCCGTGCTCCCGATTGAATTCCTCTTGCAGCCGGCGGCGGCGCGTCGTCACCTCGATCGTCCGCTTCATGGACCCGGTCATGATGTCTCCGTAGAGGATGACCGCGCCGCTGACGTTCCGGGCCGCGCGGCCGGCCGTCTGGATCAAGGACCGCTCGGACCGGAGATAGCCTTCCTTGTCCGCATCCAGAATCGCCACCAGCGAGACCTCGGGGATGTCGAGACCTTCGCGCAACAGATTGATGCCGATCAGCACATCGAACACCCCCCGGCGCAGATCGCGGATGATCTCGGTGCGCTCCAACGTGTCGATGTCCGAGTGGAGGTACCGCACCCTCGCGCCGAGGTCGTGATAGTACTCGGTCAGGTCTTCCGCCATCCGCTTGGTGAGCGTCGTGACCAGCACCCGATCCCCCCGCGACACCCGGTCTTTGATCTCCCGCAACAGATCGTCCACCTGCCCCTTGGCCGGCCGCACTGAGATCGCGGGATCCATCAAGCCCGTGGGCCGAATGACTTGCTCGATCACACGCTCCCCGGCTCGCTCCAGTTCGTAGGGGCCAGGCGTGGCCGACACGTAGATCGCCTGGTGGACGCACTGCTCAAATTCAGCGAAGTTCAACGGCCGGTTGTCGAAGGCCGACGGCAGCCGGAACCCGTACTCCACCAGACTCTTCTTCCGCGAGTGGTCCCCTTCGTGCATGCCCTGCACCTGCGGGATCGTCGCGTGGGCCTCATCCACGATCAACAGGTAGTCCTTGGGGAAGTAATCGAGCAGCGTCGGTGGAGGCTCGCCGGGCTGCCGCCCACTCAAGTGCCGAGAATAGTTCTCGATCCCGTGGCAGTAGCCCATCGCCCGGATCATCTCCAGGTCGAACCGCGTCCGCTGCTCGATGCGCTGGGCCTCCAGCAACTGGCCGTTCCGCTTGAAGCCGGCGATCCGCTCGTCCAGCTCGGCCTCGATGCCGCTGAGCGCGCGGTCGAACCGGTCCGGCGGGATCAGGTAGTGCGTGTTGGGATACACCGCGACCTTCGAGAGGCGCCGGAGCGACTTCCCCGTCAGCGGGTCGATCTCGTGGATGGCGTCCACCTGGTCGCCGAAGAGCTCGATGCGCAGGCTCTGGTCTTCCGACGACGCCGGGAAGATCTCCACCACATCGCCCCGCACCCGGAAGGTTCCGCGGTGAAAGTCGGTATCGTTGCGCTGGTACTGGATCTCCACCAGCTTCTTGAGGATGGCCTCCCGCCGGATCTCCGTCCCCTCTTCCACGTAGAGCAGCATGCCGTGGTACACCTCGGGCGAGCCCAGGCCGTAGATGCAGGAGACCGACGCCACGATGATGATATCGTCCCGCTCGAACAGGGAGCTGGTCGCCGAGTGGCGCATCCGGTCGATCGCGTCGTTGATCGACGCGTCCTTCGCGATATAGGTGTCGGTGGACGGAATGTACGCTTCGGGTTGGTAGTAGTCGTAGTAGCTGACGAAGTACTCCACCGCGTTCTCGGGGAAGAAGCCCTGGAACTCACGATAGAGTTGGGCGGCGAGGGTCTTGTTGTGGACGATGACTAGCGTGGGCTTCTGGACACGCTCGATCACGTTGGCGAGGGTGAAGGTCTTCCCGGACCCGGTCACGCCGAGCAGGACCTGATGCGGCAGCCCGCGGGCGACGCCCTCGGAAAGCGCGTCGATCGCCTGCGGCTGATCTCCCGCCGGCTTGAAATCCGCAACGAGCTTGAACTTTCCCATGCCGACAGCCTACCACAGGGTAACCCGGCTTGACGACTGGCCTGCGCTATGTAGAATACGCTCAGAAGATGAACGGCAACCTCTGGAGATCGGCTCTTCTCGCTGGTGTACTTGCGCTCACCGCCTGCGCCACCAATCCCTACACGGAGCGGTCCCAGTTGTTGCTGATGTCCGAATCCCAGGAAATGCAGCTCGGGGCGCAAGCCTACGAGCAGGTCCTCCACAATCCGAAGATGAAAATCTCCCACGATCCCCGCGAGGTCGAACCCGTGAAGCGTGTCGCCGCTCGCATCATCGCAGCGGCGAAGGTATCGAAATACGCGGAGCGGGCCCAAAAGTTCGATTGGGAAGTCAGCGTGATCAAAGACGACAAGACCATGAACGCCTTTGCATTGCCAGGCGGCAAGATCGCCGTGTACACCGGCATCTTCCGGGTGGCCAAGAATGAAGCCGGCCTTGCCGCCATCCTCGGCCACGAAGTCACCCACGCGCTCGCCCGACATGGCGCGGAGCGCATGAGCCAGGGGCTGCTGGCGCAAATCGGCATGGAAGCCGCAAGCCTTGCGTTGGGCGCTGGCACCAGCCCCGTTGTGGGACAGGCCACGATGGCCGCGCTGGGCCTTGGAGTCAATGTCGGCGTGCTGCTGCCGTTCAGCCGGGCCCATGAATCCGAGGCGGACCACATCGGGTTGCTCCTGGCCGCGCAAGCCGGTTACGATCCGCACGAAGCCGTGCACGTCTGGGAGCGGATGGAGCAGCTCTCCAAAGGACAACCGCCTGAGTTTCTCTCGACCCATCCCGGCCACGGCACGCGGATCAAGCAGCTCGAGGAGTGGATGCCGGTGGCGTTGTCGTATTACCACCCGCAACCGGGCTTCCCCGCCGCCGACCTGCCCACCTTGGCGCCTCGGTAAGTGGGACCTGAGCGAGCGGCCTGGCTGGTACTCCTCCCACCACTCGCCACCGCGCTCTACTACACCCTTCCCGCCTCACTCCAGCAGTACCTGTGGATCACGTTCGCTCCGCAGCTCGTGGCTTATGCCACGCTCGCCTTCTGGATCGCGTCGAACCCAAACTGGCGGTCTTCGCTATGCATAGGCGTCGAAGGGGTGCAGCCCGGCCTGAAATGGGGCGCGCTCGTGGGCGTGGCCCTGGGCGCCGTCAACTTGAGCCTCATACTATTTATCATTCCGGCCCTGGGAGGCGACATCCAGTTCCTCCGGGAAACGCCGCACGCGCGCGCCCCCTTCTGGCTGATGTTTCCGGTCGGGATCGCCGTGATCGGGATCCTCGTCGAGCTGAACTTCCGGGGGTTTCAGATGGGCCGTCTCCTCACGCTGCTGGGACAGTCGCCCGCCGGAAGGCTCGGCGCAATCCTCGTCTCGGCGCTGATGTTCTCCTTCGACCCCTTCATGGTGCGGGTCTTTCAGCACCTGCATTGGATCGCCGTGTGGGACGGCCTGGTCTGGGGCATCCTGCTGTTGCAGACCAGAAGTCTCTATGCCACCATGGCGGCGCACACGGTCGAAGTGTGGATTCTTTACGTTTCGCTCAAGCTATGGTTCGGGTGAGGAGATCATTCACATATGAAATACGCCCTCTACTTCATCATCGGCGGGACCGTGGTCAGTCTGACAACCTACCTGGGCAGCCTCGGGCGCAGTTGGCTCGCCGCGTTCGTCACCACGTTTCCGGCCCTCACTGGCATAACCTTCATCCTGATGTATCTGAACGCCGGAGTAGAGCCCACGGTTCCGTACGCACGGCACCTCCTCTACTTCGTCGTCCCGTGGCTGGCTTACGTGGGATTCTACATGCTGACGATTGATCGCTTCGGCTTCTGGCTCGCGCTGACCGGCGCAATCGCCCTCTTCATCGCCGTCGCAGCCCTCACCAAGCTTGTCGTCTAAGCAAATAGTGACAGGCTACTTTATCGCTCGATGGGGGGCCTTGGGCCCCACATTCCGTAACCCTGTTCGCGCGCTTCGGCCTGCGCTTTTCGGTACTCCTCCTCGTGCGCCACGTTTGGGGGAACCGTCGAAACCACCGCCATGCCCTGCCGGACCAACTCGAGGTTGACGAAGGTGTCCCCCGCATAGACGTCGGCCAGAAGCCGCTTCGACTGGTCTCGCACGGTGACGTAGGTTTCTAGTCTGACCATCTTACCCTCCACCAAGGCACGAAGAAAGTCACGTGACGCAGGCCCCCACGGCTTCTGATCCAGTTCCGG
>JAXIOW010000144.1:0-20981 GCA_045403215.1 Nitrospirales bacterium | reverse complement strand
TCTTAGCTGTCTGTCGTTACTTACTACTTACTTCGCTGGCGCAGGTGCCGCCGCCGGAGCAGGGTCAGCCGGAGGACCGGCCACGCAGCCCACGTGATCCTTGAACACAACGTGCTTCCCGTACTTGGTGCTGCCACCGGGGAGATCCTCTCCGAGCACATCGGTCGGGACGCCCGGCTTGCCCTTCAAGACGCCGCACTTGTCTTGCATCGTCGGGAAGCCGGGCTGCGCCTTCATCGTCGGCTGGCCCTTGAAGGTCACATCGGCTGCCATCACGCCGACCCACAGTTTATCGTCCGAGTCCTTCACATTAGAGGCGACGCGCTTGTTCTGCTCGACCTCGTGGACCGTCATCTCGACCACGTCGCCCTTCGTCGTGGGCGCCACCTGCTGCGCCGCAGCGGGGCCGGGTTTCTGGCGAGCCTTGGACTTCAGCGCTTCCAGATCCTTGCCGGAGGCAAAGACGCGCATGTTCTTGCCGGGCAGCATCATGGCCCAGTACTGGTCGATCTCGCCGCTGTTCCGGACGCCTTTCCAGACCCAGTTCACCCAGACAGCATCCTCATAGGGATCCATGATGACCACGCGGGCCAGGATGGTCCGGGGCTGGCTGAAGTCTTCCTCAAAGCGCTCTGAAAAAGCCTCGATGGCCAGGGCGGTTCCGGCCAGCGCACCCACGAGCAGGAGTGCGGCGCCGACCGCCGTAACCTTGGAATAAGCCTTCATGAGACTCCCTCCTTACTAGTCGATAAAAGAATTTTGAAGACCCGAATTATTTGAGCACCTTGAAGGACGTGATCGTCGGACGACCACCCAAGTCCTGCACGGTCACCTCCAGATTCACCAGTTCCTGGTTTGCCTTCAGCATCTGGTCCATCAAGCTCTTGTCCTTGACGGCGAGGCGCACGGTGGTCTGCGCGTGATACCAACCAGCGTAAGGCGCGTTCTTCTCAGTCCCACCCTGGAAGCCCCAGGCACCGCCGCCAGACCAACCATCCGGCACCTGGGTCGTCGCTACCGACGTGCGCCCTCCCGGTGCACCTGATCCAGGAGCCCCTGTATTCCAATACTGAATTCCGAAGAGGACCTCGCCGTCCGGGTTCTCGGCCCATTGCGCCCAGATCCGGCCCTTCAAGGTCTCGGCCGCCGCTTGATCGGCTGGCCACATGCTCACCACCAACAAGGCAAGGACAGCAGCAATGATAACGCCCTTTTTCATCCTGTCTCCCTCCTTAACTTATGAAGTAAGCGTGAACGACGGATAACTTTACTCACTCATAACACCGGACCAAGGACTTGTGCAACCGAAAAAATTTATTCAACAAATCCAAACCAGCAGGGTGGGATGCTACTAAAGGGGCGAGGGCTTGTCAAGAAAATTTTAGACAAGCGCCGCCCCCCTCTAACTCCTTGAAAGGGCTTATTTATTGGGCGGTTCTTTCGTCACTGCAAGACGCGCTCGATGGCCCCCTTCTGAAGCGGTCCCAAGGCGGTCACGGTAAGATAGCGCTCGTCGAAGAGTTCCCTGCCGAGCCGCCACAACTGGTCCGGCGAGACCGCGTCGATGTCGGCCATGACCTGCCTCAGCGGGACATGGCACCCGAAGTACAGCTCGTCCCTGGCCAGCTTGCTCATCCGGCTGCTGGTGCTCTCGAGCCCCAGCATGAAGTTGCCTTTCAACTGGCTTTTGGCCCGCTCCAATTCGGCGCGTCCGACCGGCTTGTCCTGCAGTCGGCGCAGCTCTTTGAGGATGAGCCCCATCGCGCGGGACGCCGCGTCAGGTCGGACCCCGGCGTAGACCGTCACCAGCCCGCTGTCCGTAAAACACGTGACTGAGGAATAAATGGAGTAGGCCAACCCGCGCTTCTCGCGCACCTCCTGGAACAAGCGGGAACTGACGCCCCCGCCCAGGATCGTGTTCAAGACGTGCACCGCGTACCGATCCTTGTCGCTGTGGGCGACGCCTTTGGCGCCCACGCAGATGTGGGCCTGCTCCAACGGCTTCGGACGGACGCGCACGCCTTTCGTGATCGTAGGCGGGACCCGGTGCCTGGAACTGGCCTCGGAATCCCACGGGCCTCCGAACGCCGGCGCCAGTTGCTTGAGCACAGGCCCGAAGGCGAAATTCCCCGCCACTGCGATGACGATCTGCGAGGGCCGATAATGTCGGGCCCGGAAGGCCAGCAACTGGGCCCGACGGAGCGCTTCGATGGTGGCGACTTCCCCGAGCACGGGCCGTCCCAGGGGGTGCGAGCGGAGGGCGTTCTTCGTGTGCAGGTCGTGGAGATAATCCTCCGGGTCGTCCTCGACCATCCGGATCTCTTCCAGCACCACCTGCTTCTCCTTGGTCATCTCCCGGGCGTCGAACCGGGAGTGGTGGAAGATGTCCGCGAGCAGGTCGAGGCCTTGCTTCAGATGCTCGTCCAGCACCTTGGCGTAGAAGGTGGTGCACTCCCGGGACGTATAGGCATTGAGCTCTCCGCCGAGCGCATCGATCTCCCGCGAGATGGCCTCGGCCGAGCGGCGCCGCGTGCCCTTGAAGACCATGTGCTCGATGAAGTGCGAGAAGCCTTCCTCTCCCGTCCGCTCATCGCGCGAGCCGACATCCACCCAGATCCCGATCGAGACCGACC
Source organism: Nitrospirales bacterium (assembly GCA_045403215.1). Lineage (GTDB taxonomy): Bacteria > Nitrospirota > Nitrospiria > Nitrospirales > NS-4 > NS-12. The sequence continues at coordinate 18,348 of JAXIOW010000144.1, read as the reverse complement.
GCACCGAGGGTATCCGCTCGGTGACCACCCGCACGCCGTTGTCCAGCACCTCTTTCCTGAACATGCCGCCTGCGCCTCAGACCGCTACGATTGCGCGGAGGCTTTCGGGTCCGGCATCGCCTCCTTGCGGCTGAGCCGGATCTTACCTTGCCGGTCCACCTCCAGCACCTTCACGAGCACCTCGTCGCCTTCCTTGACTTCATCCGACACCGCCTTGACGCGATGGTGCGCCAGTTGCGAGATGTGCACGAGCCCATCCACGCCGGGCAGCACTTCGACGAAGGCGCCGAAGTCCATGATCTTCTTGACCTTGCCCATGTACAGCTTGCCGACCTCGACTTCCTCCGTGATCTGGTTCACCCGGGTGATCGCCTTCTGGGCGGACGCCTCGTCGCTCGAGGCGATCGTCACCGTCCCGTCGTCCTGCACATCCATTTTCACGCCGCAGGTGGCCACGATGTCGCGGATGACTTTGCCGCCTGGACCGATGACCTCGCGAATCTTTTCCGGCTTGATCTTGAGCGTGTAGATCCGGGGCGCATACGGGGACATGTGCGGGCGCGGCGCCGCGAGTGCCGAGCGCATGCGATCGAGGATATACAGGCGCCCTTCTCGGGCTTGCGCCAGGGCCTTCTCCATCAACCGGGCCGTGATGCCGGCGATCTTGATGTCCATCTGCAGCGCCGTCACGCCTTGCGCCGTGCCGCAGACCTTGAAGTCCATGTCGCCCAGGTGATCCTCGAGCCCCAGGATGTCGGAGATGACCATGACCTTGTCGCTTTCTTTGATCAGCCCCATCGCGATGCCAGCCACGGGCTCCTTGATGGGCACGCCAGCGTCCATGAGGGCCAGGCTCCCGCCGCAGACGGTCGCCATCGACGACGACCCGTTCGATTCCAGGATGTCCGAGACCAGCCGCAGGGTGTAGGGGAATTCCTGCTTGGACGGGAGGACCGGCTTCAAGGCGCGTTCCGCGAGGGCGCCGTGGCCGATCTCGCGGCGGCCCGGCGAGCGCAAGGGCCGCGCCTCGCCGACGCTGAACGGGGGGAAGTTATAGTGGAGCATGAAGCTCCGGTAGTATTCGCCTTCCAAGGCGTCGATCTTTTGCTCGTCCTCGCTGGTGCCCAGCGTTACGACCGCGAGGGCCTGCGTCTCTCCGCGGGTGAAGAGCGCCGAGCCGTGCGTCCGCGGCAGGATGCCCACTTCGCAGGTGATCGGCCGGATGTCCGCCGGGCCGCGCCCGTCGGCCCGCTTGCCGCCCTCCAGGATCATCTTGCGGACGACCGTGTATTCCAGGTTATGAAACACCAGCTTCACGTGGCGTTCGCGATCCGGGTCATCCTCCTTCTTGAGGGCTTCCACGGCTTCGGCCATGACCGCATCCAATCGCTCCTGGCGGGCGGTCTTGTTCGGGATGAAGATCGCCTCCCGGATCTTGGCAGCCGTCAATGCCTCCACCGTCGCCGTCAGGGCCGGATCGATCTGCTCGGTCACGACCGCGCGCTTGGGCTTGCCGCTCACCGCCACCAGCTTTTGAATTACCTCGACGATCCGCTTGATCTCCTGATGGGCCTGCTCGATCGCCGCGATCATGACGTTTTCCGGGAGGCCCGCAGCCCCGCCTTCCACCATCATGACGGCATCCGCCGTGCCGGCCACCACCAGGCTCAGATCACATTCGTCCAGCGCGCTCAAGACCGGGTTGAGCACGAACTGTCCCTTGAGCCGGGCCACCCGCACGGCGGCCACCGGCCCGTTGAACGGGATGTTGGAGATCGCCAGCGCCGCCGACGCCGCGATGATCCCGACCACGTCGGAGGTGCCGGACTGGTCCGCGGAGATCACCGTCGCGATCACCTGGGTCTCGTAGTACCACCCCTCGGAGAACAGCGGCCGCATCGGCCGGTCGATCAGTCGGCTGGTGAGCTTCTCCCGCTCCGACGGTTGGCCCTCGCGCCTGAAAAAACCGCCCGGAATCTTGCCGGCGGCATAGGCCTTCTCCTGGTAGTCCACGGTCAGTGGCAGGAAGTCGGTGTCCCTCTTGGCGGTCTGCGAAGCCACGGCTGTGGCCAATACATAGGTGTCGCCATAGGTGGCCAGGACCGCGCCATCGGCTTGCTTGGCCAAGTGCCCGGTTTCCAACCGAAGCGTGCGGCCCGCTACTTCGAGTTCAACTGTTTGCGCCATGGGTCCTCTCTCTCCTTTGTGCTCTGAGGGGCCGGCCGGACGCCCACCCCCCGACCGCCCCGCGTGTCTCCTAGCGCCGGATCCCCAGTCGCGTGATCACGGCCTTGTATCGCTCCTCATCATGCCGGCGGAGATAATCCAACAGCCGGCGCCGCCGGCTCACCATCATCAGCAGCCCGCGCCGTGAATGGTGGTCCCTCTTGTGAATCCGGAAGTGCTCCGTCAGGTAGGTGATCCGGGTGGTCAGGATCGCGATCTGCACTTCGGGAGAGCCGGTGTCCGTATCGCGAGTCTTGTACTGCTGAATGAGCGCGCTCTTCTCCTCTTTCGCTAACGCCATGCCGACTGTCCTCCTTCATCATGGATCATGTCAGAACCTTCTCCAGTTTGATCCTCGTGCCGGGTTGGGCCTGCTTCAGTTCCTCAGTGCTGCACGGGGCCTTGCCGATTCCCACCAGCCTGCCGTCCGGTGACAGCAATCGGACGAAGGCCCCGGCCGTCCAGGCGCCTTCTGAACTGACGACCCGCGACACCGGAACCGCCACCCCGTGGCGGAGCCCCTCGACCGCGTCGCGGTCGACGTGCAGAGCCGGCAAGCCCGCCAAGGCCGCCACCGACGTGTACAGCCGCGTCTCGACCGCGCCGCGTTCCGCCAAGCCCGCCAGTTCATCCAGGCTCAAGGCCTCTTCGATGCCAAACCGTCCCACCCGCCGTCGCTGCAGGCTGGCCAGATGCCCGCCCACGCCCAAGGCCTCGCCGATGTCGGCGCACAGCGTCCGGACGTAGGTCCCTTTGCTGCAGACCACGTCGAATGTCACATCGATCGTCGTGGGAGGGGGCCCCGCAGACGCCCCTCCCATACCCACCGTCGTGGGAGGGGGCCCCGGGGTGGGACTCATGGAGAGGACCTGCAACGAGTGGACCGTGAACTCGCGTGGGGAACGGGGCACGGTGCGCCCTGCTCGCGCCGCCTTGTACAGAGGGACGCCGTGCACTTTGACCGCAGAGTACATCGGCGGGACCTGTTGGCGACGTCCGACAAAACTGTTCATGGCAGCCACGATGGCCGCTTGATCCGGCAGTGTCTCCGCGACCCGCCCGACCACGGTTCCAGTTGCGTCCTGCGTGTCGGTCGCAACCCCCAGTCGGAGCACCGCACGGTAGGCCTTGTCCGCATGCATGAGATACTCAGCGATCCGCGTGGCCCTGCCCAGGCACAACACCAGCACTCCAGTCGCTGCCGGGTCCAGCGTGCCGGTGTGGCCGACCTTGGGCACCCCGAGCAGCGTCCGCGCCCGGGCCACAACGTCATGAGACGTCCACCCGGCCGGCTTGTTGATGACCAGCACACCGTCCAAGGCCACGCCCGCCCGGCGATCGGTGAGATCAAGCTTCACGACGGTCGTCCTTCGGCTCGGCCGGCTGGGGCCGCACCTGATCCAGCAGGGTCATCACCCGCTTCACCCGATCGAGCGAGGTATCCTTGACAAACGTCAGCGCGGGGACGTACCGCAGCTTCAGGCGCCGCCCCAACTCGCTCCTGATGAACCCCTCGGCCCGCGTCAGCACCGCCAGCGTGTCCGCCTCCTGAGGGCCCTGCTGCAAGACCGTCACATAGACCCAGGCCTGTCGCAAATCCGCTGTCACGTCCACGGCTGTCACGGTCACAAAGCCGACCCGAGGGTCTTTGACCCGGCGCATCAGGATATCGGCGATCTCCATGCGGATCTGATCGCCCACTCGGTCGGTGCGCTTGTGGCCTGTCATGGGTCAAAGCAGCTCCACGTGGTGCTCGATCAGTTCGACGGACGGATTCGCGCAGACTTCGCTGACGACCGCGTCCAGCATCTGTCGCGCATGGCGGCCATCGTTCGACACGCAGGCCACGCCCAGCACCGCGCGCTGCCAGAGATCGTTCCCGTCCACCTCGGCGATGGAGACATTGTACGTCTTCTTGAGGCGGTCTTTCAGGCTCAGGAGGATCTGGCGCTTGCCTTTGAGCGAGCCGATCCCCGGCAGGTGCAAATCAATCGTACAGACGCCAACAACCATAGGGGGGAAGATCAGAGCTTCGTGGCGACCTTGTCGACGGTAAAGACTTCGAACCGGTCGCCGGCTTTGATATCGTTGAAATTCTCCACAGAGATACCGCACTCGTACCCGGCCTGTACCTCTTTCACATCGTCCTTGAAGCGCCGGAGCGAGGCCAATCTCCCCTCGTACACGACGACGCCGTCCCGCACCACCCGCACACTCGAGCCGGCTCGGACGATCGTGCCATCCGTCACGTAGCACCCGGCCACGGCCCCGACTTTCGGGATCATGAATACCTGCCGCACCTCCGCTCTGCCCAATACACGCTCCTTCAGCGTCGGCTCCAGCAGCCCTTCCATCGCAGCCCTGATATCATTCAGCACCTCGTAGATGATGCTATACGTGCGGATGTCCACCCCTTCGCGTTCGGCCAGGGCCGCCGCCTTCGCCTCCGGCCGCACGTTGAACCCGATGATGATCGCGTTCGACGCCGCCGCGAGCTGGACGTCATTTTCCGTGACGCCCCCCACCCCCTTCAGCAGGACATGCGGCTTGACAGCCTCGGTCCCGAGCCGTTCAACAGCGTCCGCGATGGCTTCCGCCGACCCCTGGACATCGGCCCTGATGATGATCCCGAGGTCTTTGACCATGCCTTCCGCCACCTGCGCGAACAGGTCGTCCAGGGTCACCTTGCGCACGGGAGCCGCGACGGCGCGCTGCTTCTCCAGCCGCGACTCGGCGATCTCGCGGGAGATCCGCTCATCCTTGGTCACCACAAACTCGTCGCCGGCCATCGGCACCCCCAGCAGGCCCACCACCTCCGCCGGGATCGAGGGCCACGCCTCCTTGATCAACTGGCCCGCGTCGTTAAAAAGCGCGCGGACGCGACCGCTGAAGGTGCCGACGACGAACGGATCGCCGACGCGAAGTGTGCCCGTCTGCACCAGCACGGTAGCGACTGGGCCGCGCCCCCGATCGAGTTTGGCCTCGATCACGGTGCCTTTGGCCAGCCGCGCGGGGTTGGCGCGCAATTCCAGCACTTCCGCTTGCAACAGAATCATCTCCAGCAGGGTGTCCAGGCCGGTTTTCTTCTTGGCCGACACCTCGACGTATATGGTGTCCCCGCCCCACGCCTCAGGGACGAGTCCGCGTTCCGCCAACGAGTTTTTGACCCGATCCGGGTTGGCGTCCGGCTTATCCATCTTGTTGAGGGCCACGATGAGCGGCACGCCCGCGGCGCGCGCGTGGTCGATGGCCTCGATGGTCTGCGGCATGACGCCGTCGTCGGCCGCGACCACGAGGACCACCAGGTCGGTGACCTTCGCGCCCCGGGCCCGCATGGCGGTGAAGGCCTCGTGGCCGGGCGTATCCAAAAACGTGATGGACTTGCCGTGCACCCGCACGACGTAGGCGCCGATGTGCTGCGTGATGCCGCCGGCCTCTCCCTCGGTGACCCGCGTCTGACGGATCGCATCCAACAGCGACGTTTTGCCGTGGTCCACGTGGCCCATGATCGTGACGACCGGCGGCCTCGGGGCCAGCCCGCCCTCCGGCTCCATGGGCTCCTCGAGCAGCGCTTCCGCCGGGCGCTCGGCCATCATCTCGACCTTCACGCCGAACGACTCGGCGACCAACGTGGCCGCGTCCGGCGGAATCGACTGGTTCAGGGTGAGCATCGTCCCCATGTCTATCAGCTTGCGGATCACTTCGGCGGGCTTCTGGCCGAGCGCCTCGGCGAAATCCTTGACGGTGAGCCCTTCCGACAGCTTGACCGCTTTCAGACGAGGCTTGGTGACTTCGGCAGGCGGACCGCTCGGCGCGTGCCGGGTTCTCTCCTCGCGCCGGTGCATGGGCATCGCGCGCAGGTCGCGCCAGCGGGCCGCGTCATCGCGGGTGGGGACTGGTTCGTCTTCCCTCCCCCGCACGATCCGGCGGAGTTTCTTCGTCTTATCCTTCAGACCGAGCAGGTCAGCTTGCGGCGCCTCCGGAGGCACCCCCTTTTTGCCCGTCTGGTGGCGATCGACTTCAGCGGCAGACAGGGGCGGTTGCGGAGGAAGCGTCACCGGTGGCGTCAGGGATGCCGGTGATCCAGTGGGTCCCGCAACTGCTGGCTCAACCCCGACCGGGCGGGCAGGACGGGAAGACGGCTCCGCGTGAACCGGGCCTGGTGGCGGCGGCACGGCCACCTTGAAGAGGTCGGCGGGAACGGCGCTGATCGCAGCCGGCTCCTCGACCGGCTTGAACGGCACCACGTCGCCCGCCACGGTCGTCTCGCTTGGCCGCCGTTTGACCAAGATCATCTTCTTCTCCGCCTTCGGCGCCTCGGCGACCGGAGGCGGTGTTTTCTTGGCTTTCATCGCGTCGGTGTGGCCTCGCTCCTTGTCGGCTTTGGCGGGCTTGTCAGTCTTTTCTTCGAGCGGCTTGGCGGGCTTGGCGGGCTTGGCGGCTTTGACGGTCTTGGGGAGCTTGACGAGAGACGCGGCCGCAGGTTTCTTGGCCTTCCCTGCGGCCTTCGCCAGGATCTTCGCGACCGCGTCGTCCTCAAGGGCAGCCCTGTGGTTCGCGACCGTCACCCCGATCCCTTTGAGGTCGCTGATCAGATCCTTACTGGTGAGTCCGAGTTGCTTCGCTAGTTCGAAAACCCGCATGCCCGTCCATGCTCTGGGCTACCCGGTCGCCGCCTCGGAATCCGGCGCCCCCGCAGCAGGAGTGGCCTGAGGTTCCGCCTCCTCGGCACTCTCTTGCTGCGCGGCCGCCGCGGCCGATTCCGCTTGCACCAACCGGGCGTGCTGTTCTTGCAACTGCTGCGCGATAGCCGCCCGGGTCTCCTGATCCCGCACGACTCGCTCCTTTTCGTACTCGCTGGCCCCGATGATATCGATCTTCCAGCCGGTCAGCTTGGCGGCCAGCCGGACGTTTTGCCCGTTGCGCCCGATGGCCAGCGAGAGCTGGTTGTCCGCGACAACGACCAGCGCCGACTTCTTTTCCTCATCTAAGCCCACCTTTTCGATGACGGCGGGGTTCAAGGCCTCGGCGATGAAGACCCGCGAGTCCGGCGTCCACGCGATGATATCGATCTTCTCGCCCCGGAGTTCCCGCACCACCGCCTGGACCCGCGAGCCCTTCATCCCCACGCAGGCCCCGACCGGATCGACGGCGCGATCCCGCGAGGCGACGGCGATCTTGGTCCGATCGCCGGGCTCGCGGACGACACCCTTGATCTCGACGATCTTCTCGGCAATCTCCGGCACCTCCGCATCGAACAGCTTGATGATGAAGTTCGGATGGGTCCGGGAGAGGATCACCTGCACATCGCGCTGCGTCCGTTTCACTTCCAGCAGGTAGGCTTTGATGCGATCTCCGCGCCGGTAGATCTCCCGCGGAATCTGCTCGTGCGCCGGCAAGATCGCTTCGGTCTTGCCGAGGTCCACGATGTAGTTGCGGCGCTCCTGGCCGAGAATGATGCCGTTGACGAGATCGCCTTGGCGAGCCGAATACTCCCGCTGGACGACTTCCCATTCGGCCTCGCGGACTTTCTGGAAGATCACCTGCTTGGCCGTCTGCGCCGCGATCCGCCCGAAGTCCTCGATCTCGATGACGGATCCGATCTCGTCCCCGAGTTCGGCCCCGCTGTCGACCTTGCGGGCCTCCTCCAGAGAGACCTCGGACTTGGGGTTGGACACCTCATTGACGATCTTCTTCAGGGAGATGGCCTCGACTTCCCCGCTCTTGTGATCAATACGCACCTGGATGTTCTCGGCCGCCCCGTATTTCTTCTTCGCGGCGGTGAGCAAGGCTGACTCCACCGCCTCGAGGATGCGTCCCGTATCGATTCCTTTTTCGCGCCCGATCTGTTCGATCACTGCAAGGAGTTCTCGACCCATAGCCCTGCTCCGTCCCTCTCAGAATTCCACTTCCAGTCTTGATTCCAGAATCTCGGCCAGCGGGAGCGCCACCGGCGTCACCTCGCCGACGCGTTTGGTCTTCGCGGTTTGCGTCTCCACCCACACCTGCATCCCGTCCAGCCTCTGGATCCGCCCGACGACCACCGCCTGCCCCAGCACCGGCTTGGCCATCTTAAATCGCGCCAACCGCCCGCGGAATCGCTCATACTCCCCGGGATGTCGGATCGGACGGTCCAACCCCGGCGAGGACACCTCCAGCAGATACGCGTGGGGGATCGGATCCTCCGCGTCCAGCGCATGCCCGATTAGCATGTGGGCGCGCTCACAGTCGTCCACAGTAAGGGCGCCCTCACCCTGAGCAGCCGGCCGTTCGATGACCACCCGGATCAAGGTCTTGGGGCCACGCCCCCGCATTTCCACGTCGACGAGGACCAACCCGAGAGAAGCGAGAACAGGCTCGACGATCCGCTGGACAATGGAGCCAACGCGCTCGGATCCTCGGGCGGTTCCCGGAGGAACGCCGCCAACTGGCGCTAAGGGATGGCCTTGACCCATCATGCATGACCGAAAAAAAAGTGGGCAGAGCCCACTTTCAACCCCGCACCGTACCACACCTATCCTTGCGAAAGCAAGGGGAAACTAGGCGAAGGCTCGCTTGAAACGGTCCATCACCAGACAAGTCACGGGGCCAGGGACACCGGCCCCGATCGGACGACCGTTGACCCGGGCGACCGGGAGCACTTCGATCGTCGTGCCCGTCAGCAGGACTTCATCGGCCGCATAGAGATCGGCCTCGGTGACGGGCTCCTCTTTAACCGCCACCCCAGCTTGCTGGGCCACAGTCAGCACGACCTTGCGCGTCACCCCGGATAGCAGCAGGGGCCCTTCGGGCGGCGTGACCAAGACACGGTCCCGCACCACCGCGACATTGCTGGTCGAGCCTTCCACCACATAGCCGTCTCGCACGAAGAGCGCTTCAAAGGCTCCCCTGTCCCGCGCTTGCTGCTTGGCAAGCACGTTCGCCAGGAGACTGACCGACTTGACGTTGCACCGAGCCCACCGGATGTCAGGGACGGTGACGACGTCCACGCCTCTGGCGTAGAGAGCCGGGTCGGGCGGCACCAGGACCCGAACCGAGATCACCACGGTCGGCGGCACGTGGCTCGTGAGCACGTGGTCCCGCGGGGCCACGCCCCGGGTGATCTGGATGTAGACCTTGGCTTCGGGATACCTGCTGCGCGATATGGCCTCGGCGACCAGCGCCGTCCAGCGCTCCCGAGTATAGGGAACGGGAATCGCCACGGCGCGGGCACTCTGCTCGAGGCGGTCGAGATGCTCCGTCAAGCGGAACGGACGCCCGGCGTAGACCCGAATGAGCTCGTAGACGCCGTCTCCGAACTGAAAGCCACGGTCTTCGACCGAGACATGGGCCTCGGAGAGCGGCAGGAAGACATCGTTGACAAAAGCAATATCAGGCACGCCCGGGTCTCAGGCAGACACTGCGTTCTCACCCGCCGCCGTGACGGTGTAGACCCGCCGGTCCTCGGGGGTGAACTTCCAGCCCATCCGTTTCTCGAACACGATCCGGTGGACGCCGGGCTTCAGCGCGCGGAACTCGAAGGCCCGTTTGCCCGAGTCGATGGCATTGTTGCTGTCACCGAAGCTGCGTTCGTACTCGTCGTTGAGCAACGCCAGCGCCTCGGGATCATACGACGGAACGTAGATCTCGCCCCGGGTCCGGTCTTCCCACAACCGGATGGTAAAGGTCTCGCCGACGCTCGTCTCCAGGACTTTCTCTTCTTTCCCGCCTTCTCCAATCCCGACGGACATGCTGCACGCTCTCCTACGATGTCGCGCTATCTTACGTGAGCGGACTGAGTGAGTCAAAGCTTCAACGTGAACCGCAAGTCCGCTCCCGGAGCCAGGCCTTCCCGGCGCGCGAAGCCAGCATAGGTCTCGATCACGTAGCGGGCCTTCTCTGGTGGCGGGCCGTACTCCGGACACTTCTCGGACAGGCACGGATTGACGTTTTCCGTGATCAGCAGCACCCGCTTGCCCCCGTCAAGCCAGATGATGTCCACGGGGAAGCGGTACTGCCGGGTGTTGCGGCGGTGGTAATCCTCCCGGTCGTAGATGAACAGCATCCCCCAATGGGGAGGGAGACTGTCTCGGAACGCCAGTCCGGCATACAAGAGTAACGGACTGTCGGCGACCTCGACCGTCATCTGGGTGCCCGACGGGAAGCGGACCACCATGGATTCGGGGCCCTGGCCCGTCGACATGAAGTAGCTGCCCGCCATCAGCAAGGCCAACGCCAGGGCGACGAGAACGCCGATCCGAGTCGCTTGGGGCTTCTCCATGCTAGGGCTTTTGTTCGGTCCCAAACAGGTCTTCTGGCCTATGCGAGACGAGCAAATTCACATTGACAAGAGCCTGTGCGCCCTTCTAGAATTCCTTGTTCACCATATCACGAATGCTGCGACGTGAGCCATCCGCCGTGCATGATGGCCTCTCTAAGCGCAGAGATTAAGTGTTTTACAGTGCTTCAGGGAAGGAGGCGTGGGTTATGGCGTTACTGATCACAGAAGAGTGTATTTCCTGCGGGGCCTGCCTCCCCGAGTGTCCGAACGAGGCCATCTTCGAAACCCGTAGCGACGCCGAGGGGAAAGGCTACCATGTCGGCGATGGCCAGGGCGTCGGCGACAGTATCTATGTCATCACTCACGAACGCTGCACCGAATGCGTCGGACACTTCGACGAGCCACAGTGTGCTGCAGTCTGTCCGGTAGATAACTGCTGCATCTCCGATCCCGCCTATCCGGAATCGACCGAGGTTCTCTTGGAACGGGCCAGAAGGCTGAACCCGGACAAAGAGATCGATCCTAATAAGGTGTGGAGCGGCGTCCGCAACTAACGCACCGCTCGTCTCCCTCGTAAACCAGAAGCCCCTTCCTCTCCAGACTTGAGAGGAGGGGGCTTCGTCTTACAATGTCCCCCAGTTCTTGAAATACCGGAGCAAATCCCGGACGGAAAGAATGCCGACGATCTTGCCATCTTCCGTGACCGCCAAGTGGCGGATGCCCCGCTCGGCCATCAAATCACTGGCCTCGTGAGCGGAGCGATCGATCTCGATGGTGATGAGCGGGGCGTGCATCACCTGCGACACCTGCATCTGGTTGGCGTCTCCCCCCACCGCCAACACGTTGCGGACCAGATCGGTTTCGCTGACGATCCCGACAAATCGCGCGGCCTCCACGACCAACAGGGCCCCGACCTTCGCCTCCCGCATGGTCCGAGCGGCCTCGATGACCGGCGCAGAGGGGACGATGCTCAGGATCTGGCGGCTCATCATCACCGCCAACGGTCTTTGAATGGCCGATCCCCCGATCGCCATGGCGTGCGCGATTGTAGAGAAGCGGCCCGGGACAGTCAATAGCGAGGGGGTTCTGTGGTATACTCCGCCGACATACCAGCGGGTGTAGGGAGCATGAATATCAGCATCATTGGCACTGGCTACGTGGGATTGGCGACAGGAGCCTGTTTCGCCGAGTTCGGGGTTCAGGTGACCTGCATGGACAAGGACGAGCGCCGGATCGGCCAACTGGAGAAGGGCGAGATCCCTCTTTACGAACCGGGACTGGCCGAACTGGTCCGCAAAGGGTTGTCGGAAGGGCGGCTGACCTTCACTGCCGATCTCGGGCAGGCTGTGGAAACCGGCCTGGCGATTTTCATTGCGGTCGGGACTCCTTCCTGCGAGGACGGGTCCGCGGACCTCTCCTTCGTGGAAGAGGTGGGGCGGGGCATCGCGGCCCATCTCAACGGCTATAAAGTGATCGTCACGAAATCGACGGTCCCGGTGGGAACTGGCCAGCGGTTGCGCGAATTGATCGAACAGCACGGCCCCCGGCCCGCCCACTTCGACATCGTCTCGAACCCGGAATTCCTCCGCGAAGGCTCGGCCATCGAAGACTTCATGCGCCCCAACCGCGTGGTCATCGGCACTGACAGCCCGCAAGCCGAGGCGATCATGCGCGACCTGTACCGCCCCCTGTACTTGATCGAGACTCCGTTCGTCTTCACGGACATCGCCACCGCCGAGATGATCAAGTACGCCTCCAACGCGTTCCTTGCCGCCAAGGTGTCCTTTATCAACGAGGTGGCGAATCTCTGTGAGCGGGTGGGAGCGGACGTGCAAGTGGTGGCCAAGGCCATGGGGCTCGATCATCGCATCGGGTCCAAGTTCCTCCACGCGGGGCCGGGCTACGGCGGGTCGTGTTTCCCCAAAGACATCGCGGCGATGATCCAGACCGGCCGGCAAGCGGGCTGCATCATGGAGATCGCCGAGGCGACCACCCGCGCCAACGTCAAGCAGCGGGCGCGCATGGTGGAGAAGATTAAGGCCGCGATGGGAGGATCCTTGGCGGGCAAGTGCATCGCGGTGCTCGGGCTCACCTTCAAGCCCAACACCAACGACCTTCGGGACGCCCCGTCGCTGGAGATCATCCCGAAACTCCAGGAAGAAGGCGCGACGATCCGCGCCTATGACCCCGCCGGGATGGATGATGCGCGGAAGCTCCTCCCGGGCATCACGCTCTGCGCGAACGCCTACGACGCCGCCGCAGGCGCCGACGCGGTAGTGCTCATGACCGAGTGGAACCAGTTGCGCAACCTGGAGCTCGAGCGGATCAAAGGGAATCTCAAGGCGCCCGTCTTTGTGGACCTCCGCAACGTGTACGAGCCGGCCCGCATGGCGTCACTCGGATTCCACTACACGTCGGTCGGCCGACCCGCCTCCCGCACAAAGGAAGGTCAGTAGTCACATCACTTCGGTCTTCGGCTTCGGCTTGTACCCCATCCGGTCGAGCAGCTTACGGATGCGCGCTTGGAGTGTCTCGTCTGCCGTGAGCATGACCTCCGTCAAGGGCTCGACGGCCGGTTTGCCGATCTTGCGGATGATCTCGGAGGCGACCTGCCGGAGGTCGTCGTCCTCGTGCGTCAGCAGGCTGGCCACCGCCGGCACGCTTGGGGCGCCGATCTTGATGAGGGACTCGTAGGCCCGCTGCCGGATATCGTTCACCTCGTCGGTCAAGGCTTCAATGAGTGGTCCCACCGCGCGGGGATCGCCTAAGTTGCCCAGGACCTCCACCGCGTACTTCCGGGTGAGCCAGTGACTCTCGTTGAGCGCAGCCAGCATCTCTTCCACGCGGGTCTTCTGGGCGTCGCGAGAGCGGATCGTGATGCCCTTGACGATGCGTCGCTTGGTCGGCGCGCCGTGCAGGGTGCCGCCCGGCTCTTCCTCGACCACGCGGACCGTCACCCCGTCGCCCGGCTTGATCTTCTTGAGCTCTTCGACGAGATCCTCCCCGACTTCCAGGATGACGTTCTTCCCTTCGTAGGCCAGGAGCTCGATCTCCAGCGTCCGGTTCTCGACGTCGACCTTGACCACCTTTTCGGAAATGAGATTGAACCCGTCCTTCTTGATCTCCGGACCGCCCTTGCCAATCTGGATCAATTTGGGCGCTTCGTCAGCCATTTGAACTCTCCTTTGCCTTACGTGTTCGGCGGGGTCCAGCCCAGACTCGACAGCGCCCCCTCCGCCGTTTCCCGAACCATGTCGTTCTCATCCTCGAGCAGGGGGAGGAGATCCTCGACCGCTCGACGGTCGCCGAGACGGGCCAGGGACTCCGCCGCGTTCCGCCGCACCAACCAGTCCTCGTCCCGCAGCGCCTCTCTCAAGCCGTCCAGCGCCCGCTTGTCTCCGATCAGCCCGAGAGCCTCAGCCGCATGGCGTTTCACGATCCAGTTGCCGCTGGCCAGGCCTCGTAACAGTCCGTCCACGGCGCGGGGATCCGGAATCTTCTTGAGCGCGCGCGCGGCTTCTTCCCGCACCGTCTGGTCGAGCAGGGCCTCGATCAGCCCGTCCACCGCCCGCGGATCGCGGAGTTTCTCCAAGGCCAAGACCGCCGCCTGCCGCACCGCCCCGTCTCGATCCTTGATGGTAGCGATCAGCGGCTCGATGGCCCGTTCATCCTTGAGCGAGCCCAGCGCCACCGCCGCCTGCTCGCGCACTGCCCAGTCGTCGTCTCGCAGGGCTTCGAGGAGCGCAGGGACCGCGTCGGCGCCCACCTGCACCACCGCTTGCCGAGCCGCTTCCCGGATCACGCGGTCTTCGTCAGCGAACAGATTGATGAGACGCTCGATGGCCGCCGCCCCGAGCTGTCCAAGGCTGGCCACGGCATGGTCCCGCAGGGCCTCGTTCTCGTCCCGCAAGGCCGCGAGCAGTTGCTCAATGCGGCGATCCGTCTCGCCGCTCATACGGTGATGCCCCCCTTCGGCGTGCCCGGGTCCGCCGCCGTCCGCGGCGCGGGAGCCGGCACCACCTCGTCCCACTCGTCGTGCTCCACGGTTTCTGCTTTCTTCTCGATGCCTTGTTCGCTCATGAGTTTTTCCAGCTTGTCCAGGATCAACCCGCCGTGATAGCTCACCAGTCCGTCCCGATCCGACTTCATTCGCTTGATGAGCTCAATGTGCGGCAGGAGCACGCTCACGTCCTTGATCTTGGACAGCCCCTCGGACGCGGCCAGACGCGTCGTCGGGACATTGACGGCCTCCACCAGCACCTCGACCGCACGCGCATCGCCAAACTCGCCCGACGCCTTGATGCAACTCTCGCGAACGCCCATGTCGCAGTCGGCCTTGGCCTTGCGGAGCAGGGGCTCGACAGCCCGCAGATCCCCGATGAGCCCCAGGGCCTGCGCTGCTACCTCACGGACCATCCAGTGCTCGTCCTCCAATGCCTCAAGGAGGTCCGAAACCGCCGGGCGCCCCAGCGCCAGCAGGTTCATCACGACTCCAACCCGCGCTTCCTCCAAGGCGACTGTGTCCTCGAGATCCCGCAGGCCGTTCAGGATGCCCTCGATCCGTTCGCGGAGCTCGGCGATGCGCTTCAGCGACCGCGAGGCTATGACGCGGAGCTCGGGATCGCCCATGGCTTCGATCCAGGCGTCGGCGCTCCGGGGGTCCGCCAGTTGCTCCAAGACCTCGGCCGCCATCCGACGCGCGGTCGGATCCTGGCTCTTGAACATCGAGACCAGCGGCTCCAGCGCACCGGAATCTTTTAAGTGGCCCAGGACCGCCGCAGCGGTATCACGATGTTCCGGCTCTTCGAGCAGCCGGACCAACGCGGCCAGCGCCGCATCATCGGCCACATGCTGCAGGGCGTCCGCGGCCGCCGTTCGGACAATCGGTTCAGGATCAGAGAGTAGCTTGACAATGGGAACGCCGGCAGTCCGGTCCTTGATCCGCCCCAGCATGAGCGCGACTTCGGCCCGCACGCGCGGGTTCTCGTCTGACAGCGCCGTGAGCAGGTGCCGCACGGCCTCCGGTCCGCGCTTCAGGAGCTCGGCGGTCGCGTTCATCCGTTTCCAGTCTTCCTCGTGGATGAGCTCCCTGACCAGGTCCTCTGTCTTATCTCGCTTGGCCATATCTGCCCGTCAGTTCTTGGCTCCTTCCGCGGTCGTCTTGCCGGCCGCGCCTTCCTGACCTTCCTCGGGCGGCGTCCACCCGAGCTGCATGAGGATGTCCAGCACCAATGCACGCAAAGAAGCGTGCGCGGCAGGCCGGTTCGTGGCAAACGCCATGACATTCTCGCTGAGTTGCTCGACCTTGGACGCCTCGGGATCGTTGATGAAATCCACCAGCATGTCGATCACTTGTGGCCCCAGCTCGATCAGCGCCTGCGACGCCTTCTCGCGAAGCCGGGTGTCTTTTAAGGCCTGGCACAGAGCCGGCACGCTGCGGAGGTCATTAATGTGCCCCAAAGCCAGCGCCGCCTGCTCCCGGATGAACCACTCCTCACTGACGATGCAGCCCGGCATTGGCGTCCCCTTGAGATTAATCCCGACGCCTTCCAAGACCTGGATCAGGGGCTCGACGGAGCGCGGGTCCGCGATCATCCCCAAAGCCATGATTGCCCGCACCCGGACGGAGCCATCCTGCATCGCCTCAACGAGGGCGGGCACGGCGCTGGGATCGCCGATCATCCCCAGCGCGATGGCCGCGTCCTCCCGCACGGCGCGGTCTTTGTCTTTCAACAGCACGATCAGATTCGGGACGGCCCTCGAATCGCGCAGCCAGGACCGACCGGTGGGATAGTCGCTCGTGATCCCGCCCAGCGCCTGCACCGAATGTAGCCGCACTTGGAAGTTCTCATCCTTCAGGCCCTCCATCAGCGGCGCGACGGTCGCGTCGCCGATCTGCGTAAGCGCGATGGTCGCGGCCACCCGCACCAGCTTGGAGGAATCCTTGAACAGGGCCATTAGCCCCTTGATGGCCTTCGGATCGCCGATCCGCCCCATCGCCTCGGCCGCGAGGGTGCGCACGGACCCGTCCCGGTCCCGCAAGACGGCGATCAGCGGGTCCACAGCGCGCTTGTCCTTGAGCAGTCCCAGCGCCTTGGCCGCGCCTTCCCGGACCCGCCAGCGCTCGTCGCGCAGGGCTGCGATCAGGCGCTCGACGGCCGGCGTGCCGATCGTCACGAAGTCTTCCACGGCCCCGTCCCGACACTCTTTAATGGCGTCGCCCAACATCGGGATCAGGGCCTCGATGATGCGCGGCCCGCCGACCTTCGCCAGCGCGTGGCCCGCATACATGCGGACGGTCCAGTAATCGTCCTGCAAGGCCTCGAGCAAGGCATCCGTCGCGGAGGGGTCGGCCAGCTTGATCAGGGCTTGCGCGGCCTCTTCCCGCGTTGCATCGTCCGGGTCCGTCAACGCTTCCAGCCAGTCCGCCAGTTTGTTCGCCATGGTTAGACGCCTTCTTTCATCGTGGGCGCGGGCCGCCAGCCGACCGCGGACAGGATCCCCCGCGCATGAAACAGGATATTGGAATCGGTCTCGGTCTTCATCGCCGCCAGCAACGGCGCCGCGATCCGGAGCCCCATCTTGCTCAGGGCGGACGCGGCGGCGGCGCGGAGCCGGGTGTCCTTGAGGGCGCGGATGAGGGGCTCGATCGCACGATCGTCCCCGATCTCGGCCAGCCCGCCGACGGCAAAGATCTGCACTTCCATCTCTTCCACGTCCAGTTCGCCGGACTCGTCCCCGCAGACGGCAACCCTGCGGGCGTTGGCCGGGCGGTTCTTTCCGGCGACCACCTCGATCAAGATCGGGACGGCCCGCGGGTCCTGGAGCTTGCCCAACGCGTCCACCGCATAGGGTCTGACCGAGAGATCCGTGACGGCCTTCGCCAGGGCTTCGAACGCCGCCGGGTGACCGGTGCTGCCGAGCGCCTTCGCCGCGTCCTGCCGGACTGCCATGTCGCGATCGTGGAGCATCACCTCGCACAGCGGTCCGACGGCTTCCTCGGCGCCGATTTTTCCCAGTGCCTCGCAGGCGTGCAACCGCAAGATCCACTCCTCATGCCGCAAGGCCGCCAGCAGGGTCGCCAGCGCCGGTCGCCCGATCCTGGCCAGGGCGTCCGTTGCATCCACCCGCACCGCCTTGACCGGATCCATGAGCAGCGGGACCAACTGGCGGACGGGCCGCTCGTCCTCCAGGTTGCCCAGTGCCTTGGCGGCGTGCATCCGCACGATCCAATTCTTGCTGGTCAGGCAGCCGATCAGCGGCTCCACCGCCTCGGGCGTCGCCAGGTCCTTGAGGATCGCCACGGCCGCTTCCTGCACGTTGCCATTGGGGTCCTGCAAGGCCGCGAGCAACGCCGCAGCAGCGGGCCGGCCGATCTTCCGCAAGGCCGCCGCTGCGGCCTCCCGCACGGCGCGATCTTCGTCGTGAAGCACCTCCACGAGCGGGCCGACCGCCCGCGGGTCGCGGAAATCACCCAGCAGCGTGGCGGCCTCTTCGCGCAGGGCCCAGTCCTCATCCTTGAGCGCCGCGATTTCCTCAAGCACCCGATCACTCATACGCTGAATTGCTCACGTTAGCACACGGTTTTCAGACAGGTCAACAGCGCGAAAGCTTTACGGATGGGCTTCCCGCCAGTTCCGGCCGACGCCGACATCCACCTTGAGCGGCACCGCCAGGCTCACCACCCGTTCCATCTCCTCAACTACGATCTTGCGGACCGTTTCGACCTCGCCCTCCGTCACCTCAAAGATCAGCTCGTCATGGACTTGGAGGATCATCTTCGTGTGCGGCAGCTCGTGATGCAGCGCATTGTTCACGCTGATCATCGCCACTTTGATGAGATCCGCGGCTGAGCCCTGGAT
>JAXIOW010000085.1:0-9669 GCA_045403215.1 Nitrospirales bacterium | reverse complement strand
GACTTCTTGAAGCCCTTGATGGCCTTGCCCAATCCTTCACCAAGCTGCGGGAGCTTCCCGGCCCCGAAGATGATCAGCACGATGAAGAGAATCAGTACCAGCTCGGTGATGCCCATGCTTCCAAACATAGCGTGCTCCTTGTCAGTGGCTCCGGCTACTTCTCCTTCGACTCCGTCGCGGCCCGCCGCGAGGCAAACCGCTGCTTGAGCCGCTCGCGCGTCTGGTCAGCTTCGGCAAACCGCTTGGCCTTCTCATAGGTGCTGATCAGGTTGTAGTACGCCAGTGGCTCGTCCGGATTGCTCTCAACCGCCGCCTCCAGCACCCCGATCGCTTCCTCCGGCTTGCGCAGGTTCAGGTAGATCTCCATCAGCGCGAAGGCCGCTTCCAGGTTATGCGGGTCGAGCTCGAGCACCCGGCGGTAGGCCATGATGGCGCTGTCGATCGTATGGAGGTCGGAAATATGCCGCAGATCGAGCTTTTCATAGACCTTCGCCAACTGGAACCAGGCGATCGGGTCATCAGGGGTGACATCCACGAGCTTTTCGAGCAACGGCATGGCCTCCATGTACTCGTCTCGGTCGTACAGCGCCCGTCCGAGGTTGAAGAGCGCCAGGACATCCCGCAGATTGATCTCCAGGGCTTTCCGGTACTGGGCGATGGCGTCGTCGATGTTCCCCTTCGTCGCATGGATGGTGCCACGGTTCGCATAGTACATGGCGAGCGACTGGTCCATCTGCTTGCGGATGACTTCGGCCATCTCAATGGCCTTCGACACGTTCTCCAGCGCCTCATCCAGCATGCCCTTGGCGAAGTAGATCTCGCCCAGGCGGCACTGGGCCTGGAAGTCCTCAGGGTCTTCCTCGAGCAGCTTCTTGATCTCCGCCATCTCTTCATCGAGGCTCAGCGGCGCCTCAACGGCTTCGTCGGCAGGCTTGGCATCTGGCTGCGTGTCTCGGTCGGTGCCGGCATCCATCTTGGTCATATCCTCATCGGTCATACCCGTTCCGCTCAGGACACGCCCGGCGCTGCGGCGGGACGATCGGGCATCCTCACCGGGAACAGCTTGCCGACCGATTCGCGGGCGTCGATCCTCCCGTCATTCACGATCAGCAATAAACCCACGATCACGAACAGAGTCAGGTGGGACAACTGCAGGGCGTACCCCGCAATGAACATCAGGACCAGCCCGTAGCCGGCGCGCCGCCCCATGCTGATCTGCTTGATCACCGTGTACGACCAGAAGAGCAACCCGGCCACGTAGAGCGCGAACGGCAGGTAGAAGGTGTAGCCCATCCCCATCTGGAAGATCCAGCCGATGCCCTGGCTCGCCTGGCGGACGTGCCGGGCCATGGCCGGATCGAAGAGTTCGAGCACGCCATCCATCACCAGCAAGGCGAGGAACAGAGCCGCCCATGTGCCCGCGAACTGCAAGGACCGCCGCCGCTGTTGCCGGTTCTTCGTCCGGAACGTGAACCCGGAGTACACGGCGAAGACGAGCACGGTCGCCACGACCATCAGGGCTTCGCCGAGGCGGCTGATTTCATGAACCAGAGGCGGGGTCGAGACAATCCCCAGCCACCCGTACGTGGTGGTCGAAATCTGGTAGTAGAGCCAGCTCGACACGCCAGCCCCGTAACAGAGCGCCAGGGCCCGAGCCGTCGGGGCGGGATTGGCCCGGCAATACTGGATCACGAGGGTCCACAGGAGCACGACCGTCAGCCCGTTGTAGACAACCGAGCCCAACATGCGTGGCGGGAACAGCAGGAACGCCGCCGTCAGCGCAAGGAGCAGCGACACCATCGGCACGACGATCCGGTCCAGGGGGCGGGCCAGCAGTCCGTTCATCTTGTAGAAGAGCAGTACCAGCAAGACGAGAAACACGAGGATCGCCGAAAAGTTCAACAAGACGAAGCCGATGGTCGACGCCCCCCGCAGGAAATACTCGACGACCACGTATTCCTTCGCGACCTTCGACAGGTGCATCCCCAGTCGGGACACCAGACGGTAAAGGATAAGCTCGCAGAGCCCCGCGACCAGCAAGGCTTTCAGGAAATATTCCAAGAGCAAGCTGCCGGTCTCGGAGCCGACGCGAACTTTCTGGGTCATCACGGACTCGGCCATCAGGGCTCCTTGACGGGATCGATCACGCCTCTGCTATCCCGTCGCCACCGGGTGCGTTTTCGCGCGGGCGATGTACAGCAATCCATCCGCCATGGAGTAATTGAATGGCAGCTCGCACACCACCTCGCTGATCTTCTCGTACACGTACTGGTAGACCCGTTCCGCTTCGTCCGGCTTCATCCCTTCCATCACCTCGTAGAAATAGCCCAGGCTGAGGTCCTCCGACGCCGGCCGCATGATCCGCCGGATGCCGTAGCTGGCCGGGTCGCTCATGATTGGTGCCTCTTTCTCCAGATCGAAGAGGCAGGGTTGGCACGAGAAGCCGTAGGACGAGTGCAGCCGGGTGTGCCCGCTGATGAAATTCGCGGTTTCCATCGCTTCCGCCTCCGTCTCGGTGGGGAAGCCGATCAGGATATAACAGTGCACGGCGATATCGAGCTCCAGGCAATCGTCGATGATCCGGTTGACGTGCTCGCGCTTGATCCCCTTCTTCATGAAATCCATCACCCGCTGGTTGTAGGACTCCAGTCCGAAGACGATCTTCAAGCACCCGGCATCCCGCATCAGCTTGAGCAGGTCCCGCGTCAGGTTCTTCTCGAACCGCATCTCGCAGGTCCACTGGGCGTTGACCCCGGCCTCGATGAGCTGACTGCACAGACGCTTGGTCGGCGACAGGGCGAAGCACTCGTCGGTAAAGAAGAAGAACGGCGTCTGGTACCTCTCCATGAGCCCTTTCACGTCGTCCGCGACCTTTTCCGGGGCCCGCTGCCGGAAATTCTGGTGATCCAGCGTCAAGGCGCAGAAGGCGCAGTCCTTGTAGTAGCACCCGCGGGAAAATTGGATAGGGAGAACGGACTGGGGCGCGAGGTACTGGCGGAACGGAAAGCCGTCAAAGTTCGGCGCCGCCAGCGCATTGATGTTTTCGGAAAAGAACGGCTGGTTGACGATGGTCTTTCCGTTCTGCCGGTAGATGAGATTCGGCACCTTGCTGAAATCGCGCTTCCCCTCCAGTTGATGGATGAGCTCAAGCAAGGCGGTCTCCCCTTCAAAGACCACAACGTCATCGGCAAACTGGAACATCGCATCGACCCGCCGGAGGTTGTCCACCAGCCGGGTGAAGATGCTCCCGCCGATGGTCAGATGCAGATCAGGGTTCGCCTGCTTGATCAAGCGGCAGAGGGTCAGGCCCGGTATGATCTGGGACGTCGCGGTGATCGAGACGCCGACCAGGTCGGGGGCCTGCGCCAGGATGTCCGGCACCAGTCGGGACCGGAAGAGCTCCAGGTACGGATTCTCCTGTTCGTCCGCGACCGCTTTCAGGATGTCCTTGGACGAATAGATGGAATACCGCCACTGGTTGTCGACCACGGAGATACGTGTCGGGAAATAGAGCGTCGAAATGAAGGCGAGCCAGCGATCGATGAGGAACAGACTCTCCCGGTATTTGTCCGGATCGTAGAACTGCTCGGAGCGGAGGATCCGTTTGGCTTCTTCGATGTGGTCGTAGAGCGGCGGAAACCAGTCGAGGGCTTCTTTCATCCGGGCGAGATGCTCCTGGCTCGCGGGACCCGTTTCCCCTTGCGTCCCCAGCCGCTCCAGGGTCCTGACCTTCTCCTGCATCCGCTCGTAGGTTTCACGGCCGGTGGTCTGGCAGAGGAAGCCGTCGAGGACCTCAATGCCGAGGTCCCGCTGGACGATGTCCGCGACGCCCTCTTGCTTGAGGAAGCCGGTGAGCGACGGCAGACTCAGGTATGGCTGGGAGGGATGCCAAGTCGGAGGAAACAAGAGCATGGTTTTCATCCTGGCACCTCGCTACAGATCAGCATAAACGCATAAAGAAACTAGCAGAAACACGCGTTTCACTTGCGCCGCCCCTGCAGTTTTTATACACCCGGCATGGAGGGAAATGCAACTGCATCTGCAAGGTTGGCGGCTATCAGAAAGGGCGCATGGGGCCGCTTCCGTTGCCCCTTGCAAGGGCATAAAAAACCCCGGGGGATCCTTGAGAACTGATCCCCCGGGGCCCCATCTGCTACCGCGCTGGGGATTCGCTCCCTACGGCAGCGGTATGACCATACGCCTTACTACGGAAGATGCAGGGTGAACCAGGTGGAGATCCCCTTCATCCCGTCACGCTCGACGTTCTGGCCGTCCCACACGGCAAACGCAACCGGAACCGACATGCCGGCCTTGAACTGCACGTCATTGGGGTCCTGGGTCTGCAACGCGCGCTTGTACACCACACGCCACGACGGACCCGTGCAGCATCCGCCCTTGAGCGAACCCGAATGCTCCCACACGCCGTTCCCCAATACATCCTGGTGGACCTGCGTCGTCAGGGTACTGAACCCGTTCGCATTGAGGTCCTCGACTGACCCGATCCGCATTTCAGGATCCGACAAGATGTTGCCGGACCAGATGCCGGTGTTGAACGGGCCCAGGCTCCGCCCGACGCGATCCAGGTAGGTCACGCCGCCTGCCGGCTCCTCAAAGTAGTAGTCCCAGAAAATGTTCGGGTACTCGTTGTCCATGTCCCAGATTCCAGCGACGTCCTTTCCGAGGTCCTTTTGCCATTCAGCATTCCACCGCCAAATGTTGACCGATCCGCCAGATTGGCCCATGCACTGGAACGGCGGAGCTCCGCTAGTGCTGACCGGGAACTGAATGGCCGCTTGGTCCCGGAAGTGCTCCGCCCTCGCGGTGGTGTCATTCTTGGACTGATCCGCCCAGTCCAGCCGGATGCCGATGTCCTTGCCGTTCGTGACCGCCTTCACGAAGACCGACTTGACGGCGATGTTGGGGTGCATCGGTGTGGTGATGGTTTGTCCGGTGAGCGTAACCACCACACCGGGAACATTCTCCCAGAGGGGGTTGGCCCCGTCCATCGGAATGGGTCCCTTGATCATCTTCGCCTGGATGGTGACCGGCTGGCTGACGGCCAACGGGACCTGCCCCAGTGTCAGGACCACGCCTACGACAAGGGCGCTCAACAGCACCCCCCATACGACGGCCCTGTTCCTCGTGTGAATGATTTCCATAGCGATAGCCCCTCCTCTCTAAGAAAAAATAAATTAACCGAAGAACGCCCGTGTGACTCGCAGACTATGAAAAAGCCTCACTTGACCACGAGGCATGCTGCCAGCCAATCCTCCTACGCGTGACCGGCCTTACCAGAATCTCCCTCACTTGTCTCAACGTCTTCCATCTGGGAGCGGCCCCCGACTTCGTCCAAGAGCACATTCAATTCGTTACCGACATCCTGGGCGCCGCATTCAAAGGACGCCCCTTCCGGGGGAATGAACGTGGCCGGCTTGTAGTCGGTTTCTTTATAGGGCTGGGGCTTGACGCCGAGGTAGGCGCATTCGAACTTGAGGTAGGCCTTGCACAGCTCGCACAGCAGGTGGAAGAACCCCCGCTGCGCCTTCTTCGACGCCATGTCGGCAAACAAGGGCGCCCACCGCCCGATGTGGTCCCGCATGAACTTCTTCTCGGCATCCACCACGATCTGGAGCTTCTCTTCCCCGTCGTGACAGAGCGCGTACGACTCCTTGTAGGCCAGAAAATGCAGGAACTCAAGCTCGACGCTGATGTGGTCCAGCCGTTCATGGACCACTTCGGCCAGCTCCAGACCGAACGCCTTGTAGTACCCCGCAATGTCGCCCATGGTGTGGGACTGCTGGAACACATGCTCGTTCCCGAAGAGCGTTTCGTAGGGCGGGGCGTCCAGGCTGATCACGTTGGAGAAGACCCGCCGATGCTCATCCTGCAGGTCGCTGAACTCCCACGTCTTAAAGTTTTCCTGTTCCCACTCGCCGGTCTGTTCGATGAGCTTTCGAATCTGGAGGATCAGGTCACGGGCTGCGGGGGCCGCCTTCGCCGCGTCAAAGCTTTTCTCCAACGATTCGACCGCGGAGATGCCGTCCTCCACAAACTCGCCGTCCTGCAAGTAGTTGTAAAACTCCTCTTCTTCGGGGTAGAGGAAGCCCCAGGAGAGGAGGAGGTACAATTTACTGCGGGATAGAGCCAGCTCGACGGCCGGGGCATCGGCCAAGCCGACCTTGCCTGCTGGATTACCAGACACTGCCTGAGGTCCCATTGCTCACAGCCTCCCTAAGCTTTGGGCTTACCAAGAATAGGGGAACCCGATTAAAGTTGTCAAGGTCTTTTTGAGTCCCTATGCATGCGCTTTTCAAGCCTTTTTCAGGCCCCCGCCTGCGAGGCCGTCTCGAGACGTCTGCCCGAGACGACCTTGATGGCGATCCGATCGTTCACGGTCGAGCAGACTTGCTCGCAGATGCCGCATCCCACGCACTTGGCCGCGTCCACGACCGGATAGGGATCGATAAAATCAATCGAAAGTGCTTCGACCGGGCATTTCGCCAGGCAGAACCGGCACCCCTGGTCGGCCGTGCAATCCGCCCGGCTGACCACCGCCATCCCCATGCGCACGTTCGTGCGGTCTCCCACCGGGAGCAGGGCTTCAGTCTCGCAGGCCGCGATACAGGGAAAATCCTCACACAAATAACACGGGGACTCGTTGGCGAAAATGACCGGGTAGCCCGTCGCGACATCCTTCTTGATGCTCCCGTAAGGACACGCCGGCAGGCAATCACCACAGCGGGTACAGCGGTCCAGGAAGAGCTCTTCATCGACCGCCCCCGGCGGACGCAACCAATCCGTCCGGACCTTGACCAGAGACTCCTTGGGGCCGGTCTCCGATGGGGCCTCTTTCTGTTGCTGGTAGTACTCGTAGACAGTCTTGCCGACCGACAGGACAGACTGCTTGAGGAACTCCCTCCGGTCCTTGTCGAAGTCTTCACCCATCCGCGTGCGCTAATCCCCCATGACGCCGGCGGCCCGGAGCTTGTATACCTCGATGCAGCGGTCGCACCCCCCATACTCCGGGTCCCAGCCGGGATGGTTCTGACGGATATAGTCCAAGACCTCCGGCTCCACTTCTTTCTCAAGATTCTCGACCCAGTTGTATGTGGGAAAGCCGCAGAGCGGACACGGAAACCCCGGCATCAGCATGATTTTCTTGCGTTCGGGAATCTCCGCCCCCTCCACCTCGATCGCCCGGTCGATGACCTTGAGGGTATCGGTCGCCATCTCAATCAATTCCGGGTGGGTGAAGTGCTCGGTCGCCCAGAGGCCTTCGAAGACCGCCACCAGTTGTTTGCCGGGAATTTTGCGGTACCAGGTGGAAAATTCCCTGAATCGTTGCTCCTTGGGGAACACCGGCTCCTTCCCTGTCCGCGTCAAGCGACTGTCGATCGTGAGACACCACAGGACTCGGTACCGTGCCAGGATGAGACTCTCCTCGCCAGGGGTGTTCCCAACCTTGATGTCCGGGTCATAGAGAAAGGCCGGATCGAGCATGTCCTTGATGTGCAAGAGCTCGTGACGGCAGAAGCGGGGCAACGCCGGATCATAGAAGCGCCGGGGCACGAGCTTGATCCCGACCCCCTTGAGGCCCTTGGATTCAAACTGCCTTGCCAAGTCCTCCTCGACGGTTCCCCACTTCCGTAAGATGTCCACGGATTCCTGGTCCTCCTTGAGCACCCCTCGAACCAGGGTGATGCCGATCCGTTCCTTAAGCTCGGGTAACTCGCTGAAGGCGTTGTCAATGATGTCCGCGAAGCCCCAGTGCCCGAACAGGTACTGGTACAGCTTTTGGAACTCCGGTTCCCGGTCGTCCAACGGAAAGTTCTCATAGATGGGATCAGCCAGCTCATGGAACTCCTTGTAGAACGTCGGATCCCCTTCCCGCTCGGTCTTCTCGATGAAGGCATCGATGACTTCCTGGATCAGGGACGGCTGAAACCTCAGTTCCATGACAGGCCTCCTTGACTTCCTTTTTCGAGGTCCGCTATGATCCTTATCACTGTTCAGACGAATTGAGTCAACAGCCCATTATAAGTAGCGACTGCTCTCTTTTGCAAGCCAAGGAAACCTGGGTCTTTTCGAGAGGAAATCACGATGGCCGATAGCTCTGTAACGCCGGGGATCCCGCCGGTCCCTGTCGTGGATTGCGAGGCCTTCTGGCGGGCCGGAGCTCGCGAGGTCCGGGTCTTTCGCGGGCACCACGAACCGGTCTGGGCAGTGGCGTACCACCCCGACGGTACGATCGCGGCCAGCGGCAGCGTGGACCACACGCTACGGATCTGGGAAGTCGACACAGGCCGGATGCTCAGGATCTTGCGGGGCCATTCGGATGTGGTCCGCTGCCTCGCCTTCTCGCCGGACGGACAGATGCTGGCCAGCGGGTCCACCGACCGGACGATCCGCCTGTGGAACCCCAAGGCTGGCGAGTTTATCCGCATGCTGTTTGGCCGCTACGACCAGGCCGTTCACTCGCTGTCCTTCTCCCCTGATGGGTTGATGTTGGCCCGCGGGAACGAAAACCGCGACATCAAGATCTGGGAAGTCGGCACCGCGACGGAGCTCCTGTCGCTCCTACCTCGCGACGAGTACGATCGCCACTGGAACATCTGCACGGTGTTCTCTCCTGACGGCCGACTGCTGGCCACTGGAAACGATGTGGGGGGCATGACCCTGTTCGAGGTGCTACCCAGCGGGCAGGAGCTCTGCCGCCTGGACGGGCACAAATCCGACCCCTTCGACGGCACGATCGAGCGGCGGGGCTTCTGGGTGGAGGAGCAGACCGGCTGGGAGACCGCTTTCGAGAACTGGATCGGCGGCTTGGCGTTTTCTCCGGACGGAACCGTCCTCGTCAGCGGCAGCCGGGACAAAACCATGAAATACTGGGAAGCCCCCAGCGGCAAGCTCATCCGCACCGTCAGGGCCCACGCCGGATGGGTGCGCGCCCTCACCTATTCCCCGGACGGCAAGATCATCGCGTCGTGCTCAGACGATACCACGATCAAGCTTTGGGACGCCAAGACCGGGCGCCCGATCCGGACCTTGAAGGGCCACAAGGAGCCGGTCCGCTCGATCGCTTTCTCACCCGATGGCCGCCGCCTCATCAGCGGTGGCCTCGACCGCACGGTCAAGCTCTGGGAAGGGGGCGAGGCGTCCACCACCGTCTAGACCACCCCTCCTCTCCGTCATTCCCCTTTTTTACCTTTCCTCATGCTGCCGTGTCTCATTGACAAGGACAGCAGAGCGGTCTACTCTTTCACCCTGCGGAGGCGGTCTGGATCAGGAACTCGTTCAGTACCTTGATGAGCGGTTTGGCCGGCTTGAGCAACGGCTAGACGGGCATGACCGTCGTTTCGATTCGATCGATCAGCGGTTCGATCGGATTGACCAGCGACTGGATGCACACGACCAGTGGTTTGGTCGGATTGACCAACGACTAGACGCGCATGACCAAAGCTTTTCGTCGATTGACCAGCGTTTTGATGAAGTCAAACGCCACAACGGCATCCTGATCGAAGACCTTCGTTACCAGGTCCGGCTCGTGGCCGAAGGGTTCGCATCCTTCGTGGAAGGGCGATATACCCAGGACCAGGCCCGGATTGACGAACGTTTCCGCGAAACCCAGGCGTTGCTCCGCACATCGTTTGAACACCTCGCTCGGCAAGA
>JAXIOW010000174.1:0-18650 GCA_045403215.1 Nitrospirales bacterium | reverse complement strand
CAACATAGCGGCCCTCATCATCCGGTCCCCGGTGAACCAGGCTCGTCACCATTCGGGTCAAGCGTTCGTCGTCTTGAAATCCAGCAAAGCCGCAGATCCCGCACATCGTCTTCAAGCCTCATTCACTGGCCGGCCTACTGCACGTTGTATCGTCATCGTCTCGTTTCAAGAGAAGCTTTGCAAGCCATAACCTCTATGGTCGGACCCCAGGCCATTTGATTGAGGCTGCAGATCCTGAAAAGGCGATATCCAATATAGTCGGCCAGCTTCAAGATCTTCCGGAAGATGGGCATCGATCCCCCCATCCGCCCATATTCGTCATCTCGACTTGGAATAGCAGTTCGCACTGCCACGATAGTAAACCCCAGACGAGGCAGGTGATGAAGGAACGCGTTACGGCTGAAGCCGTAGAGATGAAACACGGCAACTCGCCCCAGTCCAATGGTATTGAGCGCCCGCTTGAGATTCATGTGAACCGACCCATTGGGGACTCTAATGTAAAGCACACCACCAGGCCGGAGGATCCGCCATGCCTCCAGAAGCACGACAAACGGGTCACGCAGATGATCGAGCACATTGATAAACGTCACCGCGTCGGCTGATTCGTCGGGGAGGGAGCATGGCGGCCACTTCTCCGCGTAGGCCTCGAGACCATGCTCCCGCGCATACGCCACTGCCTGGGCGGAAGGATCATAGCCAATCGCTCTCCACCCGCGTTCCCGGCAGAGGCCAAGGAAGGCTCCTCCCCCACAGCCCACATCAACCAGCATCCCGGGAGCGGGGTGAATATCTGTCAGCCATTCCAAAGCATGCGCATAAACATTGTTCCGTCCCAGTCCTACCTGCTCCCTCCGGAAACGCACCCAATACTCATCACGATAGAAATTCACCGCTTCTTCCTCGGTCGGCATCTTGGCTCGCGCCAACAGACTGCACTGCCGACACCGAAGCAATTCCTGCCCATTTCCAACATACACCACCGAGGCCAAGGCACTTCCGCATGGACATGGAACAGTATCGGCGAGTGCGCACATCGGCATGGTCCTCACTCCCGACATACTTCATAGAGCAACGCCAGCACGCGCCCTGAAGTTCGGTCTGCGGAGAATTCCTGCGCCCGCGCAAGTCCGCTTTGCCGCAAGGTCCTCCTCAGATCGCTTACAGAGAGAACTTGCGCCATTGCTTCGGTCATCGCCGGGACGTTCTCTGGGTCGACAAGAATTGCCGCCTTATCCACGACTTCAGGAATCGCCGCCCTGTTCCCTGCGACCACAGGAGCCCCGCATGCCATGGCCTCCAATGCCGGTAGCCCGAAACCCTCCTCAAGGGATGGAAGCACAAACAGGGCGCAGCCGCTATACACAGCCGGGAGATGAGAATCCTCGATAAGGCCCTGAAAACGAACACGATCAATGATACCAAGGTCCCGTACCAAGCCTGTGAGCGTCTGCTGATGCTCCCGATCACCCCCAGCCAAAACAAGTTGGTGAGAGTCCCGGAGTGATTTGCTGAGGTTGGCATAAGCCCGAATCAGCCGCGGGAGATTTTTATGTGGTCGGAAATTCCCGACATAGAGGATGTACGGAGGCACGATTCCATACCGGGTTGCCACCGAATCAGTTAACGGCTCTGGCTTAAACTCCGGCCCAAGGGCGACCGGGACCACAGTCACTTTTTCCGGACTCACGCCAAGCCGCTCCAAAATGGACCGCTTCGAATACGCTGAATCCGCAATTATAGCCGCCGCACGACTGGCATAAAGCCGAGCCAGCCTGGTCGCCAGGGCTCCATAGGCCGGCCACCTCTTCCTAGGGTATTGAATGAAGTAAAGGTCATGGATTGAAAGGACCACCGGGCAAGGAGAAAACAACGGTCCTTTATAGTAAGGAGAGAGAAAAACCGAGATCTGATCTCGGGCCAACTGGAGAGGCAGGCTCACCTGATCCCACCACTGAGTCCAGCGACTCTCGATCGTGTGAAGCGTGACCTTCGGCAGTGTGACGGGAAGACTGGTGTTGCGATCGCCGTAGACGATGCATTCCACCTCACTCTGCGACGCCGCACGCAGCACCTCGATCACGTACCGACCGATTCCGGTACGCACGCCAGCCGCTAACTCGCGGCCATCTATCCCTACCCGTATCAAGCTGATCTGGGACCAGCCGCGAGTGGTTTGCGAGCCTTGAAGATCATCTCACAGAACCCCACATACTGGCAGTCCAGGATCTCATATCCGGCTGCCCGAAGCCGTGCGGTCAGCTCCTCATTGGTAAAGTGCGTGATATGCTCATGCGCATACGCGCCGGGCAGGACTTTTCCATAGATCCATTCAAGCACCCACCAGAGCCAGCGGCCGTAGTCCGGCGTTCCAACCACCAGGATCCCGCCAGGCCGAAGGACCCGCCACATCTCCGACCAGATGTCAGGGCAGTCAGGGACATGCTCGATCACTTCGGAGTTGATCACCGCGACAAAGCTGCCCGTTCGGAACGGGAGCCGGTCGCAGCTCCCCCGGACCAGCAAGCGATGACGCAGCTTCAGCCAACGCAGTTTATGTTGGAGGATGTCCAGCCCGACAGCGTCGGGCAGGTCCTGGATGATCCGGCTGGACCCGCAGCCGATGTCCAGGACGCTCTTCCGGTCCTCCAGAAAGCCGAGGACGATCCGATGTCGCGTTCGCTGCCAGTACCGCTGCAGCCAGATCGGGCTGTCGAAGGCCCGGTGATCGTAATCGGCCGCAGCGACGGAGTTGCGCAGTCTCCACATCCGCACCAGGGTTTTCGCGAAGGCCCATCCGAATCGGAAGAGCCGCACGTGGGAACGTCCGGAGCCACGGGACATGTAATGGAACGGAATCTCAAGGATGCGCCAGCCTTCCGCATGCACCCGGATCAGGATCTCCTCCAACGCGTCGAAGTCCCGCGCCACCAGCGTGAGTCCCTTCAGCACGTCGCGATGGTACATGCGAAACCCACTGGACAGATCGCGGAGCGGCAACGACAGGACCCGGCTGTAGGTGCGGTTCAGAATATGGCTCAGCAGCCTTCGGAACCAATTTATGTCGGCCCGTCCCTGAGGGACGTAGCGGGAAGCGATCAACACTTCCGCCTCGTCGCGCCGCCGCCAGAACTCTTCCAGGAACACCGGTCGGTGGGACAAGTCGGCGTCCATGGTGGCAATGTGCGGGGCCGAGGTGGCCGCAAAGCCAGCCAGGAGCGCGCTGCCGTAGCCAGGGTCCTTCTGCACGACGACGCGGGCGCCCCGACGTTCTGCCGCGGCTCCCGTGCCGTCATGCGACCCACCGTCAGCCACGACGATCTCGGCGCGAAGACCCAGGTCGGCAATCAATTCCTTGAGCGCTGGAAGAAGCAGTTCGATGTTCTCCCGCTCGTTCCATGCAGGAATGACGATGGCCAAATCCGGTTCCATCACCGCCAACCGCTTTCCTCGATCCGATAGACTCTCATCTCCCCTCCAACGATACTGCACCAGGGCGTATAGGCATCCATATCATAACGCAGACCACGACTTACCATGGATGAATGCGCACATCGGAGATCGCCACCCTCGAGACACCAGCAGGAACATGAAGGCAGACCCCTGTCTCAGTATCGTGCCACGTCGCGACCATCCAGGAGTATGTGCCCGGGGAAACAGTTTCGGGTATGAGCGTGACGGTTTTCTCATCAGCAGCCATCCCTGCCGGCCACTGTGTCCCTGCCAACAGCGCATGGAACATCGGCCGTCGGTGTTCCCATATCGTCATGCCCGCGGCCGAGATGAGGGTCTCGGAAACGCAAGGGACACCCCGGCCCTGAACGGCCTGAACCCAGGTGTAGCGAGGACGCAGATACTCCCGTGGGGCCACGTGGGACGGCGTCACAGAGCCAGCGACCAACATAAAATCGCCGGCCCGCCGCGCCGTCGACAGCGGTATGATCCTCAGGTCGACTAACCGAACGACCGCGTCAGGCGAAGGTTCCCCGCGACCGAAGAGGGCCAACCCATCTTTGACAACCACAAGCGGACGCGTGTCCACCAGCCGATGGAGAAGCGGTCTGAACACCTCGGGGTTTGGGGACGAGCCCACATAGTCGAGCCCGCCGACATCCACGAGGACGAAGTCGCTTGTGTCGAGCCCATCCGGGAACATCTTGATTGTCCGGCGAAGCGCTACGTGGGCTCCTAGATGATTCGCGGCAGAGACAGAAGCTTCGGGACCGACATGATCGAGAACCGAAGCCAGCCCTGTGTGCGGCGCTGCATGCCAAAAGTGTTTGCGCGCCGCAGAATCCTGCGACCATGGCAGCGGACTGAATGCAAAACTTGCCGCCACGCTCGCCGCGGCCAGACCGGCCAGCACGGCAATCCCGGGACGCGCGACCCCTTTCAGCCGCGCCGCGGCACGGCGTCCGCCGACGGTGGCGGCGGCGAACAGAATGGGCGTGAGCGTGGCCGTATACTGCCCACGGATGGTGTACTGCATTTCTACGCTGGAAAGGAGATTGGACACCAGCGGCGGCAGCCCGACGGCCAGGACTTCCGGAGCGAGCAGAGGAAGCCCTGCGAGTGAGACCACCAGCGTCGCGAGATAGCCGAGGCGTTCGGGTTGCAGGAATGTGCTAAAGAAGACGTCCGGGCGTAACACCGGAGACGCAATGAGTTCCCACGGTGTGTTCCCCAGATGAGGCCAGCGATTGAACACAGAAAAATAGGGGATCTGTGTCCAGCTCGGGATGACGACCCAGATCAACAGCGCGAATACGGCTACCGCGGTCGCCGCCAGTCCCAGACCGCTGGGGCGCCGATGAACCGCCGCAACGTACAGGCCGAAGGTGCATGCGACGAGCGCCATGTCCTCCTTGACCATCATAAGCAGACCAGCCCAGGCCAGCGCCCAGCCGGTCCTCCCCGCAAAAATAGACGCGAAGGCGGCCAGCAACATGGGTGTAGCAAAGGTATCCGCGTGAAAGTCGAACAGATTGGCAAACTGAAGAGGTGGGTACAGGAGATACGCACCGGCGGTCACAGCGCCTGCCAACGGCTGCGCCCATACCCGCCGGCCCAGACAATAGGCCGGAACGGCCCCCAGGGCCAGGACGACGCTCTGCAACACGAGCAGCGTCGCCGGATCCGGGTGGAGGCGCAAAAATGGAGCTGCCGCTGCCAGGATGAACGTGGCATGGTTCCCCCATACCGCATCGCGCCAGATCGAGCTACGCGGGATCTGCAGCTGGGACAGCTCCCAAGTCAACTGCGCATAGTAGCCTAGGTCCCAGATGCCGGTCAGCAGCGCCTGGTGGCGGATGAGGCTCAACGCCGACATGCCCACGGCATAGAGCGTCATGGCCGCGACGACCCCACACCAGAGCACCCGCTGCGAAACGTCACGCGCCTCCCACCGGCTGCGCCCCCCCCACCACGCCGCGAAGCATCCCGCCGCCAGTATGAGCAGGACTCCTTGCAACCTGCCAGCCGCGAGATGTTGCCGATACGGCGTCGTCATTGGAATCAAGTCAGCAGAACTCCCAATGGCAATTCCAAGCACAGCCAGAAGGACAGCCCCCCACGCAAGCCAATTTCTAGGCCACCAAGCTAATTTCATAGCACCCTACTCGCAATCTCACCTTTGCTACTATCGACTGAAAAATGCCTGCCGCTAAAACAACCGGGAGGATGAGAAAGCTTCATGAATCAAGAATTCAATTACTTGTCGGGAAGTCGGTAAATCAGCAGAGTGGGCCCAGGACGACCCCAGATCTCTGCAGCTGCCTCTGACAAGCGGGCGTTAAGTGTTTGGGGGCAACACCAGGGAGTAGATGGTCCGAAACTAGCCAACTGGACACCTTCACGAACGACGCGTTCGAAGAAAGCATTCGGTATTGGGTACCGCTCGGGAAAACGACGGTACCGGCCATATGCAGAGCTGCTCAGCACGACTATTCTATATCCCTGGGTCAAGAATTTATCCAAATCGTATTCCTTATGTGCCGGCTGACTGAGGTATCGATCGGAGAAAAGCGGTATTTCATAGTACCAGAACCCCTCCCGCAACTTTGCTTCCTCCAGTTCGAATTGCAGTCGCATTCCCATTCCAGGCCGGCGCTGCCTTTCTTCAACGATGATCTCCTGAAGGCGACCCGCTGCCCGAGGCAATAAGGGCCCGCCGGGTTCGGAAAGTATCCTTGTTCCAGGGGGTAGATGCTCTACGAACCACGCCACGGTCAGTTCTCTGGTATCCCGGGCCTTCAGGAGCACCGTGTCCCGCACACTGAGGATAACAGGTGGCAAAATGCAGACAGTTATGACGCTGTACAGTATCCATGGGAATAAGGCAGGATGAGTGCTTCGTAGCCGAACGAACGCTGCTTTTAATATATCCACTCCGGCGAGTATCAGAACCGGAATGATAATGAGAATGTAGAGATCACTTGTAATTCGCGAATAGCCCATCCACATATAAAATGACACCACAAACCCTGTCAATAGCCGCTCCTGTGGTCCTCCACGGAATAGCCATCGGGCCAAGCCTACAAGACCAATGAGTGTTGCCGGCCAACCAAGAGCCCGTGGAAAGAGCTGAAAAAGGTAAAACATATACCCACTGGTCTGATCCTCAGCCCCATACCAACTTCGGTTCATGTACGAAGCGACTTCCGCAAAGGAGGCGAGAAAAGTCTCCCAGTCGAGGACGGCGAAAGGACTACCGACCACGAAACCTACACCCGCCAAGCTCACTGCAAGTGCGCTCTCCGCAATGGTCATTGGGCTTCGTCGACGGATCACCGGTGCTAGCACAAGTAAAAGCACGCCCATGGCAGCCAGATATTTTGTGGAAGCGGCAAACCCGACCAATAAGCTGGCGCTCCAAAGCCAGACATTTCTTCCCGCATCCAGGTAACGCAGGACCGCCAAGACCGCGAGAAGGAAAAGGAGCGCCATGAGGATGTCAGGCTTCACAAAACGAGAAGCGGACACATATGACGGAGAAACGGCCAAGAAACCTGCTGCAGCCAGCCCAACATCTACTCCCCATCTCTCACGTCCCACCCAATACGTTGCAACCAGGCAAGCTAGACCACAAGCAATAGCTATCCCGCGTCCCGCCAAATAGAAAGCAAGTGGATTGGCAAAATAGAAAGAAGCGAACTCCGTCGGGGAGGCAAAGAAGCCCAGCAGACTCCCGATGACGTAAAAGAGGCCGTAGGATACGAACAGCACATAGAGGAAAAGACTGGGGTATATGAACCAGCCGGGATTGAGCCCGAGATGACCGAGCAGAAGTGCCCGGTCTATGACATTCTGCTCATCTGCGTACTGCCAAACTGGATGATCAATGTTCCAGAGGCGAAGCGCAAGGGCAAGTAGTAGAATGAGAATGAGGAACAGCGAGTGGCGGTCCGAGTCATGGGGAGCAATACTCGTTTGCCGACGGTCGCCCCACAAACGCAACTTACTCACCATACGCTACGCGTAACTTGAGCATAGACATCCAGTGTACGGGCGACGTACCGTTCGACCGTGAATTCCCGTTGGGCCCTGAGGACACCGTTCCGGCCAAGACTCGCTTGAAGCTGCGGATCAGTGACCAGCCTGCCGATCGCACAGGCCAACGCCTCGGAATCGCGTGGCGGCACGAGAAGTCCCTCTTGTCCATGACGCACAATCTCCGGAGTTCCCCCGCTGTTCGTCGCAACGATGGCGGTCCCCGAGGCCATTGCTTCGAACAGAACCCGGCCGCAGGGCTCCGCATCGGAAGCCAGCACCAAGACATCCAATCCACGCATCACCTGGGGCATATCGCGACGCAAACCAGTAAATCGAATGCACTCTTCATAGTGTGCTTCTTGCACTCTCCGGCGGAGCACATTAACGCGCCAGGCATCCTCAGCGAAAAGGGGGGCGCCTACTATCAGAAACTGTGCAGTGGTCCCTGTATGCAAAAGCTTGATGGCCGCATCAAGGAAATACTCGTGTCCCTTACCGGTCCCGATACGCCCAACAATGCCGATCGCCGGCACTCCGGACGGAAGCTCCATCTCGCGACGAAAGGCCTCACGATTGACTCGAAGGCTGAATTCTCGCGTATCAACCGCATTCAGAATAGTCACCGTCTTCTTCCAGGCCTTGCTTCCTCGGAACCGATTGCGGATTGCGTCCGAGTTGCAGATAATTCTCGACGCAAGCCCTGCCGCTGTGCGGTCAACATCCCACATGCCTCTCTCGAGCAGGTTGCGCGTGTGCCAGACTACCGGGCGGTTAGTCAATCGTCCGGCAATCCCCGCACACACATTCGTCTGAGGGCCGTTAGAATGTATAAGGTCAATGTCCCGATCTCGAATCAATTTCCCCAGACTCCTCACCGAACGAGCTAGCCCGCCCAAGTTTCGGAGACGGCCGAACGGAATAGGAAAGACTGGGATATTTTCTTTGATCAGGGCATCCGGGAAGGGTCCGACAGCAGGTCCTGCAAACATGGGAACGATTTGACTGCGATCCAGATTGCGGAACAGAAGCAGCAGGCTGTTCTCCGCGCCGGAAATCTGGTTGACGTGATGGAGATAGAGCACCCTAATGGCCATGTGCCTGCATCTCGGCTGCACGCGTCAGAACAGCCTCGTATTGCTCCGCAATCCGGTCCCAATTAAACAAGGCCTCAGCCCGGGCGCGACCACTCTCGCCGAGACGGCGACGCAGCGCTTCATCACGCATGAGTTTCATCATCGCGTCGCCGAGCGCGCGCCAATCCCCCGTCTCTACCAGCACGCCCGCGTCACCCAACACCTCGGGAATGGCCGTGTTCCGTGCCGCAACGACCGGCCGGCCATAGCTCATGGCCTGAGCGATGACAAGACCGAACGTCTCGTAGGTGGAATGGAACACGAAGACGTCGCATGCCAAAAAATAGGATCCGACGTCCTTGCGCGGAATGTACCCGACGAAAAGGACCTGCTTCTGGATGCCCAATTCAGCTGCCAAGGCGCGGAGCCTTCCCTCCTCGGGCCCTTTTCCTCCGATCATCAGCATTCCGGTACCGCCGCCGCCGAGATAGTGCCGCATTGCGCGAAGCAGGATCTCCACCCGTTTCTCCGGACCGAGCCGTTGAAGCGAGAAGAACAGCGGCTCACCAGCCGGGACTCCCAGGGTTCGCCGGAGGGCCGGGGCGTCACCCGGCGGCGGGGGAATCTCCACACCGTTATAGACGACCTGTCCTCGGCCAGGACTGTTCCCGTAAAGCGCCGTCCGGCAATATCGGGACACATACGTCACATCGCGGGTGTGTGCCAGGAGCGCACGCTGCCACCACCGCCACAGGACCGGAACGCCGGGCCCGGGAACATCACGGCCGTTCATCGTGACGACCGTCGGGACCTTCAGCCACCGTTCCGCCACCAAACCAGCCAAACCGGTGGGCATCAGATAATGGACGTTCAGGACGTCTGGGCGGAACCGGCGGGCCGCATCACAGACGGCGGCAACCGCCGACAACGAAAAGGGCGGGATTGCGCCCCCGCTCCATCGGTGGCCGGGAATGCGCATGAAAGACACGCGATCGTAGTACCGCTCAACGGCGAAGGGGACGGCGGATACATACTCTTCGCTCGCCTGGTGCCGGAGCACGTTGTCCGCCAGATAAGGGGTGAGCAGGAGGATCTCATGGCGCCCCGCCAATCGCCGGAACACCTCAAACAGGACGAGTTCGGCACCCCCGACGGCGGGAAGGAAAGTGGGGGTCAGCACTAGGATTCTCACCGTCGCGACTCAGATGATCCCGGTACCAGCGTCTCCTCTTGCGTCAATCAGGAGCCGTGCGGTTTCAGCGGCGTCATTTTGCAGCAGCCGGCGCAGCTCTGGTAAAGCCCCCGAGGCTTCATGCGGTTCCGGAATTCCCGATACCGCCCGTCGTTCCACAGCGCGTTGAGGCTGCGCTCGCGGATGTTGCCGATGCGGTAGTTCAAGCAGGGGAACACATCCCCAGTCGGAGAGATCCGCGTGGTCGTCCACGGAACGACACAGCCATAATCCTCATACACCAATGTTCCCGCGTAGAAATCCAACACCTCCGCTTTCGTGCGAAGGGGGACGAAATTGTAGGATATCCCTAAGGACCGGGCACGGCGTTCCACTTCGTCGAGGCTGGCCGAAAAGGCGTCCCGATTCACCACCGGCAGATTCTTGTCCCATGGCTCGGCCTCTACAATGTCGTCGCGCAGGTTGATGCCAGACCGGCTCAGCGACGGGTCCAGGACCTGGAACGAGCAGGAATCGAGGCCGACGTCGCGGGCGACGTCGATCACCTCCGCAAGACGCGGGATGTTCTCGGGGACCATGACACAATTCATGTTGATGCGGGGGAAGTCACGGCCTGACAGGCGCCGTATCTCCAGTATTCGCCGGATATTCGTGCAGGTCTTGTCGAATGTTCCTGGCCCGCGAATGGCGTCATGGATGTCCCGTGGCCCATCGATCGACGTTCCGATCATCCGCACGCCGGCTTTGACGATTCGCTCGCAGATCTCCGGGGTGAACAAGACCGCGTTCGTGCCGATGGTCACTCGGTGACGGCGCGCGGCCAACTCGACGAGGCTCCAGAAATTGTCTTTGATCGTGACCTCGCCACCGACGAACGTCACATTACTGCGCCGGGGGAGCGAGCGTATGATCGCGCAGTTCTCCTCATATGTGAGCTCGTCCTTTTTGGGGATCGCCCGGCCGAGCTTGTCCTCTTCCACCCGGAGATAGCAGAAGTCACAGGTCAGGTTGCAGCGGTACGTCAGTTCGAGAACGACATTGCGGCAGGGAAAGACAAACCCCGGGAGCCACCTGCGGGGGAAGTCGTAATACAGGCCCTTCAGGAGACGGGCGAACGCTTGCGGCCATCCGCTCATGCGCCCGCCTCGCGGTAGACCTCCATGGTTGCCGCGGTGATGCGGGACCAGGAGAATTCATCAGCCAAATCGGCCACGCCGAGACGAAGGCGCTGGCGCAGGTTAGAGGAGCCGATCAGCGTCGTCAGGGCTCGGGCGAGGGCGACGTAGTCGCCGGGAGGAACCAGCATAACGTTCTCTCCATCACGAAACAGGCGGCTCGGCCTCATTGGATGGGTGCTGATAATGGGCAACCGGTGCATGATGCCGGCCACCAGGGTGCCGCGCCTGGCTGAGATTCCATCGTCATAAGGTAGCACGTAGATATCACTGGCCACAAGCAAGGCGGCGATTCGCTCCCGACTGCAGTGCCCAAGCCAGCGGACATGGTCGTCGAGTCCAGTCGCTCCGCTCATGGCCTGCAACTCCCCGTAATAACCCTCGGCTCCGGGCCAAGGCCCGCCGATCATGAGAAGAAGGTATTTGACCCCGGCGGTCCGGAGGCGGTCTGCAGCGGCCAGAAGGATCTGGATACCCTTCCCCGAGTACGCGAATCCGAAGTGGGTGAGCAGCACCGTGTCGACCCCGAGACCAAACTCCGCCCGGATGGCGGCTCGCGTGCGCTCGGGGTCTCCCGCAGGCGGGGGAATGTTTGAGCCGATCGGGATCTGCCTGGTCCGCCGTCGAAGGAACGGCAGGTACCGGCCGACGAGATGGGCCACTTCGTCGTTGGGACAGATGATCCGATGGCTGAACCCTGCGAGGACCGGCGCGAGCACCTTGGCAGAGAGGTAGCCTCCGACAAGGGTATGGGCGGTGAGAATCACCCGAGGGCCGCCCCGGAGTGCCAAGCCGGCCGGCAGAAGCTTCATCCACTGCGAGCGGCCGAAGAGTTCCGGCGTGTACTGGATATGGACGAGGTCGAACCCTTCTTCAAGTATGAATCGGAGGAGCGCTGTCGTCGACCTCAGATCCCACCGTCCGGCGAACGGCACGACATGAACCTGCGAACCGGGCTCAGGATGGTGGGCGCTCGAGGCGACGACCGTGATCGAGACCCCCGAGGCGACCAATCGTTCGACCAGCTCGCGCGTGTAATCTCCGACGCCGCAAGGGACGTCGTTGGGCGGGTAAGTCGGGCAGATCATGCAGACCTTCACTGGCGTACCCTCTCCTTCGTACCGGCCCACAGTTTCCGGAGAAGCCAGGCGAGGCAACTCAGAACCGCCAGATTGAAAACGAGAAACATGAGTTGATTGCGAATCAACATGAATCCTTTAGGCGTCGGCAGAAGTCGAAGAAGGTCCTCCGCGCTCACATCAGGGCGGCTGACCACTGTATGAAGGGTGTCGAGCCCTAACCACAAAGGAAGCGCCTCCTTGAAGAACACGCCCATGCCTGTTCCCGAAATCCATGTCTTGATCGCATAGGGAAAAGGCTCAATTTCAGCTATGTAACCAGCCTGAGCGCTCAGATAGCCGCAAACAAACGATGGAATGGCAACAAGCAGTCGTACCCTATGGCCCACACGATCCAACGCCGGTCCGGCAAACGACGCCAGCACTGCCACGGATGGAAAGATCATGCGGTGGCCGAGGGTATTGGCCTTCATGATCCCGCCCCATTCCGATTGATGGGCGCCCGTGATCAGCCATGCACCGGCCACAAACAGGACCGCCACTGACACTTCAGTTTTACGGCCACTTCGCCAGAGGAGAGTAAGCCCGGCAATTGAGAACACAAGGAAAGGGGCGTACAGAAAGACACCGCCACGCGACCCGACCAGAAGATTGAGCAGAATCCCAACCATGTTTATGTCAACGCTCAAATGCGGGTTTGCGGACATGACGGCATACCCAGTCCGCCACGGCATCCCAAACATCCAAGAATGATACACGCCGAGTGCCGTAAGGATGGGCGCGCTTCCAAGCAAAAAGACCGATGCGCTTCGGATTCCTTCACGCCTCCAGACCAGCAACATAAAGAGAGGAACCACCAGCACCACCTGATAGGCAAATCCAACGGCGGCGGCGGCCCAAGCTCCCGCTGCGGCCCGACGCATCGAATTGCCCGGCTCTAAAGCGAATCGAAGCGCCGCTACCACACCCAGCGCCGCAAAGCCTTCCTTCCATAGACCGGTGCCAAAGAAAAAGCTGGGCGTCCCCAAACCGAACAGGGCCGCCGTCCACAGTTGGCCTGATCGTGTCGCACCCCACAGGCCCGCCAGCCGGGACACTTGGACCACAGCAAGCGCCATGATCGGCGCCCCCAAGACAACAACTAAAAAGCTATGAAATAAGCGAAACTCCTCAACGTTGCTCACAGGCGCAACAACACTCTTCCATGCCAGGTAAAAGGGAATCACCACAACCACAACACCGGGCGGATTCACCAGCACCACACGCTCTTTAACTAGCACCGTATCATAATGCCTGTAGAGATCAGAATGGGCCATCCCCCAGCGACCCGTATCGACAAGAGACACGGCGGCGTCTAAATAACTAAATGTCATCGAAGCCTGCAGCCACGGATTCCAGAAGGCGATGTAAACCACACACGCCGTGATGAAAACCCGGGCGTTATCGGTCCAACAGGAGTAATCGCCCTTCAGAATTCGCATGAAGTTTTTTCTTTCCCTTGGCCCCTCCACCATCGCCGGAGAATCCAGATAACGCCTCCCAGAACGACCACATTCGCACTGAGCATCACAAGCTGGTTTCTCACCAGCTCCATTCCCTCCCGAGTCGGCAACAAACGCAGGACGTCTTCGGCGCTCACATCAGGGCGGCTGACCACTGTATGAAGGGTGTCGAGCCCTAACCACGTCGGAAGAGCCTCCTTGAAAAATACCCCCATGCCAGTTCCGGAAATCCACGTTTTGACCGCATAGGTAAAGAGGCCGGTGTCGGAAATGACACCCGCCTGGGCGCTCAGGTAGCCGCAGAACAATGAAGGCACGGCAAACAAAAGCAGCGCGTTCCTTCCCACGCGATCCAGATAATACCCCGCAAATCCGGCCAACAAGGGCACGGCCGGGTACAGCATCCGGTGGCCGAGGTTGGTCGCGAAAGTCGCTTGATCGCTATACTCCGACTGATGCGCCCCAACTCCCAGCCAGAGGCCGACCACGAACAGAACCGTCACCGCGGCCTCCCCTCGCCGTCCAGTCCGCCACGCCACCACGACACCCGCGCACGCCAGAAGCAGAAAGGGGGAATAAAGGAATAATCCCCCGTGGGGCCCCGCCAGAAGATCCAGCAGGACTCCAAGCTTGGGCAGGAGAAAGCTCGGGTGGGTAGCGTCGCCCGCATAAAAGTATCCGGAGCGCCATGGCTGTCCGAATAACCACCAATTATAAATGCCAAGAAGGATCACAACAGGCAGCAGCCCCAGGAGAAAGACAGCGCCTCGCTTGGCATCTTCACGCCATCCGACAAGGGCAAGAAGCAGCGGCCCGATCAGGCCGGACTGAAGAGCAAAGACGGTTGTCGAGCTAGCCGCACCGCCGGCGGCCGCCATACGCCAAATACTGCCGGGCACAAGTGCCAACCGAAACGCCGTCAACACCGCCAAAGCAGCAAAGCTTTCCTTGAACAGGACCGTGCCCAAAAAGAAATTCGGAGTTCCAAACGCCACCAGCGCGGCCGTCAAGAGTTGCCCGCGACGCCCCGCGCCCAGCCAACCGGTCAGCCAAAATACCTGAACGACAACTAACGCTGAGACTGACGCGCTAAGAACAAGTACCAAAACAGCATTGAACACTTGAAACTCTTCCGGCGTATCCACCGGGCCAATGGTGTTACGCCAGAGGCCATACAGCGGGATCAGAAGAACGGCGACGCCAGGCGGGTGATTCGAAACCACGCGCCCATTGACGGTGACAGTGTCATAACCACCATATAAGTGAGCATGGGCCATCTCCCAACGGCCCGTATCGACAAAGGACACGGCCGCGTCCATGAAATTATAGGCCATGGAGGATTGGAGCCAGGGGTTCCAGAACGCCGCGTACACCAGCCAGGCAGTGATAAAGATGCGCACGGAATCGGTTTGACGCCCGATACGCAACATTATCCCTTCATGCCAGCAGCCTCACGGTGCTCTTGTTTGACAGCAGTCAAAAACGTGTATGGCGTCCCAGTTCCTTCAAGGCGCCGAATGCAAAGTCCCGCCTCTTCACACGCTTGGCGTACCTGCTCCACCCTCACACTACATCCACGCCATACTGTTTTGTCTGTTATCCGCGCGGTCAATTCGGGAGTTCTACTCTCCTGAGACTCCCACAGACCCTTGTCCCACCAGGCGCTGGAGGAAAGGTTAGCCATTCGACTAAGACGTCGTTTCCACTGGCGCATAGCGGCGATCAGGGGGTACGGAAGCCAAGTCGCAATGCGCATTTTGAGGCCACGCGAGACTTTCATCACAAGATGAAGGCCGGTTGCCGAAGGGATCGTACTGAAATGAAGGAAGGCGGTACCCGATGGTTTGAGTACGCGCCCGGACTCCTTGATGTATTGCAGCACGATTTGCGGATTGGTGACATGCTGAAGAACAATAAAGGAAAATACGAAGTGCATAGACGCGTTTGCAATGCCGGCCAGATCTACTCCGCTACATTTGCGAAATCGAATGTTAGGGATGTGGTTCCATCGAGCACGCGCCCGGTCAATCATTTCTTGGGAAATATCAATGGCGCACACCTCTTCAAATAGGTCAGCGAATCTATGCGTCATGCGACCGATCCCGCAACCGATCTCCAGCATTTTAAGATGACG
Organism: Nitrospirales bacterium; assembly: GCA_045403215.1. Classification (GTDB taxonomy): domain Bacteria; phylum Nitrospirota; class Nitrospiria; order Nitrospirales; family NS-4; genus NS-12. The sequence goes on along the minus strand of JAXIOW010000174.1, from coordinate 3,007 downwards.
GGACTCTCCTATCCCAATCGACGCAAGAAAGTTATCAACGTGGACTTCCCCGGATTGTTCGAATTTCTTCTCGTCAATGCACAGCGGGTCTTGAAATTCGGCCCATGACACGATACCAAAAAATGGATTGAGCCTGGCAATCTCATCCCACTCCTGCCTCATACGAGAGAGCTCCTGCTCCTTGTCCATAGACTCTCCCCTTCAACTCAGACTGCCGACGGATATGCACGTACCCGTCGGAGCTCGCAAGCTATGACACCAAACAACAACACAAGCCCGTAAAACTTGATCTCACCGGCAAAAATTAACATGCCCTTGGACAGGAGTGGATGCATGTAGAAGTCATTCACCACACCAATCAAAACTGAAGAGAGACCAACAAGCCAAGCGGGAAGTATTCGGCTGGATTCCTCATGCTCAAGCAGATGTTCAAAAATAATCCAGTAGCTTGGGAGAATGATGATGAGATGATTGATGGTGGTGTTGGGTGTCACCAAGGGAATCATGACGAGGACCAGCGCAAACTCCAGGTCCGCAGCTCGTGAACCGCGCCGAGGTGCTGTGCCATGAAGCAGGATAGCCGTGAGCGCCAGTACAAGTCCTGTGGCGAGTCGTGCCGTCCAGAGTGAACTGACTTGCTGGCCGGGATGAGTCAAACCAAGGCTCGGTCCAACAGTCGCCAAAAATCCCGCAAGCGAGTGGTTTTCGACCGACACTAACGCCCTGGCGAACTTGGGGGCAACTTGTGTGAAGTAGATCACGCTCTCCTCCGCACCGAAAATCGGAACCGCCAGCAAGCTCACCACCCCGGTAGTCGTCAATGCCACGACCGCCGTTCGGAACTCCCACCTCCAGATAAGGTACAAGACCAGCACCACCGGATGAACCCGGATGGCGGTCGCGAGACCCAATACCAGTCCCGCCAGAACATCTTTTCCCCCACGGTAGAGAGAAAAAAATGCGGCAACCAGGACGAAGATGAGAGCATTGACTTGACCGAGATCCACGGTATTTCGTACCGGTTGAAATATGAGTGCCAGAAAAACCATGCAGAGGGTCGTAAGCAGGTGGCTGTGAATAGCGCGCCCCACGAGCCACAGGCCCCATCCTATAGCAAAAAGGGAAAATGCCAGCCAACCTAACTTGGCGACCTGGAACGGAACTAAAGAGAAAGGCACTATGAAGAACATCATGGCCGGAGGGTAAGAGAAAATATGCACATGTTCAAATTCATCATGCCGGTGGAGCGTCTCAAGCTTTTTAGCGGCAGCAATGAGATCCGGATTCTCGTTGGTCGAAAACCAAGGTCTCTCAGGCTGTGGGTCGTAAAACACAACCCCTGCCTTGGCTAAAACCGCCGCGGTGTAGCAAGCAGCAAAATCTCGCATCTCGCCCTTGCTGGCCAGCAGGATCGCATCCATCCCAAACCGCACGGCAACCGAGGCCACCAAGAGCCATAGGACAACCGAGACTGCGTATGGAAGAGAAGGCAGAGGGCACGGGACGTGATGGGGACCCAGGGGAGCATCCACCTGAGGTTTTTGACTCTCCAAGGTCATGCCGGTCTCGCTGAACCGTTCGAAGCGAATTGATGCGGACACTTGCCGAACCTGGAGCCGTAGAAGTCACGGATGCCCCATGTCACGGCGGCGGCATTCTGCCCCAGGCCACGTCTCCGAAGCGTGAAGGCAAAGCGGAGGGAGCGCGCCGTGTAGAGAACGATCAGCCAGAGCCGGTATCGCATGGGCGCATGGGTTCGAAAAAACAGGAGGCGATTTCGCGCGTAGTAATAGTCCGAGGTAGGCGATCCCGTTTTCATGGCCTGGGAAACCTTGTGGTAGATCCGGGAATCGGGCACGTACCGGCAGCGATAGCCGCGGGCACGCGCGCGGAGGTTCCAGTCGGTCTCCTCAAAGTAGATGAAGTACCGCTCATCCAGTCCGCCGATTTCCTGGAACAGCCAGGCCGGGGCAAGCAGGCAACAGGCCGTCACGTAATCCACGTCCCGGGGGGCAGCCCATCGACCGTCGTCCGTCTCATTCGCCCCCAGGTGCCACTGACGCCCTGTCGGCCAGTCGATCATGCCGCCAGCGAACCAGATTCGCGTGACGTCCGGATGATAATAGATTTGGGGTCCCACCACCCCGACGCCGGGCTGGTTCAAGCCCTTGAGAAGGGGAAACAAAAAGGTCGGCTGAACGATGGTATCGTTGTTCAGCAGCAGGATATGCGTGACGTCTTCTTTAAGAGCCCGTTCGATGCCGACGTTGTTCCCCGCGGCGAATCCCCGGTTTTCGGGAAGCCGGATCACCAGTGCCTCGGGGAAATTCCGTTCCAGGCGGTCTACCGAGTCAGGAGCCGAGCCGTTGTCCACGAGGATGACCCGCAGCTGGACGCCTTCCACCGCACGCAGGGACGCCAGGCATTCCGTCGAATCCTGCTCCTGATTCCAGTTGAGCACCACGGCCGCCACTTTCGCCGCCGCCGGGCTCATTTGACCAACCCTCGATCCCGCAAGGCCGCGTCAGCCTCACGGACCCCGTCGTGCGGCCGCTGACCCTTGATCCAGCCAACCAGCCGCGTCATGCCCTCCTGAAATGACATCCTGGGCCGGAAACCGAGCGCTGTCGTGATCTGCGTCACGTCCGCCACGCAGTGGCGAATATCCCCCGCCCGGAACGTCTGAAGAATCCGGGGCTCAATCCGTTTGCCCAAGCTGTCAGCCAGTAGCGCGGCTACCTCAGCCACAGTGGTGGCATGGCCGGTCCCGACATTGAATACCCGGTGATCCGCATCCGGTCGATCCAAGGCCAGCAGAACGGCCTGGACGATGTCGCTCACATGGATGAAGTCCCGGCTCTGGCGGGCATCTTCATAAATCAGCGGCGGCTGGTCGTTCAGCAGACACGCGGAAAAGATGGCGGCCACACCGGTATAGGGATTTGACAACGCCTGCCGTTCGCCGTACACGTTGAAGAAGCGCAGCGCCACCGTCGGGATCCCGTAG
>JAXIOW010000098.1:0-7277 GCA_045403215.1 Nitrospirales bacterium | reverse complement strand
GGAGTGCCGCTCGCGTGCAGCCAGAGGTCGTGGCTGCGGGCTAATCCGAACGTGAGCCCCTCGTTCTCGCGGTTGTTGCGTCCGACCAGGATGGCGTCACCCGCTTCCGACATGAGCCGGAGGAACGGTTTGGCCGGTGGCTGCTTCTTGCGTGTCGGCTGTGCCGACTGTTCGCGTCGGTGCGGAGCAAGAATTTCGAGGTCCGCTGGGAGGCCCTCGCGGTCGAGCGCGGCCAGGCGCTCGCGCAGGGCCGCTGCTTCGGCCTGGGCAGCCTGCAGGCGCGGGCGGATTTCCTTTCCGGCGCTGAGAAACTTCCGGTATTTCCGGAAATAATCGTCCAGGTTACCCTGAGGACTCTTGGCCGGGTCCAGCGGCAGGACGAGCTCGGGCAGCGCGGGATCGAAGTAGTCGGGGACCGTGATCGACGCGGCGCCTTTCCGGATCTCCCCGAGATGGGACTTGAGCAGTTCCCCGTAGCGATTGTAGTCGCGGTAGCGCTCCGCCCTGGCCAGGTCCTCTTCCAGGGCGTCGATGCGCCTGACTACCCGCTTGAGCTGTTTGCGAAGACCTGCCTTGACGGCTTCGAGTTGCCGGGCCCTGGCCCGCGCCTCGTCGCGTTCCTGAAACCGACGTTCCAGCTCGGTGCTTAAGTGACCCTCACCCGATGCCGAAGAGCTTCGCCACTTTCTTGACGTCGCGTGGCTTGACCCAAAGGATCGCGCCGTAACGGCCAACGCCGGCCGCGATGGCCTGCAGGGCGGTCACGTTGATCTTCGCCTCGGCGAGCCTGCTCATTAGTTCTGCGCCAGCTCCGGGGCGGTCATCCCCTTCGGCCAGGAAGCAGGGCTTGGGGCCCACCACTTTGAGCTTGGCCTGCTTGGCCGCCGCTTTGAAGGCGATCGGGTCGGCCGGCACAAAATCGAGTTGTGCGCGACGGTTCCGAGGGAACCCGGAAAAGGCCAGCAAATTCACGCCGGCATCGCGAAGCATACTGAGGGCGCGAGCGCCTTCTCCTGGCTTGTCCGGAGCCGCCATTTTGAAATAGGAAGCAATACGAACGGAATCTGCCATGGCTCCACCTCCATATTCAACACCGCCAGTGTCTTTGAGAGCCGTCATTTAACCAGATTTTTTTAGGTTCAACAACTATGCGTCAAGTCCTATCCGGACGGATAGGTCCGTCCCGTGCTTGGCAGGTATCCGTTGCCCCGGAACCACTGGATCGCGTCGCGGATGGCGGTCTCGACCAGGTTTCGGGGGTAGTCCAGCTCGCGGATGGCCTTGGAGCAGTCGTAGTGCTGCATGTGCGGGAGCATTTCCACGAAGAAACTGGGGACGTGGGACGGTCTCCTGAGGACCGTCTGGAAGGCCCATTCCAAGGCCTTGGTCCCGTATCGCGCCAGCGGGAAGGGGACCGGCGCCAGCGGGGCCATCACCCCGGCCACCTGGGCGATGAGGGTATTGAGCTCCTGCTGCGTCGTGTTCCAGTTGCCCAGGATGTAGCGCTCGCCGGGTCTTCCCCGTTCAGCTGCCCGTACCATCCCGACTGCCACGTCCCGGACGTCGATGGCGTTGACTTTGCCCGCGATGTACAGGGGCATCAATCGCCTTGCGATCATCAGGATCTGGGTCCCGCTCGTGGGCTTGCTGTCATAGGGACCGAAAAAGGCGGTCGGATTGATGACCACCGCCGGGAGCCCGTCACGCGCCGCGTCCAGAACCAGGTCCTCCATGGCCGCTTTGGCCATCAGGTAAGGATTGTTCGGAAACAGCGGCCTGAAGGGGCATGCTTCGGTTGCCAGCCCGCCGTCGGCCGGAAATCCGATGGTGGTCAACGTGCTGGTGAAGACCAGCCGGTCCACGGCAGCGTGCCGCACGGCGGTCAAGAGATTTTGCGTCTCCATGAGGGCTTGGGCCGTGGCGGCGTCGGCCGGGATCGTCTGCGGCGGGTAGTAGCTGGCGGTCTGGTAGACGACCTGGACGCCCGCGCACGCGCGGGCCAGCGAACCGGGATCGCGCAGGTCCCCGACCACGCGCTCCACGTCCAGGCCATCGAGCGTCCGGGTGTTGCTCGTCGGGCGTATCAGCGCGCGGACCTGCGTCCCGTGGGCCAGGACCGCCCGCACGAGGTTGGACCCGAGGAATCCTGTCGCGCCGAGGACGAGGGCCTTCATCCCCGTTCTCCGATGCAGGCGAACTCCTCCTGCGCTTCCTTGTACAGCAGATCACCTTGCCCCGTGTAGCGCGGGGAGAAGTGGAACACGACCAACTCCCGGACGCCGGCTTTTCGGGCCAGCAGGCCGGCCTGCCGCGCCGTCAGGTGGTACCGCTCCTGCGCCTTGTCGGCGTCCTGCTCCAGATAGGGGGCCTCGCAGTAGAGCACGTCGGCGCCCTGGGCCAGCGCGACGACCTTGGCTGCGTTCTCCTCGTCGTAGCGGGTGTCCACCACGTACGCGACCTTCTGCCCGCGGGAGACCGTCACGAAGCGCTCCTTCAATTCACCCAGCACGAACTCCCGTTCTTCCTTGCGGTGCTCGACGTACAGCGTCGCGGCGAACCGGAAGTCGTCGGGCCGGCCGTCCCAGAGATGTTGCTTGACTTCCTTCAGCCACGACCCGACGGGCAGTCCCGCGGCGTGCAGCCGTTCCTTGTTGATGTTCACATGGAACTTCTCCTGCAGGACGTAGGCGAAGGATGGGATGCGGTGGTTCAGGGACGTCGCGTGGACCGTGAACATGGGGTCCACCAGAACCGGAAACGGCTCGCCCTCGGGCCTGACTTCGAACGGTCCCTCGGTGGGCTGGAAGGCGTCGGTGGCGCGATAGACGGCCGTGCGGACCTGCCGGGGATGGAATTCGCGCACCTCGATCGTCAGCGGGTAGCCGTCCACCAGGTTCCAGGTGTAGCCGCGCAATTTCCCGTCGATGTTGGCGATCAACCCGGGCGGGCCGTAGAGGCGGATGGTCTTGCCCCGGCCCAGCGCGATTCGCAGCAGCCGGTCGAACCCGATGAAGTGGTCCATGTGCGTGTGCGAGACGAACACGTCCAGGGCGCGCAGCAGCCGCGTCGAGCTCAATGCCGTGTTGTCGCCCAGGTCGAACAGGAGCGCGCGCCGGGCCCAGCGGATCTCGACATACAGGCCCGGATCGCCGAACGGTGGATTGACGAGATAGGTGGAGAACGAGGGGTTCATGAGGCGTTCTTGCGGGCGATGGCGATGCTGCGCTGGAGTCCCTCGTGGGTCGCGCGGCGGACGGCGCTGTGGCGAAACGCAGCCTGGAACTCCGCGGCGGTTTGCCGCGCCAGGGCGTCCAGGTCGGGATTCAAGGTGAGCGGGGTGGCGCGGAATGCGGGCTCGGCTGTCGGGGTCGCCTGGTGGTTGTAGGGGCAGACGTCCAGGCAGTCATCGCAGCCGAAGATCCGGTTCCCCAGCGCGCGCTGGAATTCCTTCGGGATGTGCCCCTTCTGCTCGATTGTCAGGTAGGACAGGCAGCGCCCGGCGTCCACCACGTAGGGTTCGGTGATGGCGCCGGTCGGGCAGGCGCGGATGCACAGCGTGCAGGTCCCGCAGAGGTCGGCGCCGGGCTCATCGGGGTCCAGGTCAGCCGTCGTCAGCACCTCCCCCAGCAGCAGCCAGGAGCCATGCCGGGCGGAGACCAGGTTCGAATGCTTGCCGATCCAGCCAAGCCCGGCCAGCTGGGCCCTGGCCTTCTCCATCACGGCGCCCGTGTCCACATAGGCACGGCTCCGCGAATCCGGCGCCTCCGCCTGCAGGAACGAAGCGAGCTCCTTCAACCGCTCGCCGAGGACGCGGTGGTAGTCCTCGCCCCTGGCATAGCGGGCGATGTGGCCATGTCCCGGGCGGTCGTCCGGCTGGTCCTCGGTATAGTAGTTCATGCCGACCGAGACGATGGCCCGGATGCCGGGAAGGAGCAAGGCGGGGTTTTGACGTTTCTTCGCGGTCCGCGCCATCCAGTCCATCTCGCCGTGGTAACCGCGCGCCAGCCACTCCGCGAGGCGGGCTGCTTCCGGGCGGTCGGACGTGACGCGGCTGACCCCCACGACCTGGAAATCCAGATCGAGGGCCTTGCGTTTCACTCGCTCTGTCAGCGTCATGGGGCCTTGGGCTGGCTGTCCGGCCAGCCCGGATTATCCATGGATGCCGTAGCGAGGCGCCGGAGACCGAAGCCCGCCAGGGCTTCTCGCAAGTGAGGGCGACGCAGGTGTACTCGCTGTAGTACGTCGAGGAGACCGAACGAGAAAAGCCCTGCCGGGCGAGAGTATCTGACGCCGCAGTAGGTATTCATGGATGATCCGGGCTTGGGCAGTCGAAGTAGACGGTGAACTTGGCGCTGCACTGGCGAGCCAGGCAGGTTCCACATGTACCTGTGATCCGGGTCTTCCAGTCGGTCAGCTTGCTGTCGAAGCGGCAGGAGAGGCCGCCGGATTTTTCGATGTCGGTCCAGTGCGTTTTCGTCGCCGCATTGATGGCGACCTTACAGCTCTGCGGGATGGGGACCTTGCACTGCCTGCCGCCGACGCCTTTCTTGATGTTCCCGATCTGACACGAGCTGGACGTCTGGGTGTCGCGTCCCAACGGCTGAGCGTCGGCGGTCATAGTAACCCCGATGGCGAGCAGGACAAGACCGGTCAGGAGAAGGCGGGCATGCCGCATGACGATGATGCTAGCAGGATCAAAGTGGGCGGCGCAACGGCGCTGCGCCTGCGGCTTCCGTAGCTGCGAAGTCTCGGCTGAGCAGCGTTCCAATGGTCGCTATGATAGACTTCTGCTATGTCACACCCGCCCACCCCGGTCGCGCCTAGACGCGCCCTTTACCCGTGTTGACCAAGCGTGAAATCGCGGCCGTCCTGGAGGACATTGCCTTTCTCCTGGAGCTGAAAGGCGAGAACCCTTTCAAGGTCAAGGCGTATGCGGCTGGGGCGCGGGTGATCGAGAGCCTTCCGGAGGAACCGGCGGTCCTGGTGCAGAAGGGTCTCCTGCGCAACGTGAAGGGGATCGGCCAGGCACTGGAGGGCACGGTCACGGAGCTCGTCACGACGGGGCGCTCGACCGTGCATCAGGAGTTGAGGGCTGCCTTCCCCGCCAGCTTGCTGGACATGGCGGCGATTCCCGGGCTTGGGCCCAAGAAGCTCAAGGCGATCTACGATCACCTTAGCATCAGCACGGTCGGCGAGCTGGAGTACGCCTGCATCGAGAATCGCCTGGTGGGTCTCCAGGGGTTCGGCCAGAAGACGCAGGAAAAAATCCTGGCCGGCATCCGGCAGTACAAGCGTCGGCAGGGGTTCCACCTTTACGCGAACGTCATCGAGGAGGCGGAGAGCATCCTGGCGGCTGTCCGTGGAACGCCCGGCGTCGTGCGCGCCGATCATGCGGGTGAGATCCGCCGGCGGTGCGAGGTCGTGCAGGCTCTCGTGCTCGTCGCGACGGGAGGGCAGCCGCAGAGCCTGATTGACGCCCTCCGCGACGTGCCGAAGGTGACGCAGGAGGGACTACCGGTTTCCATCACGCTGACAGAAGCTGCCACGTATGGGTGGGAGCTGCTGCGCGCTACGGGGAGCCAGGAGCATGTGGAGGCGCTCACGCAGCGACTGGTCAGCCGTGGCGTTGCCTTGCGAGGCGCGTCGGAAGAAGCCGTCTATGCTGCCGCAGGCCTCCCGTATATTCCGCCGGAATTGCGCGAGGGCCATGGCGAGATCGAATTGGCTGAGAGCGGACGCCTGCCGGTGCTGCTCGAGCCGGGACAGATCCAGGGGGTCTTCCACACGCACACCATCTACAGCGACGGCTCGGCGACACTGGAACAGATGGTGGAGGCCGCGCGAACGCTCGGGTACCGCTACATCGGCATCTCCGACCACAGCCAGTCGGCTTTTTACGCGAACGGTTTGAAAGAGGACCGCATCCGAGCGCAGCACGCCGAGATCACCTCGGTGCAGAAGAAGTTTCCGGACGTCCGGATCTTCAAGGGTATCGAGGCGGACATCCTGGTGGACGGCGCGATGGACTATCCCGACCAGGTGCTGGCGACCTTCGACTTCGTGATCGCCTCCGTGCACAGCCGGTTCAATCTCTCGGAAGAGGAGCAGACCCGCCGCATTTGCCGGGCGCTGGCCAATCCCTACGTCACGATGCTGGGCCACGCGACCGGGCGGCTCTTGCTCTCGCGGGACGGCTACCGAGTGGACATGCGGCAGGTGCTGGACGCGGCGGCGGCGCACGGAAAGATCGTCGAGATCAACGCGAATCCCCACCGGCTCGACCTGGATTGGCGGCTGTGCGGCTATGCCAAGGAGAAGGGGGTGAAGTTCAGCATCAACCCCGACGCCCACAGCACGGAGGGGCTAGCGGACGTGCCCTTCGGGGTGAACGTGGCCCGCAAAGGCGGCGTCACGGCCCAGGATGTCGTCAACACGCTGCCGGCCGAAGCCATGGCCGCGTGCCTCCAGTCCATTCGTTTCAAGGCGCTTTCGTGAGGACCCACTATTGGAGGTGCATTGCGATGTTCCTTAAAAGGTACTCGGCAGGGGCGGCCAGCCTGTGGGTTTTGCTGATGCTGGCGCTCTCGATTTCAGCTCAGGCGGACCAACAGCAGTTTGGAACCCCGAAGGGCGATGAGGGCACCAGAATTTTCAAAGCGACCGAGCATCCGAATTACACCGGGCAGTTTCGGCTCAAGGGGCAGCAGTCAGTCCTGGTCGGCAGCATGCAGGATCGGCCGCCGTGGGACCATCTCGACTATGCCGGCAAGCACCTGAATCCGGTGCAGGGGACGATCGAGATAGACGTCAACGAGCGCGCGAATACGGGCCGGGTCACGGCCGAGTTCGTGGAAGGCGGGAACCGGTATCGCATCGTCTTCGATCGGTTCGCGGAGTCGAAGCCCTTCCAGGACGGCGGCATCGCGACCCGCGTCTATGAGCATGGCGATTCCGGCAACGGCGACCCGCTGTATCCCAAGACCTGGCTGTATCTGGCCGGGTGGGGCACGGCGACGGTCTTCAAGAACGATCAGGTGCGCTACAAAGACTATTCAGCTCACTTCATGGTGATGGAGCGCTCCCGCGATCCCAAGACGCGCGAGGTGCGCTATCCGATGAAACGGACACTCCCCGGCGGTGAAACTGATCCGGCGGGAATGGAAATCGACCTGTGGGTCCGCTCGAAGGAAGCGAACAAGGACAATTTCCCGCCGTACGAGACCTTCGTCCATCTGTATTGGGATGAAGTGACCTGGCGATAGAGAAGCCTGATGGAA
>JAXIOW010000014.1:0-2444 GCA_045403215.1 Nitrospirales bacterium | reverse complement strand
CCTGTCGTCGCTGCTCAATCAAGTGATTCAGGACTCGCCCTTCTACCTTGCCAACAGCGAGCAACCCCAGGGCAACCCGATTCGCACCGTCTCGGTCGGAGTCCGCCATTCATCCCTCCGCACGATCCCCGTATCCCGACCGATCGCTGACTCTTCTCCTCGGTAGCTCCACGCATCACCGTTCATCGCTCTTCAGAGGTCTGGTTCTCTCCTTCCTTGCAGTGGTATCATACGCCCTGCACTCAGGAGGAGACCGGCGTGGATCTTGACGCGTTCAGACAGATGGTCGCAAAAAACCCAAAGGGCTTTCTCGGCCGTTACGGGCTCGGGAATAAACTCATTCAGGAAGGCGGGAATCTCGAAGAAGCGGTCGAGCACCTGACCGTTGCTACGCAACTGGACCCGACCCACGTCGCCTCACACCTGGGCCTGGGGCGCGCCTTGGTGTCTTTGGGACGGAAAGACGAAGCGAAGCCCATCCTGCAAGCCGGCATCGACGCCGCACGCTCCGGCCGATCCAACGGAGGCGTGGACTTAGTCCCTGAGATGCAAGCCTTGCTGCGGACACTGGGATACGGATCGGATTGTGATGGATCGAGGAGTCCCTCATGAAGATTGAAGACGCCAGACAGCGAATCGAATCGGCGATGACACAGTATGGGGCACAGGCCGGGATGGCGATCGATCTTGTGATCAACGAGGTGCGCTCCGATCTCGGCGCTGCCACAGCCAATGAATTGATCGACGAGTTTGACCTCGAGCTGCAATACAATATCGCGCCGTTAGAGTCGGATCACTCCAACAGCTAAGCCAAGGAAAAATGTAAAAGGCAAAAGAACTCCTAACGCTTCGACCCAAGCTCAAGTCCGGTATCCTTCCCTTTTTGCTTTTTCCTTTTGACTTTTTACTTTTGCCTTCTCCTCAAGATGCCGCTAATTTGGTGCGCGATCTCCGGACACGGCTACGGTCACGCTGCGCAAGTGGTGCCCGTACTCAATGCACTGGGCACCCTCAAGCCAAGCCTGACCGCCGTCCTACGCACCACGGTCCCATCCTCGTTTTTCCGCGACCGCCTGGCGATCCAGTGGAAACTGAGTCCCGCGGAACAGGACATCGGCTGTGTTCAAGACGGCCCCCTCAAGATCGACATCGACGCAACCTGGGCGGCGCACCAGCGCTTCCACGAAACCTGGGAGGCACGCCTGTCCAACGAAGTCGTCGCCATGCAGGCGGCATCACCCGCGCTGGTCATCGCCGACACCCCCTACCTCGCCATCGATGCCGGCTCCCGCGCACAGATACCGACCGTCGCCGTGGCGAGCTTTACCTGGGACCTCGTGCTCAGGGAGTACTGCCATGCATCAGACAATCCACAGCAGCAGTTGATTCAGTGCATCCGTGATTCCTATACAAAAGCGCTCATGGCCTTTCGCATCACCCCTGCTCCCAGAATCGATGTCTTCTCCAACATGATCGATATTGGCCCGATAGCCAGCCCCACCTCCCCTGAACGAGACCGACTTGCCTCAGCCCTCGCCCTGGTGCCCAATGAACGGACCGTCTTGGTGGGATTCGGCGGTGTTCCTCTAACGTCCCTCCCGCTTGAACAAATGGAACAGCTGCGCCACTATCGCTTCCTCTTCGATGGCCCAGTCCCACCGGGATATTCCCGTGTTCACTCCACTGAGACGCTCCCATTCTCCTTTAAGACCCTGCTTGCCTCTGTCGATGTCATCATGACCAAACCCGGTTACGGGACCATCGTTGAGGCGGTCGCGCTTCAACAGCCAGTCGTGTACGTCCGCCGATACAATTTTGCCGATGAACCGCCGCTGGTCGACTATCTGCATCGCTATGGACGTGGCGTCGAATTGTCGATCGACGCCTTCACACGAGGCTGCTGGGAGCCAGCCTTACAGCAAGCATTGGCCTCACCGCTATTCTCGTTGCCGCCACCTCCGACCGGCGCGACAGAGGCTGCCGAAGTGATCATTCGATACTTTCATGTCTAACAGGCTGCGGGATGAGGCATTGAGCCGTACCAGCGACCTTCCAGACTCCGCCATGCCTCGCCAATTAGCCCGCATTACTTATGAAAGTTCGTCGCGAAAGCGTGCAGACGCGAAGCGAGACGGGCACTCGGAGACGTGAAGCCCTGAGGCATACTCGTGCAGTATGTCGAAGGGCTGAACGGCGAGACTGCCCGTCACAGCCGCGTATCCGCGCTTGTAGCAGAACCTTCATGGATAATGCGGGTTAGGCACGGCAGAAATCTGTCCTGCCTCCACGACCTGAAACACACATCCTTTTGCCCGTTCCTTCCGTAGGATGCTATAGTCGTGGCGGACATGAGGTGATCCCGGCTTTCCCTCACCACTCGCTCGCGTTATGGATAAACCCTCACGACACGCCACCTCGATGATCGATCCAACCTTGCTGGCCCG
>JAXIOW010000008.1:0-6553 GCA_045403215.1 Nitrospirales bacterium | reverse complement strand
CTGGTGTTCGCGTGAGGTTCCAGGTAAGATCGCCGCACGCTGAGGAGTCGGATATCTATGCAGCAGTGGGTCGGCGTCTGGTTCCAATGGGTGAACGAGTGGGGCTATCCCGGCATCGTCATTTTGATGGCGATGGAAAGTTCCGTGATCCCGATTCCGAGCGAAATTGTCATCCCGCCTGCAGCGTACTGGGCCGCGCAGGGCCGGTACAGTTTCGGCGGGGTCGTGCTGGCGGGCACGGCCGGGAGCTACCTGGGCGCTTCCGCGACCTACTGGGTGGCGCGGTGGCTGGGGCGTCCCTTGCTGGTACGATATGGGCGGTATCTGTTCTGCCCTGAGACCAAGCTGCTCCGCGCCGAGCGCTGGCTGGCCCGGTACGAGGCGGGAGGCGTGTTTTTCGCGCGACTTGTGCCGGTCGTCCGCCACCTGATCGGCATTCCGGCCGGCCTCGTGCGCATGCCGTTCGGCTTGTACAGCCTGGTGACTCTGCTCGGGGCGGGGCTGTGGTGCTGGGTGCTGGCTTGGTTCGGCAGCCACCTGCTGGGCGACCGTCCGGACCTGCTGAACGATCCCGCCGTCCTAGTGCAGGTGCTGCGCGAGCGCTCGTGGTTGTTTGGCGGCTTCGCCGTCCTGCTGTGTGCGCTCTACGTACTGGTGATGCGCCTGACGGCCCCCGCAAAACCGTGACCGGAAAACGGAGCTGGCGTGCGACAAACAACGGGCGTGACAGGCGCCTTGCGGGGCCGTTCGGCAATGGTTTATAAAGTGCGCAGGGCAACGGAGAGGACGGTATGAGAAAAGCACGGACCGGGCCTGGGATCGTGGTGAAGAGCGCAGCCGTTGGGCTGGGCTGCTTGCTATGGGGTCTGGCGGGTTCGGCGTGGGCCGAGACTTCTGACGCGAAGGGGCTGGATCAACCGCCGAAAGGGTTCTTCGTCAACTTGACCCTGGCGCAAGGCTACAAGGAGTCCCTGGACTCATACCAGACGGAACGATTCAAGCCCGTCAACCCCGGCGCCACGTTCAAAGCGGACGTGGAAGCCGTGTACATGGTGTTTGATCTCCTCCCCAGGGAGAACCCGGCGCACGTGATCGGGCAATTGTTCCGGGCAAAGGGCGAGGGCGGGTCCGATGAGAAATTCCTGCATGAAGAAGCCGCCTACCTGACGACGGCGCAGGAGAGCGGCTTTCTCGTCTTCCCCCGGCCCAAGAGCGGCTGGGCTCCCGGCGAGTACAAGGTGAAGATCCATCTCGGGGAAAAGGTCACTGACGCCAGCCTGATCGGCACCCTGCGCTTCAAGATCGTCCCCTGACTACATCTTGCTCTGGATTTCGTCCGCGATCTCTTCGAGCGTGCGGTCGTCGGTGGGGATGATGTGGTCGCAGGCGGCCTTGTACATCGGGAGCCGCTCGTTCAGGACGTCTTCCACCTCGTCCATGTAGCTTTTCTTCTGGGTCAGCGAGGGACGGTCCTTGCTGTGCTTGATCCGCTCCATGATGGTGGGTACTTCGGCGGTCAGCCAGAACACGCGTCCCCTCTCTCGCAGCGTGACGACGTTCTCCTTGCGGAGGACCACACCGCCGCCGGTGTCGATGATGGTCCGGTCCTTTTTCCCCACCCGCCGGCAGATCTGGGACTCCACGTCCCGGAAGTAGTCCCAGCCCCGCTTTTGGATGATCTCCGGGACGGAGAGACCGGCCTTCTTGACGATCTCGGCGTCCGTGGAGATGAGCGGCCATTTCAGGCGCTCGGTCAGGAACTTGGCGACGCTGCTCTTGCCCGTTCCGCGATAGCCGATCAACACGATGTTCATGTTTTCACCCGCCCGCCCCAGGCGTCGTCGCACCCTCCCGCCCCGAGCCTGCCGAGGCAGGCTCTGAGCCCGTGGGACGCGCCCCTTCCCGTTAGGGGAGCTGTCTCTCCAGCGCGGCCCGCATCACCTCGACCGGCGCCGGCTGCTGGGTCCAGAGTTCGAACTGCCCGACGGCCTGCTGCAGGAACATCTCCAGGCCGCGTATGGTGCGGCACCCGGCCCGGCGGGCCTCCTTCAGCAGGCGAGTCTCCCGGGGATTGTACACAATGTCCATGACCGTCAGGTGGGGCGCCAGCAACGAATCGGGGACACAGGTCTCCCCCACGTTCGGGCTCATCCCGACCGGCGTGCAGTGGATCAGCACCTGCGCGTTGGGGATGGCGCGGCCGAGCGTCTGCGGCGTGAGTTGATCCCCCGTGACTGCGACGCCGGTCTTCTCGCGAAGGTCCCGAATCAGGGCTTCGCGCTCCTGATCGATGAGGGCCAGGATCGTCAGCGCGGCCACCTTGGCCTCCATGCAGAGGGCGAAGGCGAGGGCACGGGCAGCGCCTCCTGAACCCAGGATCAGGACGTGGCCTCCGTCCACCGGGGCGCCGCCTTTGCGAAGGGCGGCCAGGGCCCCCGATGCGTCGGTGTTGTGGCCCGTGAGCTTGCCGCGGTCCGCCACGATCGTATTCACGGCGCCGATGTTCCGGGCGGTGGTCTCGATCTCGTCGAGATACCGGAGAACGGCGACCTTGTGGGGGATCGTGACACTGACCCCGCGGATGCCGGTGAGCGCGCGGATGCCGCGCATGGCGCCTTCCACGTCCTCCACTGTGAACGCCACGTACACGAAGTTAAGCCCCAGGTGCTGGAACGCGGCGTTATGAATGGCTGGTGACAGGGAGTGCTCGACCGGATTGCCGATGAGCGCGCAGAGGCGGGTCTTGGCGTCGATGGGCGACATGGAGTTTGTAGGATAACGGGCGGCGGTGTATGGGTCAAGGATGGGAGGGGCGCAGGGGAGCGGGTCCTGTCGCCGAGCAGCCCCGCTGAGCGGCGCCTTTCGCCGTCGAAGCCCCGCGGACTCGGCTGCAGGCGCTCTGGCTCATCGTGGCGCCCCGCTCGGCGCCACCAGCGCTCAAGCCGCCTCTGCGCGTCCGGGGTTCACGATGCTATAATTGCCGCAATCGTTGCTAGCTGAAGGAGGCTGCTATGCGCAAGCTGTTCATGTGTGGATTGATCGCGATGATCGCACTCCTGGGCGTGCAGGGAGGGAGCAGCCCGGCCCTCGCTGCCGAGGATGATGGCTCCAAGATCACTATCACGTCGCCCAAGGAGGGGGACATGGTGGGGGACACCTTCGAGCTCAAGTACGAGCTGGTCAAGGGGTCGAAAGCGGCGCACGCCCATGTCTACCTTGACGGCAAGTATCAGAAGGGCTTTGATGGCACGTTCACGGGGGTGCCCAAGGGCAAGCACGAGATTAAGGTGGCAGCGGCCACCGAGAAGCACGATGTGCTGGCGGCATCGCAGACCATCACCGTCGAGGTGAAGTAGTCAGCCTCTGACATAAAGGTTAAACCGGATTTCGACGCCGATGCGGGTCTCCGGCCCGTGGCCCGTGATCACACGGGTGTCCTCGTCCAGGGTATAGAGCCGGGTTTTGATGGACCGTTCGATGGCTTGGGCGTCACCCCCCCAGAGGTCGGTCCGCCCGATGCTCCCGCAAAAGAGCGTATCGCCGGCCAGCAGCAGTTTGGCGGCCTCAAAGTGGAAGCACATGGAGCCGGGGGTGTGCCCCGGAGTGTGCAACGCGACGCCTGTGACCTCGCCGAGCGACAGCTCCTCGTCGTTCTTGAGCCACCGGTCCGGCGGCGGGGCCGGCGTGTAGGGCACGCCGAAGGTCCGGCACTGCAGTTCCAGATTGTCCCACAGCTCCTGGTCCGCCTTGTGCAGCCACAAGGGCGCCCCCGTCGCGCGTTTCATCTCGCCCGAGGCGAGGAAATGGTCGAAGTGGGCGTGCGTGTGTACGAGGTAGGTGACCGTCAGTCCCAGATCCTGCAGCTCCTTCAGGATGCGCTCGGGGTCGCCGCCCGGATCCACCACGATGGCCTGTTTGGTCGTCGGATCGCCGATGATCGAGCAGTTGCACCCCAGGGGCGGCACCGGGAAGGAGCGGAAGATCATGAAGTCTCCCGCTTCGGTTCGCTCAGGGGCTGGCCGGCGGACTCCCAGGTCTGCTTGTTGACGATGATCGGGGCCTTGAACAGCACCGCCAGGGCGATCGCGTCTGAGGAGCGGCAATCGAAGATATAGGTGCGGCTGCCCAGAGTCACCGTGAGGTCGGCATAATAGGTTTTCTCTTTCAGAGTGATGACCGCTCGGGTCACCTTGGCGCCGAACTCCAGGAGCATGAGGCGCATGAGGTCGTGGGAGAGCGGCCGGGGCGAAGCGCCGCCCGAGAGCGCGCTGGCGATGGACACGGCGACGGTCGGATCCACGAAGATGGGGACGAAGCGGTCCCTGACGATCAGCAAGACCACAGGACTGTGGTCCACCATGCGGACCTGCACCTCCTGGACTTCGACCCCGTCTTCGGCGGCCCAGGCCGCGGACCCGCACGCCAAGCTCAGGAGCAGGCACGCCGCTCCTATCATCGCCGGATGTAAGCGTTCCATAGCAACACCTCCTGCCCTCTCTCGCCTCTTCGTTCGAGAATAGTCCACCCGCGGGGCGTCGTCAACGGGGGCTGAAATCGGGGGAGGGCTGCGGTATAGTACAAACTGCAGCCATGGAACGAGCAATTCCGAAAGTCACCCGTGGGACCTTCCTGGTCGCCACCCCCCACCTGCGAGACCCCAACTTCCGGCAGACCGTCGTGCTGATCTGCGAACACGGGTCCGGGGGCTCGCTCGGCCTGGTGATCAACCGGCGCACCGACCAGCACATCATGGAGGTGCTGCCGCAGGCGACCGGGCTCCACGAGACGGCAGGCTTCGTGTACGTCGGCGGCCCGGTGCAAAAGGACAATCTCCTGGTCCTCCATCGGATGGGGCGGGAGGTCCCGGACGCGCGCCAGATCTTTGACTCGGTGTGCCTGGGCGGCAATCTAGACGTGCTCGAGGCGGCGTCCGCGGAAGGACAGGAAGGAGATCTGATCCGCATCTTCATGGGCTATGCGGGGTGGGCGCCGGGGCAGTTGCAGTTCGAGCTGGCTACGGGCTCCTGGATCGTGCTGCCGGCTGACCTGAAGATGGTGTTCGCGCGGGACCCGCTCCAGGTCTGGCCGACGATCCTCCGCTCGCTCGGTGGCGCGTACACGCTCTACGCCACCATGCCGCCCGATCCCTCCCTCAACTGATCTGCGGCACTATCTTTTCGCTCTCTTCCTGGTACGGCGGGCTCACTGCGAGTTGAGCGACCAGTTCCGCCGGCACGGCATACAAGTCGGTCTCTTCCCCGATGCCCTTGAGCGCGAACGTGCACGGCGGCAAATCGCCCGGCAGCACTCCCTGGTTGCGGGCCAGCGCGTAGGAGCGCCGAGCGAGCAGCAGAGCGCCGGCCTCGGCGGCGCCCTCCAGGCGCTGGGCCTTGTTGACCTCCGGCCCGATCACTGTGTAGTCCCAGAGGTATTCGGTCCCCAGGTTGCCGACCGTCACGAAGCCGGTGTTGATGCCGATGCGGATCAGGTGCGGTTCCTGGCCCTGGCTGATCCAGTGCAGGTTGAGCTCCGTCATCTTCTTCTGCATGGCCAGTCCGGCGCGCACCGCGTTGGCGGCGTTACGCTCCACCCGTCTCTCCTCCGCCTCTTCCCCGCCCCCTTCGGCCTCCGCATCGCCGAAGAAGGCCATGATGCCATCGCCCATGTATTTGTCCAGGGTGCCGCCGTACCCGCGCAAGATGAGCGTCATGTCGGTCAGGTAGTCCCGCAGGATCCGCTGGATCTGAAGGGGATCCGCCCGCTTGCAGAAGGCGGAGAAGCCCTTGATGTCCGCGAAGAAGACGGTCAATTCGCGTGTGTGGCCCGCCAGCAGGCGGGGAATGGTTTGGGGATTCTCCTGGATCGCCTTGATCGTCTGGGGCGGGAGGAAGCCACCCAGCACGGCCTGGAACCGCAGGCGCTCCCGATCCACGAAGAGGAAGCGCACGACCAGGAGGAGGATGGGCGCAAAGCCCAACGCCAAAAGGGGATCCACGGCCGGCAGGATGATGCCGGCCTTGTTGAACACCTGCTGCAGGGCGAAGAGATAGCTGCCCAGGACCGCGACGAAGCCCGCCAGGACCAGCCACGGACCGCTCGTGAGGGCGGCCCCGGTCAGCAGCAGCACGGGAATGCCCAGGCACAACGCGGCTTCGAACCCCGTCGTCTCGCGCAGGAACTGACGCCGCTGGAGCATGTTGAGCAGGTGCAATAGGACCTCGCCAGAGGGGTGATCCGGTTCGAACGGGGTCGCCACGCGGCTGCCATAACCCGTGGTCAAGTTGGAGAGAACGACGGTCTTGCCATTGAACTGGGCAGGGAAACCGGCTTGGCCCGGCGCCCAATTAATCATGCCCTTGAACCGGTCTGACGACTTGGCTTGGCCCCGCGTTGCTTTAATCTTGCCTTTCGACCGGTCGGGCAAACTGGCTCGGCCCTGCGCTGCTTTTGCTTTAATCGTGCCTTTCGACTGGTCGGACAAACTGGCTTTGGCCTGCCTCGCTTTAAGTCGATCGAGGATCCAGCTGTGGGGAAAGTGTTGGAAACGCGTTCC
>JAXIOW010000045.1:0-7050 GCA_045403215.1 Nitrospirales bacterium | reverse complement strand
TTTTACCCAGGAGGACCTGGCCTTCGGCGCTCTCCGGCTCCAACTCCAGGGCTAGCTCAGCCTTCTCCTTGGCCTTCTTGACGTCGCCGGCCAGCAGATAGAGTTCGCCGAGTTTGATCTGGGCCTCGTACAACTCCGGATTAAACTCCGTGGCCTTGGTCAGCTCGGCAAATCCGCGCTGAAGATTGGGCAGCCCTCCGAGAGCCAGATAGGACTGCGCCAGTTTATAGTGAGCCACCGCGTCTTTGGGATCGGCCTGGATGACATTCTTGTATTCGATCACCGCCTCATTGAACTTCCCCTGATCAAAATACGTATTGCCCCGCTCCATGTGCTTGGCTTTCTTCTCTTCCGGGCTTGCGGTGCAGGCGGTCAGGAAGAGAAGCAGCCCCACAAGCGGGAACCAGAAGAGGGGAAGAAGGAAGGGGAAGCGCCTCGGCGAACCGTGCATGGTGTGTCTCTCCTTTACTGCGCCAGGGATTATACAATGGGTCTCCCAAAAGCACCATCGTCAGGCTAGCCTAGCTAACACGCTGATCTTCTTGACAAAAGTTCGTAACTCGCATAATCTCCGGCACCCCCCTCCTTCGTGGGATTGTGAAACGGCTCTCACTCCGTGATGATACTGACGGCATCTATTAACAGGAAGGACTGGCGAGCGATGGGAAGACGAATCGTGCTCTGGAACATGCTGGGAGCCGGGTTCAGCTTAGTGATGCTTGCGGCGTGTGTCTCCATAGACCCTGCAAAGCAAGCGTCAGCCAAGGCAGCGGCGGACGCATACATCGCAGGCGATTACAAGATCGGTTCCGAGGATGTCCTCGAGGTGATCGTTTGGAAGAACCCCGACCTGACCAAAGTGGTGTCGGTGCGCCCGGATGGGAAAATCTCGCTACCATTGATCGGTGACGTTGACGCCGAGGGGCTCACGGTGGCCCAGTTGAAGAAGGCGCTTGAGGCGCGACTCAAGGAATACAAGGAGACGCCCAACGTGTCAGTGGTGGTGCAGCAGGTCAACAGTTATGGCGTGTACGTGTTGGGGGAGGTGGCGAAGCCCGGACGCTATCAAATGAAGACTTATACGACCGTGCTTCAGGCGATTTCCACGGCCGGCGGGTTCACTCAGTATGCGGCGAAAAACAAGATGTTCGTGCTGAGGAAATCGTCCAACAAGGGTGCCGAGATACGGTTCAACGTCAGCTACGATGATATCGTGTCAGGGGAGGATTCCTCCAAGAACATCCTGCTGGTTCCTGGTGACACGGTCGTCGTCCCGTAAACCGCCGGCGGGACGCGGCAAAGGGGAGCGGACCGCCATCGTGTTGAAACGGGCCACCGGACGGTTCATAACATGGATCAGAGTGCTGCTCGCCGGCTGGCTGTGGATGGTCGGTGGGGCCGAGGTGGCGCGGGCCGAGCTTAGCGTGACGCCGAGCCTGACGGTCTCCGAGCGGTACGACAATAATATCCTCTACTCGCAAACGGCGAAGGTCGAGGACTATGCGACCGACATCGCGCCGAGGGTCTTGATCACGTCCAAAGGGCGGGAGGTGGATGTGTCGGCGAATCTTGTGGCTATGTGGACACAATACTCGAAGAATGACAAGCTCTCCTATTTCAGCTCGCATGGAGGACTGACCCTCAACGCCGACACCCTGACGGGACGGATGCTGCGGGGCTTGGGCCTGACGGTGTCCGGGAGCTACTATTATACGAAGGACTATCCCGTGTTCGCCCCGCTCGGCGGCCCGAACCCGATTGCCACCGGGGGTATCCAGACGAATCGGGTCACGACCTTCGGATACGTCGCGGGCGCGACGGCGTCCTATGTGCTGTCCCCACGGGCCAAGGTGCTTGGCGGCTATACGCACTCCCGGACTCAGTTCAGCGGTGGGACGACGTCCTTCACCAACACCTCGACCGATGCCTGGACCGCAGGAACGGAATACGCGTTAACGCCCAGCACCACGCTGCTGAGCGATTACCTGTATAATCGGTTTTCCTTTCGCGGGGCCGGCACCCTGGAGACGCACGGCGCGGATGTGGGAGCCCGGCATCAGTTCGGGGAGGACTTGACTGTGGACGGCCGGGTCGGCGGGACCTATCTCCCCTCCACCGAGCGGCTGACGTACAACTTCAACGTAGGGGTCATCAAGAAGTTCCCCACGACGGAGGTGAGCGGACGCATTCTCCGGGTGGTCACCAACACCGGAGGCCTGGCCCCGCTCGTGTCGGCGCAGAATATCGCGCAGCTCTTGGTGACCCACCGGCTGACGCCTGCGTTCACCGCGACCCTGGCGGGCAACTACGCCACCACGGAATCCCTCGGCTCGAGCACGGTGGACCTGAAGTCCTACAGCGTCATTCCGGGGTTGACCTACGCTCTCACGCGGTGGGCGACCCTGTTTGCCTCGTATTCGTATTTCAAGCAAGACTCCACGGGGCCGGTTGGGTTTTCGGTGAACCGCACACAGGCGACGGTTGGGATAACCGTGACATGGCAGTAAGGCGAGGCGGAAGATGAGACAAGTTATAAACAGGCTCGACGTGTCGGACTATCTGGAGATCCTGCGCCGACGCGCCTGGATTGTGCTTGCGTGCGTGCTGGTGGGGGTGCTGGGGGCCGGAGTGGTCTTTCTGGTGATGCCCAAGACCTATCGCTCAAGCACGCTCATCCTGGTGGATTCCCAGAAGGTTCCCACCGATTTCATCAAGCCAGTGACGGTGGACACGATCGAGGAACGCCTGATTTCCATCCAGCAACAGATCTTCAGCCGTACCCTTCTCCAGAAAATCATGGAGGAATTCAAGCTTTACCAGGACGAGCTCGCTTCTAAGCCCTTGGAGGACGTCATCGAGGACATGCGGAAGGACATCAAGGTCACGACCGTTGACGATCGCCTCCGTCGGAACATCCAGGCCTTTACGATCGCCTACGAGGGGAACGACCCGCAGACGGTCATGAAGGTCACCAACAAGCTGGCCTCTCTGTTCATCGAACAAAATCTTAGAGTGCGGGAACAACTGGTCGAGGGAACGGCCGAATTTCTGGAGCATGAACTGGTGAAAGTCAAGGAGCAGCTGGACCTCCAGGAAAAGCAGATCAGCGAGTACAAGATGAAATACATGGGCGAGATGCCGGCGCAGGTCGAAGCCAACCTGCGTACCCTGGACCGGCTCCAGTTGGAGCTTCAGAATGTCAACGAAGCCGTGCGTCTGACCGAAGAGAAAAGAAAGATTCTTCGTGATTTTCTCAATGATCCGACGGGCGCGAACCTGACCCCAGGGGCGCCGGCCTCTTCTACTGGGGCGCTACTCCAGCAACAAAAGACCAAACTGGCGCAGCTACAGGCCGAGTATAAGGAAACCTATCCGGATGTCGTCGAAACCAAACGGCAGATCCAGGAATTGGAGGCGCAACTGGCCGGCGAGTCCTCCAAAGGAGGAGAGGTCGGAGCGCCCAGCAGGGAGATGGAATCGTCCGGGATTGAAGGTGAGCAAACCAGTGGCGAGCGTCTGGGAGCGGCTAACAGGAATTGGAAAGCTCAACTACGCGCCCTTGCCGCCGAGATCAAGGCTCGCCAACAACGAAGGACCCGGATCGAGAAGCAAATTAAAGAATTCGAGCGCCGGCTTGAGGCGACTCCCAAACATGAACAACAACTCAGCATGCTGCTGCGCGACTATGAGAACAATCGCCGGAATTACGAAAACCTTCAGAACAAGAAGATAGCCGCTAATATCAGCGAGAGCCTTGAAAAGCGGCAGAAGGGGGAACAGTTCCGCATCGTGGACCCGGCCAATCTCCCGGAAAAGCCGGTGAAGCCTGATCCACTGAGAGTCTTTTTAGGAGGCGTCCTGGTTGGTCTGGCCATGGCTGGCGGTTCAATCTGGTGGAAAGATCTCCGCAACCTGCCTTTTCGCCGGCCTGAAGAAGTGGAAGATGCGCTGGAATGCCCCTCCCTTGCCACCATTCCGTTTATGTCAGGGTTGTGGGAGAACGGCAAGGGCGTGATCAGGAAGCAGGCCCAACTGGTCGTTCAGTCGAATATGAATGCTCTGGGCGCCGAGCAGTTTCGGGTGCTGGCCGGTCGCGTGATTCAATTGCGGGAGAAGAAGGGAGTGCGGATCCTGGCCGTCACGAGCTCGCTCGTCGGTGAGGGTAAGACTACGGTGTCGGTGGGGCTGGCGGTGACGCTGGCCAAAGACTACCTGGTCGATACGATCCTGATCGATGGAGACATGCGGAACCCGTCCGTCAGCGCGCGGATTGGGCATCACGGCGGTAAAGGGTTGGTGAATGTCCTGGCGGGGGAATGCAATCTGGATGCGGCTCTCTTCCAGCATGCGCATCGCAAACTCAGGGTCCTGTGCGCGGGCAAGAGTGACGGGGATCGGTTGAGCATGCCGGCCATGCGCGGGGAACTGCAGAAACTGCTCGATGGCCTCAGGCATCGAGACCTCCTGGTGATTATGGACGGGCCACCCATCCTCCCGATGGCTGATATGAACCTGTATGCGGAGATCGTGGACAGCATCTTGCTGGTGGTGAGAGGCGAGAAGACTCCGCAACGAGTCGTCATTGAGGCTCTGGATTTCCTGGAAGGAAGGACAATCGAAGGAGTGGTCTTGAACGGCCTCGTGAACATGCGGCGGGAGTATTACTCGGCCTATGCGTCCTCGCGCTACATGATCCCTGAGCACCCATTGTTACTGCATCAGCCCAGAAGTCATTACATATCCCCGAGGGTCGACCCATGAGCGCGCAATCCCGCAATCAGATTCCCTGCACAGCCCAGCGACTGAGCCAGTTACGGCCGGAGATGATTCAGGCGGTGGTCCACGGGTCGGCGTATGCCTACGGCCATCAATACTTTACGGAGCGTCGTGTGCGGATCGTTCAGGCCGATGAGGCGAAAATCACATCAGAGGTGGCGGGCACGAGCGGTTTCTACCACCAAACGATCCGTTTGACCGACGGGGTGCTAATTGCCAAGTGCTCATGCCCTTCCAGTGAGGCGCCCCTTTGCAGGCACTGTGTGGCCGTCCTGCTGGATTATATCCGTCTGTCGCCCGACCCTGTTCAAGGTTCCTCTCCGAAGATGGCGGCGCAGGATGGTCCCGCTTCTGGACGGACGACTGCTCCGTCCGAGTTGGGGGTCCGACTGCGCGAGGTCACAATCTTTTTAGAATGGTTGCAAGCAGCCGTGAATGCCTTGAAAGCCGGAGTGGTTCTGCCCTCGACTCCCGTTCTCGAACCCGGAGAGGCCCTGGAATGGGTGCAGACTCTTCAAACATTTGAGGAGCGTATGCGGCATGGCGATGAGACCATCGTGGCCCTGCGGAGAGAGCTGAGCGCCAAGGAAGAACATCTGTCGAGACTGGCCCAGGATCTGGAATTGGCGCATGGCCAAGCCAAGGAATTGCAGGCGGCTTGCGAAGAGTTGAAGCTCGATGTGGATCGGCAGCGGGCGGAGGTGAGCAGACTGGTCGGGATTGAACGGGAACGCGACCGGCTTTCTGGCCAGATCAAGGAGATGACGAGCGACTTGGTGAAAAGAGTCGGTGACCTTGATCGCCTGGCTGACGAGGGGGAACGCATATCAGGAAAGAAATAAGGCACCCGAACGCAGTCGTACGGATTTCAAAGAGCCCTCTGAGTCGACTCAGAGGGCTCTTTCTTTTTCAGACGGTGCTCATGTTGCGCTCAACTCCACCACACTCTTGACAGGTCCCGACGGGTAGCCTAGCCTTAGCCAATTCATTTGGGATAGTACAACGACCGTAATGGGGACGAAAGGTGGCTAAAGTCTTGATAACCGGCGTTGCCGGTTTCATCGGGTTTCACCTGGGCAAGCGGCTCCTCGCGCAGGGAGTCGAGGTGCTCGGGCTGGACAATTTGAACAATTACTATGACGTCACCCTCAAGGAGGCCCGGTTAGCCCAATTACAGGAGCAGCCGGGTTTTCATTTCTACAAGCTAGAGTTGGCTGACCGCGAGGGTGTCCCCAGGCTCTTCAAAGAACACGAACCAGAGTTTGTGGTGAACCTGGCGGCTCAAGCCGGCGTGCGGTACTCCCAGCAAAATCCGTATGCCTACATCGACAGCAACATCCTGGGGTTCGCGAATATCCTGGAATGTTGCCGCCACTTCGGCGTTCATCATCTCGTCTTTGCGTCCTCCAGTTCTGTGTACGGCGCCAATACCAAAATGCCGTTTTCGGTGCATGACAATGTGGATCATCCGGTGAGCCTCTATGCTGCGAGCAAGAAAGCCAACGAATTGATGGCGCACACGTACAGCCACTTGTACGGCATCCCTGCGACAGGCCTGCGCTTCTTCACGGTGTATGGTCCCTGGGGGCGTCCCGACATGGCCTTGTTTCTATTTACCAAGGCGATCTTGGAGGGCCGGCCGATTCAAGTCTTCAATTTTGGGAAAATGCAACGCGACTTTACCTACATCGACGACATCGTGGAAGGCGTGGTCCGCGTGCTGTATACCCCGGCCAAGTCCAATGCAAGATGGTCAGGAGATTCACCGGATCCGGGCTCCAGTCAAGCTCCGTATCGACTCTACAACATCGGGAATAACCGAGCCGTTGAATTGATGCGGTTCATTGAAGTGCTGGAGAATCATCTTGGCGTCAAGGCTGAGAAGAACATGTTGCCCCTGCAACCCGGCGATGTGCCCGCCACGTATGCCGACGTGGATGAACTCGTGCGCGATGTGGGATTTAAGCCCAGCACGCCGATTGAGGTCGGCATCGAGCGTTTTGTCGCGTGGTATCGCTCCTATTATAAGGTTTAGGGTAGTGGTCCTTCACACCTTAGGGCGTGTCCTGGCAGGGACGTTCGTCAAATTCTTTGAGGACAACGGCCCTCTCCTGGCGTCCGGGCTGGCGTTCACCCTCCTGCTCTTTTGCATTCCGTTCTCGCTGCTGATCGTCACGGCGTTGGAGTTTGCGCTTGGAGACCCGCATCGGGCCCTTGATTCGTTGCAGGCCCTCCTGAACGAGTTCCTGCCTCTGACCCGCGAAGCCTTCACGG
>JAXIOW010000018.1:0-15430 GCA_045403215.1 Nitrospirales bacterium | reverse complement strand
GGGCGGCGGGCGTCGATCACCTGGAACCCGAACTCCTCGGCGATCTTATCGAACTCCTCGATGATGAGCCCCTGATATTTCTTGAAGCTGTCGTAGAGGTCCGCCCCCAGTCGCATGTCCATGCCGGATTCCCAGTAGTTCATGCCCTTGTTCTCGATGACCCGGAGCGCCAGGGTTTCTACGTCAATGCGCAAGTAGCAGACGAGATCGGGCACGATCGCGAAACCGAAGACATCGCGGATCCACTGGCGGTCGCAGCCGCGGACGACGTTACGGGCGAAGGCGGTGTAGATGTAACGATCGGAGAGGACCACGAAGCCCGAGCGCAACGCCGGAATGATCTGGTGTTCTAGCCGGTCGGCAAAGTCCGTGGCATACAGCAGGCTGTAGCTCCAGGGGTCCAGGATGTTGCCCTGCTTGGCGCTCGCGATGGTCTTGGCCATGAGCTCCGAGCGGGTCCATCCGGTGGTGAGGACCCCGTAGCCCTGCACCTCCAGCCACTCCTGGATCGATTCGATGTGGGTCGAGCGCCCGACGCCGTCCGGGCCCTCAATGGCGATCAGCTTCCCCTTCAGCCCCTTCAGACTCTGGTAGGGTAAACCTTCGCCAAAATAGTGCTTCTCGCTTTGCATGCGAACCCCGTTTCGGTTTGTAGGAAGCCAGAGTCTTCGAGACGATCTCGCGGACCTGCTCCTGTTGCTCGTCGATTTCTAACGTGGCGTCTATGATAGTCAGGCCGAATTCGTCCACGATCTTGTCGTACTCGTTCAACACCCGTGACTGGAAGATCTTGAAGCTCTCCACGATGTTCGTGCTAAGCCCGAGGTCCATCCCGGCCTCGTAGTACTTCAGCTCCGCGCGTGTTCCTTCAAGGAGGCGTGACAGGGAGACTTCGATCGGCACGCGGAAATAGAAGGCCAGATCGGGCTTGACAGCGAAGCTGTACAGGCGTCGCACCCAGCTATGCGAAACACCCCGCACCGCGTCTCGTGCGAAGGCTGTGTACATGTAGCGATCGGCCAGGACGATCATGCCGGCCTTGAGCGGGGGCAGGATCTGGTGGTACAGGCGGTTCGCGAAATCGGTCGCGTGCAAGAGGCTGAACGTCAGCGGCGTCAGGACCTTCGTCTTCTTCCCTCGCCGGGTGGTCTCCTTGACCAACTCGGAGGAGTTCCATTCGGTGAAAAAGATGTTGTGCCCCTTGGACTCGAGCCACTTGCGGACCAGGCTGAGCTGGGTGCTCTTGCCCGAGCCGTCGATCCCTTCCACGACAATGAGCTTGCCCGGGTAGGGGTGGGGGACCATCGTCGGGCCTTTCGTGATAGGCGGGGTCATGCGTCAGGTTCCTCAGGCGTGGTGGTGGTCGTGAACCGGATGGCCCGGTTCAAGCCTTGAGCCAGGAGATCCTTGCGATCGCGCGCCGCCCAGAGCTCCAGTGCCGCATCGTCCGTGGTGGACAGGGCGATGTCCAGAGAATCGGGGGAGACAGAGCAGCGGAGCGATTGGATGACGCCGAAGTGCGTCCGGTCCAGCGCGTCTCCTAAACGAAGGATCCCGCCCAGCACGGTCAGGGGTTCCCTGAGCATCGGGTCTAGGTCTTTGAGGGTCTTGTGATCGTCCTCGGGAATCGCCCGGCGGTGGTAGCGGGCCACGTTGGCGATCAGTTCGATCTCATCTGCCGAAAATCCGGCCAGGTCGCTGTTCTTGATCAGATAGTACGAATGTTTGTGGTGCTGGCGGGAGTTGATGAGGTAACCGATGTCGTGGAGGATCGCGGCGTATTCCAGCCATTCGCGCTCGTGCTCGCCCATCTTATGGGTGGAAGCCGTCTGATCGAAGAGCTGGAGGCAGAGCTTCGCGACGTGGTGCGCATGGACGGCTTCATACTGGCACCGCCGCGCGAGGCACATCACGTTCCGGCGACGGATGTTGGGGATCTCCTGCTCCGCCTGGATCCCGTCCCGATGGCGCTCAATGAAGTCGTAGAGCAGGCCCTCCCGGATCGCTTTGTCGCTGACGGTCACCTCGTCGAGATCGAGCCGCTCCATGATGGTGCGGAGTACGAGAGCGGCCGGTAACAACAGGTCGGCCCGCTTCGGGTCGACGCCGGGGATCTCGGCCCGGCGTTTGAGCGGGGTGTCAAGGAGCAGCTGCTCTATTTCCACGACATCTTTGAGGAAGAAACTGGCCAGGTTCAGTTGAGGGATGGGTCGGCCCGTCTTCTGCAGATGCATGACTTCGGCGAGATTGCCGATCATGCCCGAAGTGCCGACGAATGTCTCGAACCCGATCTTCTTGAAGCGTGGCAGGGCAGGCTTGAGCTGGGCTTCCACGGCTTTTTCAAGCCGCTTCAGCGCGTCGGAGGACGTCTCTTTCTTCAGATACAGGTCGTTGAGGCGGATCGCACCGAGCTTCAAGCTGGCGGCATGGAGCAGCTTGTGCCGGTTGCTCACGATGAGCTCGACGGAACCGCCGCCGACATCCACGATCAGCACGTTGCGGTCTCCGAAGTCCATGCTGTGCCGGACGCCCAAGGAGATCAGACGGGCTTCCTCCAGCCCGGTGACCACCCGCACTCGGATGCCTGTCTGCTGCTCGATCGCGTCGATCAGGTCGCCGCCGTTGGCCGCTTCGCGGACGGCGCTGGTGGCCACTGCCTCGATCCGCGTGAAGCCGCGGTTGCGGGCCAGGGTGGCGAGCGTGCGCACCACCTCGGTCCCTTTGGCGATGGCGTCCAGGGAAAAGGAGCCGGTCTTGAACGTCTCCTCGCCCAGGCGCGTCACATCCTTGAACCGGTCGAGGATCTTGTAGGAAAAGTCGGGCTGAATTTCCGTCAGGATCATGTGAATTGAGTTGCTGCCGATGTCCAAAAGGGCCAGTTTCAGCATACGCTAAAGGCTCATTCTCCCACATTAGCTGGAGCGGCGCCAATGGGCATCCAAGTCATTGATATCAGGTGAGTTCCATCCTATGTCCGGTTTGGTAGGGCCGGTGCGGCAGCCATCGGCAGCCGGACGCAAAATTTCGTACCTCGATTGGGCAAGCTTTCCACGGTGATCGTCCCGCCGTGGCCTTCCACCAAGTGTTTCACGATGGACAGACCCAGGCCGGTGCCGCCTAGCTCGCGGGACCGCGCCTTGTCCACCCGGTAGAACCGCTCGAAGATCCGCGGCAGGTCCTGCGGCGGGATGCCGATGCCCGTATCCGCAACGCTGACGTCGATCATAGCGGGAGGGGGGGCAGCCTTACTAAGCTCTGCACTGATGGTAATGGTGCCCTGTTCCGGCGTGTACTTGATGGCGTTATCCAGGAGGTTCGAGAATACCTGCCCCAGCCGCTCTTCATCGCCGAGGATCGGCGGCAACTCTGGAGGGATCTTCATCACAACCTGCTGCCGTTTCTGCTCGATGAGATGCCGTAGAAGCCCGACGGTCCGGTCAATGAGACTGGCGAGGACGACCGGCTCTTGCTTGAGCGGGACCTGCCCTGATTCGATCTTTGCGAGCAGCAGCAGGTCCGTGATGATGAGATCCAGCCGGTCAGTCTGTTTTCGAAGAGTCTCCAAAAACCGGTCACGTTGCTCCCGATCCTCAATGGCTCCGTCCTGGAGCGCCTCGATGTAGCCCTTGATCGCCGTCAGCGGGGTGCGCAACTCGTGCGACACGTTCGCCACGAAGTCTTTGCGAACCTGTTCCATCCGGCGAAGCTCGGTGATGTCGTGGAAGACGAGGACAAGGCCGGGTGACTGGCCAGCGCCCTGGGCTAGGGGCGAGGCCTGGACTTGAAAGGTCCATTCGGGTCCGGCCCCGACCGTGATCTCGGTCGAGGAGGTGGTGCTCAGGGCGAGCACCTCCGTGATGAACTCGTTCAGGCGTGGCTGGCGGATCACTTCGAGGTACGTCCGGCCGAGGACCGCTGTGTCTCGCCGCCCGACCATCCGCTCCATCGCCGGATTGATTACGCGGACCGTCCCATCGGACGCCAGCACGAGCACGCCCTCTTGCATGGCTGTCAACGTGGCTGCCATCTTGGCGCGATCGTCCTTCAGGGTCTGGATCGTTTCTTCGATGGCGGCGGCCATCTGGTTGAGCACCGCGGCGAGGTCGGCGATCTCATCGTTGGAGTGTGTGCGGATCTTCTCCCGGAACTCGCCGCGGGCCATCCGACGGGCCGCCGCGACCATCTCGCCCAGCGGGTGCGTGACGCTCCGAGCGACCACGTAACTGAGGCCCAGCGAGAGGAGAAACGCCCCGCCGAGTGCCGCGGCCAGTACGAGGCCGTCCAGAGCCAGCCAGCCGGCTGTCCCCATGCCCACGCCGGCGATGACCAGGTAGCCGATCAGCACCTTCCATTGGAGGGGCAGGCGCACGGCTACTACTCCTCCTGAGCATCCCTGAGCTTGTAGCCTAGCGATTTGATTGCCGTGATGGCGTTGCTCAGCAGCGGGAGTTTTTGTTTCAGGCGGCGCACGTGCACATCCACCGTCCGAGTGGTGCCGTGGTAGTCATATCCCCAGACGGCATTGAGCAGCACGTCGCGCGTGAGCACGCGCCCCTTGTTGCGGAGAAGCTGCTCAAGGAGGCCGAACTCCTTGGCCGTGAGCGTGACTTCCTTGTTGCCGACCCGCACTTCGTGGCGGGCGGCGTCTAGGCGAAGCGGCCCGTAGGCATAGGGCTGGGTCGGCGCATCCCGCCGCTCGGCTCGCCGCAAGAGCGCCTTGACGCGGGCGACCAGTTCCTTCGGGCTGAACGGCTTGGTGAGATAGTCGTCCGCGCCGAGCTCCAGCCCGACGATCCGGTCCGTCTCATCGACTTTAGCCGTCAACATGATAACCGGCGTGAGCGCGGTGGCCGGGTCCGCCCGGAGCTTTTTGCACAGTTCCAGACCGTCCATCCCGGGGAGCATCAGGTCGAGCACGATCAGATCGGGATGCTCCTGCCTGGCGGCGGTGAGGCCCGCCGCGCCGTCAGCCGCCGTCCTCGTCCGAAAGCCTTCTTTCTCCAGGTAATGGCGGACGAGGTCCAGGATATCCCGCTCATCCTCGATGACCAGAATCTTGCGCGCGACAGTCACGGCGCCAGCGTATCGAAGGGTGCGCGGGGAGTCAAGGCACCGGCGGGAAGCTGAGGCGGCCATGCCGGCGGCGGCCGGCGGGTTCACCCCAGCGTGTGGCGGATGATCTTGCCTTCGACCATGTACACGACGAGTTCGGCCACGTTCGTCGCATGGTCGGCGATGCGTTCCAGGTACTTGGCGATGAAGGTGATGCGGATCGCGCGGGTGATCGTCTTGGGATTCTCCAACATGAAGGAGAGTAGCTCCCGGAAGAGCTGGTGGGTCAGGTCATCCACAAAATCGTCGTCGGCGCAGACCTTGCGGGCCATCGCGGCATCACCCGCGACGAAGGCGTCCAGCGCCTCCTTGACCATCTGCAGGGACCAGTTGGCCATCCGCGGGATGTCGATGTAGGGCTTGAGCTGCGGCTCTTCGTTCAGTTCGATCGCGCGCTCGCAGATGTTCTCGGCCAGGTCGCTGATGCGCTCCAGTTCCGTGGAGATCTTCATCGCGGTGGTGATGAAGCGCAGGTCCCGCGCCGTCGGCTGCTGCAGCGCGAGCAGTCGCAGGCAGTCCTCATCCACCTCCACGTCCAGTGAATTGACCTGGCGGTCATTCTCGATGATCTTGCGGGCGAGGTCCGAGTCCCGTTCGATGAGGGCGCGGAGCGCGCCCCGGACCTGCTCTTCCGCGAGGCCACCCATCCTTAATATTTTGTCCTTCAGGCTCTTCAGTTCGTCGTCGAAGTGGCGGTGCATGGCCTTTCTCCTTAGCCGAACCGGCCGGTGACGTAGTCTTCCGTCCGCCGGTCCCGCGGGGTAGTAAAGATCGTCTTCGTATCGCTGAACTCGACCAACTCACCCATGAGAAAGAAGCCGGTATAGTCCGAGACGCGGGCTGCCTGCTGCATGTTATGGGTCACGATGACGACGGTCAACTCTTTTTTCAGGTCGAACAGCAACTCTTCGATCTTGGCCGTGGCGATGGGGTCCAGCGCGGAGCAGGGCTCGTCCATCAGGAGCACGTCCGGCTTGACGGCCAGCGCCCGGGCGATGCAAAGCCGCTGCTGTTGGCCGCCGGAGAGGCCGAGCGCGCTCTCGTGCAGACGGTCTTTGACCTCCTCCCAAAGCCCTGCCCCTTTCAGGCTCTCTTCTACGAGGCCGTCCAGGGTTGTATGGTCACGGGTCCCTTGCAGCCGCGGACCGTACGCGACGTTGTCGTAGATCGGCTTCGGGAAGGGGTTGGACTTCTGAAAGACCATCCCGACGCGTTTTCGGAGATCCGTCGCATCAACATGCGGGCCGTATATATCCAGGCCGTCCAGGAGAATCTTACCCTCGATACGAGCCCCCTCGATCAAATCGTTCAGGCGGTTCAAGCAGCGCAGCAGGGTGGACTTCCCGCAGCCGGAGGGGCCGATGAACGCGGTGACCAGCTTGGCGGGAACCTCGATGGAGACCTTCATGAGCGCCTGGGTCGTGCCGTAAAAGAAGTTCACGTCGCTCAGGGCGATCTTGGGCGCGGGGCCTGTGTTGCCTTGTGCGGCCTGAGCCGAAGCCGACGTGGGCATGGGACGGCGCAACATAACACCTCCTTGAGCGGCTTCCTTAAACAACAGACCCCGTATACTTCTTGCGCAGGTAGTTGCGCAAGGTGATCGCGGTCAGGTTCAGGATGACGACCACCATGATCAACACCAGCGTCGTCACGTACACCATCGGCTTGGCGGCCTCGACGTTGGGAGACTGGAAGCCGACGTCGTAAATATGGAATCCGAGATGCATGAACTTGCGGTCGAAATGAAAGAACGGCCAGGCGCTGTCCACCGGGAGCGTCGGAGCCAGCTTCACGACTCCCGTCAGCATGAGCGGTGCGACCTCGCCAGCCGCGCGCGCGATCGCCAGGATCAGTCCGGTCAGGATGCCCGGGAGGGCGCAGGGCAGGATGACGCGGACCATCGTTTCCAGCTTGGTGGCGCCGAGCGCAATGGACCCTTCGCGGAAATCCCGGGGCACTGACGCCAGTCCTTCTTCGGTTGCTACGATCACGACCGGCACGGTCAAGAGCGCCAGAGTCAAGGAAGCCCAGAGGATGCCTCCGGTCCCGAACGTGGGGGTGGGGAGCGCTTCAGGGAAGAACAGGGCGTCGATGGTGCCACCGACGGCGTACACGAAGAAGCCCAACCCGAAGACCCCATAGACGATCGAGGGCACCCCCGCGAGGTTGTTCACCGCGATGCGCACCAACCGTACAACGGCCCCTTGCTTGGCGTACTCTTTCAGGTAGAGCGCCGCCAGCACGCCGAAGGGGACCACCGCGATGCTCATGATGATGACCATCATCACCGTCCCGAAGATGGCCGGGAAGATGCCCCCCTCGGTGTTGGCTTCCCGCGGCTCGTCGGCCAACACCTTCCAGACGTTGCCGGCATAGAACCAGAGCTTCGACAGGGTTCCCAACTCGTTGGGACGCAGTGCCCGCACGATCTGTCCGATGGGAAGTGTTTTCTCCTGGCCGTTCGCGTCCACCATCGCCACGGAGAACTCATTAAAACGGGCATTCAGCTTCTCCAATTCCTCAGACTTCTCCCGATACCTCGCCTCAGCCCCGGCGATGGTGGCCTTCGAGCGATCGAGGGTCGGACCGTGCGGTGTCTGGCCGGGCGGCGTTCGCAGTTCCAGTGCGCGTATGTTCAGGCGGGCGCGCTCGATGTCGGCGTTTATCGCACCGATCTCGACCCGCTCGATCCGGTAGATCTGCCCGTGGAGGGCGTCGGCCTGCTTGACCAGCGGCAACAAGGTCTTCCAGCCGAGTTCGCCTCCTTCTGAGTACTTGGTGTCGCCTTTGTAGATCGCTTTGAGCCGGGCGTACATGTTGCCCCACTCCCGCCGCTCCAGCAGAACCGCGTCGGGCGGGAAAGCCTTCGAGGCGATCTTGGATTCGTCCACCCACTTGAAGTCGAGGCCGTACAGGTCGCGGTTGCCGATCTTCAAGCGGATGCGGCCCTGGCCCTCCGGAAACTCCGGCGTGGTCGAGCTCGGAATGATCTCCCGTCCGGCCAGTTGTCCCATCACGCGCTTGCCGTCGGTCAAGGTCAGTTCGACGATATCCCCGACCCAGAAGAAGCCCATGCCATTGACCACGATCAGGACCAGGAGCCCGACGACCATCATCAGAGCGATCGCCAAGCCGGCGCCGCTCGCCCAAACGAAGAGGTCGCCTGAGGCCATCATTCTCTTGAACCAGTCGCGCATGGTGAACCTAGAACTCGCTGTACTTCTTCCGTAAGCGGTGACGGATGAGCTCCGCGCCGGTATTGACAAGGAACGTGACCACGAACAGCAGCAGCGCCGCCAGGAAGAGCGTGCGGTAGAGCGTGCCTTCATGGGGCGCCTCCGGGATCTCCACGGCGATGTTCGCTGAAAGGGTGCGAAACCCGTTGAACAAACTCCACTCCATGATCGGCGTGTTGCCGGTGGCCATGAGGACGATCATGGTCTCGCCCACGGCCCGGCCGAAACCGATCATCAGGGCGGAGAATATCCCTGGGCTGGCCGAAATAAAAACCAACCGGGCCAGGGTCTGCCATCGGGTCGCGCCCAATGCCAATGATCCGGCGATCAGGTTCTTCGGGACATTGGTCAGCGCCTCTTCAGAGATGCTGAAGATGACCGGGATGATGGCAAAGCCCATCGCGAAACCGACGACGAGGGCGTTGCGTTGATCATAGCGAAGCCCCAAGTGGGCGGCGAGCCATTCTTTGTAGTTTGACCCGAAGAGGAGCGTTTCGAAGAGTGAGTTTTGGCTCAGGCACAACACGCATGCACCGATGATGACCGGGATCAGCAGGAGAGCCTCGAACCCAGGGCGGATCCGGTTACGGACGGGGAATGGGACGAACTGCCACAGGAGGGCGGCCAGGACGACGCTCATGGGGATCACCACGAACATGGCCACGACTGCCGGGAAAACGCGCTCGAGGAGAGGAGCCAACCAGAGGCCGGCCAGGAACCCCAGGACGACCGTCGGCATGGCGGCCATGAGTTCGATGGTCGGCTTGATCTTGGCCCGCAGGTCCGGGTGCATGAACATGGCGGTGTAGATCGCGCCCAGGACGGCCAACGGAACGGCGAGCAGCATGGCGTAGATGGTGCCCTTGAGCGTGCCAAAGATCAGGGGTGTCAGCCCGAACTTGGCTTCGAAGTCGTCGGCGCCGCTGGAGGATTGCCAGACATGTTCCGGTTGCTCATAGCCTTCATACCACACTGGTTCGAACAGGCTCGCCAAGGTGGCCTCGGGATGCGGGTTGTGGATGGCATACGTCACGATCTGGCCGGCTTCGGTCAGGGCGATCGCGCCGTTGGCTTTCGGGGCGAACATCACGGTCTGGATGGCAGCCTCGTCGCCTGGGAACCGCAGAAGCGTCTGCTCCGACGTGGAGTAGCGAACGAACAGGTTGCCCTGCGTGTCGCCGGTGAGGAATCCTTTATCCCGCTGGGACGGGGAGATGCTGGTCACGGTGGCCGGGTGTGAAGCCAACCGGTGGATAAGCTGCAGCTTGGTTAGGTTGCTTTCTTTCGACACACGCACGGGCATCCACACGGTGACCTCTCCCGAGCCGGTCCCGATCGCCAGCGAACGATCGCCGATCAAGTACGCCAGAGCGGTGACAGGGGCGTTGGAGGAAGCGACGGAAAGGGTCTCGATCAAAACAGGCCGGGTGCCCTCCCGCACGTCAAAGTGGTAGAGGGTCCCGCCGGCTGTCCCGATCGAGAGGGTCTCGCCCCTTCCGTCCAACACCAGCGCTGTAACCGTGCCCGCAATCTGCGTAGTCAGCTCGACAGCGTTTACCGTGGGTTTAGTCTGTGAGTCGCTGGGCGGAAGGACGGTGGAATACCAGAGCCGGCCTGATTTGGTCAGGACCGCTGCGGCCGTTCCCGCGTCCGTCCGCTGATAGGCCAGGCGTACGATTTTGTCCTTGGTGGGAACAATTTGAATCGGAGGGGAGGCGACAACCTTGGGAACGATCCGCCGGGCATCGTTCACGAAATCGGTCGCCATCTCGATGTCCAAGGGAATGAGCCGTCCGTCGGTGGTCCCCAGACCAAAGCGGCCGCCCTTGCCGGTGGCCCGCGTGACGGTCGTGACAGGCCCCCCGGCTAGGGCGGCTGGAATCTCCGTCTCAATGGGTTTCCCGGAGGGCAAGCTGAAGAAGGAAACATGGCTGGTATCGCCGGCTTTGAGTAGATAGGCCACTGCCTGGTGCTCATCCACGCCGATCAGCGTGGCCTGGGGAAGGCTCTGCGGGAGCGGCCCGACGAGGAATCGTCCCGTGTTCTGCCCGGTCGGTGCAAAGAAGAGCGGGGCGACTTCCATGACCAGGAAGATGAAGATGCCGAGGATGCTCAGGATGACGGCATAGCCGCCCAGGGTGATGATCCCTTGCGCGAGGCGATCCAGGATCAGACGGAACTGGCGACTGTCAGTACTACTCAAGCTTCTTGAATTCCTTGTCCGCCGTGGTCGCCGACAATGGGAAGAAGCCGTCCTTCACCACCACTTGTTGGCCTTCCCGGCTATAGACGAACTTGACGAACTCCTTGACGAGGGGATCGAGAGGCTTGTTGGGAGCCTTGTTAACGTACAGGTACAGGTGCCGCCAGATTGGATACGAGCCGTTTTCCGCATTCTCCTGGGTGGCCCCCTTGAACGGCGCCCCTTCCTTCTCGGCGATCGGAACGGCCCGGACTCCGGACGTCAAGTAGCCGATGCCGCTATAGCCCACACCGCCACGGTCCTCGGTCACGCCCTGGACGACGGAGGCCGATCCCGGTTGCTCCTTCACCTCGTCCTTGTAGTCGCCGTTCTTGAGCGTGTGCTCCTTGAAGAACCCATAGGTGCCGGAGGCGGAATTCCGGCCGTAGATGCTGAGGGGCATGTTGGCCCATGTCCCATCCAAGCCCAGTTGTCCCCACCGTTGGAGAGTTTCTTTGTACCCGAACCGGCGGCTCTTGGAGAAGATGGCATCCACCTGGGCCATGGTCAGGCCATTGATCGGGTTGTCCTTGTTCACGTACACCGCCAAGGCGTCAATCGCCACCGGGAAGGCCGTCGGCTTGTAGCCGTATTTCTTCTCGAAGGCGTCAATCTCGGAGCCCTTCATCGGCCGGGACATGGGGCCGATCTGGGCTGTGCCCTCGATTAGGGCAGGCGGCGCGGTGCTGGAGCCCTTGCCCTCGATCTGGATCTTGACGTTCGGGTACTGCTTGCGGAACCCTTCGGCCCAGAGGGTCATCAGATTGTTCAGCGTGTCGGACCCGATGCTGTTGAGGTTGCCGGAGACCCCGCTGACCTTGGCGTAGGTCTTCAGGTTGGGGTCGAGCTTAATGGCCTCATCGGCAAAAGCAGGCCCTGCCATGATCGCGATGGCCGTAACGAATACGAGCCACGCGAGCCAGGGAATGTTGTTTCTGTTCGCCATGCCGCCTCCTTACGGAAGGTTTAAGGATTATTGCTATCGCCCGTTAACAGGCGGTTTCATTCGTGTTACGAAGCTGTTAACTCGCTCGCGTACGAGTCCCCTCCAGCCTAGAAGGCCACCAGCACCTTCACGCCGATGATTTGGTTGTCGTAGTCCACCGTCTGCCCGCAGGTGGCACAGGTTGGCCCTCCGCCGTTCCCCGCCGAGCTTGTGCTGATGACCTGACTTCCTACGGTGGTGCCGGACCCGAGCATGGTCTCTTTCAGGAGCGTGTAATCGAGCGCCACTGAAAAGTACTTGGTGAAGTCATAGCTGACCCCGACGAGAATCGACTGGATGTTGCCGGCCTGCGTGTCCTTGTTGGGCTTCATGAAATAGTACCGGCTGAAGAGTCGCATATTCTCGATCATGGGGATCCGGTAGTAGCCCCAGAACTCGTAGCCGCGCGCCTGGTGGAAGCGGGGGATCGAGGTGGATGGACCGTTTCTCGCGCCGTACGTCACGGCGGTGGTGGCGTCGTTTCCGTTGTACGTGCCCGGGACGAAGATCGCCGGTCCCAGGCCAGTGCCCACATTCCCTCCGTCATCGGCCCAGACCGCTTGGGCATTGACCTTAAACCGATCGGCTTGCGGATCATACACCTCCACGTTTCCAAGCAAGCGCTGCGGGTTGAAGCCCTCGATGCCGTTCCGCTCGCGCTCGTTGTGGTAAAAGCCTGATACGATGACGCCCTGGAAAGGCTCGATGCTGACTCGCCCCAATGCGGCCAGGCCACGGCCGTCCTGTGTGTTCTGGTAGCCCTCTCCACTTTGGAGAGAGATATGGTAGTCCACCATTTTGTTCAGGACTTTGCCTAAGACGCTCACGCCCAAGTCGGACGAGGTCTGAAAGTTCTGTTCATCCACCATGACCGGGCCCCGATAGCGGTAAGTCCACCGGTGCTCTTCATACTCAATCCACGGGGTTTGATTCTGGCCGAGCCGCACCTCCAGTCCCGGCAGAAGAACATGGTTGTAATACGCGTACTTGACGAAAACGGCGTTGCGGCCAGTCCCGGCATACCCGGCCAGTCCAAAGGGCGCGGCTTCGTGGCAGTTGCCCCCCGACGCGTTGGTGTTGCCCGGACAGCTGTTGCCGCCCACGTGGTTGACCATCTGGTCGAGCGTCAGGCGGAAGTGGTGCCCTTCATCGAACCGCTTGATCAAGGTGAGGTAGGTCCGGGTGAAGTGAAAGCCGGTGGCGAGCCCTCGGTTGTTGTTCGCCGTGGGGTTATTGATCCCTTTGTTGGCCACATCGCCGGTAAATGAATCACCCGTCGCGTAAGTGTAATCGAAGTAGAAGGTCGCCTTGAGCTCGACGCCCTTCAGCAAGTTGGAGACCGTGCTGGAAGTCGGTGCGGGAGCGGTCTGGGCCGCCTCCTTTTCCTTCTCCGCCTTGATCTTGAGCCAGTCTTCTTTGGTGATCTGGCCCTTCTCTAACAGAATGTCTTCGACCGCTGCCTGAGCGGATCCGACCGTAAGGACGACGGCCAGGCCGGCCATCACGATCATCGTGAAGAACACTTTGTGTTTCATGCCCTGTGCCTCCCTTTCAAATGGTGAACTGCTGCTAGGCAAAGAATGCCGAAAGTTACGCGCAAGGTAGCCCGGAGCAATTCCCGGCGGATTAATGACCTATTACAAGTCGGTTAATTTTTTCGGTGGGCTGGACGGCGTGGACTCGTGGAGGGGGAATGACCTATAATCGGCGCAATTTGCGGGGACATATGGGAGACGGCCATCGGATGCACGATCGCGTTGTAATGTGGGGCGCCGCGTTGTTCCTCGTCGGTACCCTCATGGGCTGCACCTTAGCCGCACCGCCTGCGCGGATCCTCTACCAGCAGGACCGAACGTTCGTTCAACTGGAAACGGATCCGTCAACCGGCGGGGTAGATCCAGCGGGATGGAACACGCAGCCTGTTGCCCTCAAGCCGGCGCAGGTCGCCATGCTTTTGCGCGGTGTCCGGATCCGGAGCGGGCAGGGGTTGTTAGGATCCTTGCTCCGACTGTCCTCCCCTGCAGCGCCGGTCTTCACCGAAGACGAAGTGGCGCTACTGGCACCGATCCTGGCCGACGGACTCACACAGGCTAGCGGAGCGGAACGTCTCGGCTTCACGCTCTGGAGCCCGCAACCGGGACGCCGCCAGGTCCCGATATCCGGACACCTTGCGATACGGGGGCCCTATCTCCGGTTCGGGTTGACTGGGCACCCGTCCATAGGCTGGCAGGACCCCGAAAACCCGCCACCCGGCAGCCTCTTCGAGCTTGACTTCCAACCGGCCGCATATGTGAGACCGGGAAGCGATGAAGAGCGGAAGGGCAGCCACAAGTTGCGCCCGCTGGTTCAGGTCGACTATCGGGGGTATCTGGCCTCTGAGGCCAGCAAGGGAAAACCACAGACTGCGCCCCGCCGGTGACGGTGGACCAAGAGTGTGCCCTTACTTG
The DNA here is from genome assembly GCA_045403215.1 of Nitrospirales bacterium. Classification (GTDB taxonomy): domain Bacteria; phylum Nitrospirota; class Nitrospiria; order Nitrospirales; family NS-4; genus NS-12. Next base: position 1,408 of record JAXIOW010000018.1, on the reverse strand, counting down.
CGGGGAACGAGGCGGAAGATTGCGCCCTGCTCGTGCTCGATCAGATACAGCTCGCCCAGAGGGTCTTCTCCGAATGAGCTGAGGTGCTCGATGCGGTGCGGCGCAGGCGGGGCCAGCTCGTGCGTGATGTCCCGCACTTGGGCCGCGCGGCCGTTCGTCAGTACGAAGGTTCCGCTGAATCCCTTCACGTAGTCGCTGAAGAAGTAGGTCCCGCGCAGGTCCGGCATGCGGCAGCCACGGTACACAAACCCGCCTGTGATGGCGTAGCCTTTGCCCCGTTGCCGGTACTCGAACACCGGCCGCGTGAGGCCGCGCGTCGGGCATCCTTCCCGTGGGTTGTAGCAGTGCGCGCCTTCCATGTACCGCCACCCGTAGTTTTCGCCCCCCGCGCTTGAGGCCGGCTGGACATCGACTTCCTCCCACGCGTTTTGCCCCACGTCGGCGGTGTAGAGATCGCCGGTCCCGCGATCGAACGAAAACCGCCAGGGGTTCCGCAGGCCGTACGCCCACACCTCCGGCGCGGCGTTCCCGTCTTTGACGAACGGATTGGAGGACGGAATCCCGTACGGCTTGCCGCCCTCCCGGCGGTCCACATCGATCCGCAGCAGTTTGCCCAGCAGCGCGGTTCGGTTCTGAGCGTTATTGTCGGGATCTCCTCCTCCGCCTCCGTCCCCGGTGCCTATATAAAGGTAGCGGTCCGGTCCGAAGGCGAGCTGGCCCCCGTTGTGGTTGCCGTACTTGCGGTGCGCGATGACCAGCAGGCGCCGCTCGCTGCCAGGGTCTGCGACGTCCTGATCGGTGGCAGACGAGGCGAATTCCGCGATGACCAGATCGCCGGTCGCTTCGGTGTAGTACACGAAGAAGCGGCGGTTCGACGCGTAGTCCGGGTGGAACGCACTGCTGAGCAGGCCGCGCTCGCCGCCCGAGCGGACGCGATCGCGGATGTCCAAAAACGGGCGCGCGAGGGTCTGGCCGGACTTGATGATCTTGATGGTCCCGTCCTGCTCGACGACGAACAGGCGGCTGCCGTCCTGGGGAGGCGCGGCCAGATGGACCGGCATCGTGAAGCCGTCGGCGACCAATTCGGTGGCAAGGGAGGTGCCGGTGACGGTGGCGATCCCCTCACAAGAAGATCGTGAGTGGTCTCCGTCCGTCTGGGCGGTAGGGTCCGAAGCGGACAGCAGAAGTAGGCAGAGCAAGACGGCTGTCGTTGGTCGAGCCGGCGGTCTCAGTGGGCCCATTTGATCGTGCAGCCGATCGCGTGGGTTTTGGCGTCGGGCGGCGCGGACCCTTGCAAGAGAGCGTCCAGAGCCTCTCTCAGATAATGGCGTGACACGGCCGACGGGTCCTGCCAGTTGTCGTCGATCTTCCCCGTGTAGCGGAGGCGGCGCTCCCGGTCAAAGACGAA
>JAXIOW010000157.1:0-8502 GCA_045403215.1 Nitrospirales bacterium | reverse complement strand
GTGGTCTGGGTGCCCAAGGGCTCTCCGATTGATGTCAGGTCATTGGGGATTAAGTCCCTGCTGCATCCCTCGGTCAAAAAGATCGCGATCGCGAACCCCAAACACGCGCCGTATGGGCGGGCAGCCGTTGCGGCGATGGAGCACTTCAAGGTCTACGATATGGTGAAGAACAAGCTGGTGCTGGGGGAAAACATTTCGCAGACCGCCCAGTTCGTTCATACAGGAGGGGCCGATATCGGCATCATCGCGCTGTCGCTGGCCGTTGCGCCGGCCATGAAAGACACCGGTCAATTCTGGGAGGTTCCTTTGGAGGCCTATCCGCGCCTTGAACAGGGAGCCGTGATTTTGAAAGCTGCTAAAGACGTAAAAGCAGCGCGCGCCTTCTTGGACCACATCAAGAGCCCGGAAGGCGCCGCGGTGTTCAAACAGTACGGGTTCTTTCTTCCTGAGAAGCCCCTTCCGTGAGAGAGAGGCTTGATACGTTTCTAGTATTTACCTGCCCAGCAGTAATTGACTTCTCTCGGCCGTGCCCCTACTATCGCATTCATTTTCTAACTCTGTGGGGAGGCCATGCTGAGAAAACATCGCGCTCCTACAACTGACGGTCCCAGGGATGTGCTGACCGCGCGGGAGGCCGCCACGTACCTGCGCCTGGCGCTGCCGACGTTCTACCGCTACATGTGGCAGGGGAAGATTCCCAGCTCGAAGATCGGCGGGCGGTACCGGTTCAAAAAATCGCTGTTGGACAGGTGGCTCGGCAAGAAGGCCGAAGGCGAGGACGTCAGCGGGCGGAACAAGTTCGTCGGGAAGGTGTCGGCGATCAAACGGGATGCCATCCTGGCGCAGGTCAATCTCGATGTGGGGGAACACAAGATCACCGCCGTGATCACCCGCGACGCGCTGGATGACCTTGAGCTCAAAGTCGGCGATACGGCGGTGGCGCTCATGAAGGCCACGGAAGTGATGATCATCAAGGAGAGGTGAAGCGTGAACTGGGAAGCCATTGTGCTGACATTGAAACTGGCCGGTCTGACCGCGCTGCTTCTCGTTCTCATCGGGATGCCGATCGCGTACTGGCTGACGTATTCCCGCTGGCGGTGGAAATTTCTGATCGAATCGGTCGTGGCGTTGCCGCTGGTGCTGCCCCCGACGGTGCTGGGCTTCTACGTCCTCGTGGCGATCGGTCCGAAGAGCCCCCTGGGGCATGGGTATCACGCGCTCGTCGGCCATCCCCTGGCCTTTACCTTCGAGGGGCTGCTCCTCGCATCGGTCCTCTACAGCCTGCCGTTTGCCGTCCAGCCCTTCACGGCCGCTTTCGGGTCTGTTGATCCGAAGCTGGTTGAGGCCTCGTGGACACTCGGGATCTCCCGCTTGGCCACGTTTCTTCGGGTGACCTTGCCGTTATCGATCGCCGGCGTGGTGACGGGCCTAGTCCTTAGCTTCGCCCATACCATGGGAGAGTTCGGGGTGGTGCTCATGGTGGGCGGCAATATTCCCGGCGAGACCCGGACGGTCTCGATCGACATCTACGACGAAGTGCAGGCGTTGAACTACGCCGGCGCTGCCGAGACCGCGTTGGTGCTCCTGATCTTCTCGTTTGTGACCCTGTCGATCGTCTATGCCTTCAACCGGAACATGTGGGCGGTATGGCCGATGAAGTGACAGCCGACTTCGAGAAACGGTACAACGGGGGGCCGACAATCCGTGCGGCGCTCCGGCTTCCGGTAGGCCATCCCCACGTGACCGTCCTGTTCGGGCCGTCTGGGGCAGGCAAGACGACGGTCTTGCGCTGCCTCGCCGGCCTTGAGCGTCCCGAGCGCGGGCGCATCCGCTATGCGAGCGAGATGTGGGTGGACACGGACGTGGGCGTCATGGCGCCGCCTCAAACGCGCGGGGTTGGCTACCTGTTCCAGGACTATGCCCTCTTTCCCCATTTGACGGTCGCCGGGAACATCACCTATGCGATCCATGACCTCGACCCGAAGGAGCGACACGCGCGGCTTGCGGAGATGCTCCGTCTCTTGCAGCTCGAGGGGTTGGAAGACCGGCGGCCCGCTCAGCTCTCCGGTGGGCAACAGCAGCGGGTCGCGCTCGCGCGCGTGCTCGCTCGCCGTCCCAGGCTCTTACTGCTCGATGAGCCCCTGTCCGCGCTGGATGCGCCGACCCGCGAGCAACTCCGGGGAGAGCTCAGATCCGTGCTGCGCGGTCAGCGCATGCCGACCCTGTGCGTGACCCATGATTGGGTGGAAGCCTTGACGCTGGCGGATGAGGTGGCGGTGATGGCCGGCGGGCGGATCCTCCAGACCGGCTCTCCTGACTATGTCTTCAGCCGGCCTGCAAACGCTGAAGTGGCCGCCATTGTCGGAGTCGAAACGGTGATTCCGGGAAAAGTCGTGGGCCGCCAGGATGGCCTGGCCGTGTTCGATGTCGCGGGCAAGCAGCTCTGGGCCGTCGAAGCGAGCGGGAAGGGCGAGGAGTTCTATCTCTGCATTCGGGCCGAGGATGTGACGCTTGAAATCGGCGCGCGCCCGAGCAGCAGCGCCCGCAATCACCTCGCCGGTCGGGTGACAGACGTGCGCCCGGCCGGCCCGGTCTCGCGCGTCGCCGTGGACTGCGGCTTTGCGCTCACAGTTCTCGTCACCCGGCAGGCGGCGCAAGACCTGGACCTGCAACCCGGGACGCCGGTGACGGCCACCGTGAAGGCCTCGGCCATCCACTTGATTCCACGATGAGTTACACGTCCCTCCGGTCCAGATTCTTTGTAACTAATTCACAGATGCGCATTCCGGAAAGCTTCTCGGATACGATCACATGCTTGGCGCCCTCTTCTAGAAGAATATTTGCTTCCTGATTTTCTTCAGCGGTCATAATAAGTTGGGCTTGAGGAGCCATTTGTTTAAGATGCGCTAACAGCCGACGGTTGGTGATCCCTTTGAGAAAGGTATCCGAAACGGAACAGATGACAAAAGACGCATCTACAATCCCCCAATTGTGAAGTGTTTCTGGGTGAGCTAAGTCGCCGTACACCCAATGAAATCCCCGTGATTCCAAATTGTCTTTGAGCGCAGCATTAAAGTCCACCACCAAGACACGTTTCTTAAGATGTGAAGCTTGGCTCTCTACCGCTTCCAGAAACGCCATCCCGGCCCGGAAACAACCCAATAGCACAATATCCCGCTTAGGGCTTTCACGGCCCATGGTCTTCGCCTCCTGAAGTCCCTTGTCCTGGATATTCAGGATGCGGACAGCGCGCATCAAGGCCCGGGTCAACGTGTCATTGAAGTTGATGATGTAGGTCGCCAAAATGGATGTGACCAGCATGGAGGCTAAAACGGTATCGGATAGCCCTTCCGATACGTGGCCATAGTTTGCTCCCAGGGCCATGATCACGAGGGAAAACTCGCTCAATTGAGCCAAGTTCAGGGCGGTAAGCAACCCATTCCGAAGCCCCATCCTCAAAAAATACACAGTGGGCGCCACAGAAAGTAACCGACTACCCAGCACAAACGCCGCAACGACCAAGGAAATTTTCAACAACTGCCACGTGGGCACCGGCACCTTGATCCCCAGCGCTACAAAGAAGAGCGTGACAAAAAAATCACGTACTCCAGTTAGCTTGGCGATCACGACTGCGCCGTACGGGAAGGCTGTGATGCTCATGCCAGCGATCAGAGCGCCCATCTCCTTCGATAATCCCGCGATTTCCGCGAGACCGGAGATGAAGAAGCACCAGGCGATGGAGGTCAACAGCACCAACTCCGGGCTCCTGTTGGCCGCTAGGAAGAGTCGGCTTAAAAGGTGACGGCTGGCGAGGAAGGTGGTCACCACTAGGACCGCACCGAAGCCCAAGGACTGGGCGATGTTTCCCAACTGGGGGTTCAACAGGTTGGGCTGGCAGGCCATGAACACGATGGCACAGACATCCTGCAGAACCAGAACGCCTACCGTCAGGCGGCCGGCCACGGTGTGTATCTCGAATTTGTCGTGCAGGAGCTTCACTACAATGAGGGTGGAGCTTAAGGCTGCCGCCACCGCAATATAGAGAAGATCGAAGTTCCCGTTGCCTATCCTATAACCGAAGGATCGGAATGCTAAAAGGCCCAATGCCACGCAGGCGACAAACTGCACGATCCCCAGCGTAAACATCGACTTGCCCATCTTCACTAGTTCCCGAAGGTTGATCTCCATGCCGATGATAAAGAGGAGCAGGATGAGCCCTATCTCGGAGATCAGCTCAATATTGGCTTCGTTCGTCACTAGCCCAAACCCCAGGTTGGTTCCCAGCAGAACGCCGCCCAGGACATATCCGAGAATCAATGGCTGGCGGAAGAGCCGCGCCACGTGGGACGCCGCCGCTGCGAAGATGATCCCGTAGGCGATGTCGGTTAGAAGTGAGATGGAATGGTCATCCACTGGGCTCATCTCCCGTTCCCTCGGCGGCCTGGTCCAGTTCCGCCATCGTCCCCTCGTCGACGTCCTCGCCCATCTCCCCGGCCATCTTCTTCATCCAGCGGGCCATGCTCTTGGGATCGCTCTCATCGAGGTCGCCGAAGCCGCCCGGGTCGGCCAGCGACTCGAGGCGGGCCTCCTCCGATTTGGGGGTGGCGATGCGGGACATGAGCCGGGTCAGTCGGTCGCTCCCGCAGTGCTGGCAGCGCGCCGGCTCGGGGTTGCTGATGCTCCGGATGAAGAGCGTGGTGCGCTTGCGGCAGGCGTCGCATTGGTATTCATAAATCGGCATCGGTGCCCCTCAACAATCCGGCTCGTTTGAGGCATAATACCGGCACTGGGAGGGAGGAGACAAGATGGACATTCGGACCGAGAGCCGCAACGTTACAATGGTTCCTCAGTGGCAGGAAGAGATTGAAGCCCGCTTGCACGACCTCCAGGACGGGCACAACGACATCCTGCACGCCAGGATGATCCTGGAGAGGAACCGGCACCATAACAAGGGGCCGAAGATCGCCATGGCGCGGCTGGTGTGCAACGTGCGGGGCGGGACCTTCACCGCCTCGAAAACGGAAGAGACGTTCGAAGAGGCCATCCGGGCGACGTTCAACGCGATGGGGGAGGAATTGCGAACATTCCGAGAGAAGAGAAAACAACGGGCTCGGGTCGAATCGGCCCGACGCAAGCCGAGCAAGAGGGCGCGGTTCGACTAAAACCGCGCCGGTGGGTATATAGTAGGAGGAAGGGAGGAATGTCGCGTGCGCGCGTTGGTCAAGACGAAGGCGGCGCCGGGGTTGGAGCTGCTGGACGTCCCCCAACCGTCGGCCGGCCCAGGGCAAGTGGTCGTGCGGGTCCTGGCCACGTCCCTCTGCGGGACCGATAACCACATCTACCGCTGGGACGAGTGGGCCCAGGGACGCATCCACCCGCCGCGCATCATCGGTCATGAGTTGTGCGGCGAGGTCGTCGAGACCGGCCCGGGCGTGCAGGCGGTCGCCGTCGGGGATTACGTCGCGGCCGAGTCGCACATCACGTGCGCCGTGTGCTTCCAGTGCCGGACGGGCAACGCGCACGTCTGCAAGAACTACCGGATCCTGGGCATCGACGAGGACGGTTCCTACGCCGAGTACGTGCGGCTTCCCGAGCGCGTCCTCTGGAAGACCTCGCGGGAGATCCAGCCGGAGTTCGCCTGCCTGCAAGAGCCGCTGGGCAACGCCGTCCACGCGGCGCTGGTGGAGGACCTCACGGGACAGTCGGTCCTGATCACCGGCTGCGGCCCGACGGGGCTCTTCGCGACGGCGGTGGCCCGCACCGCAGGCGCCGGCGTGATCATCGCCTCGGATATCAGCGACTACCGGCTGGGCCTCGCCAAGCAATTGGGCGCGGACCACACGATCAATCCGACCAGGGACGACACTGACCTCATCACCCGCATAACGGGCGGGGAGGGGGTGGACGTGGCGCTGGAGATGTCCGGGAGCCCCGCCGCGATCCACACGTGCTTCAAGTCCGTCAAGAACGGAGGCCGCGTCACGCTGTTCGGCATCCCGGAAGCACAGGTCTGCTTTGACATGACGAACGAGATCATCTTCAAAGGCATCCGGGTGTACGGTGTGACGGGGCGGCGCCTCTTCCAGACCTGGTACCGTCTCGCCGGGCTCTTCAAGGCGGGCCTCAACATCAAGCCCGTCGTCACCCACGTCCTGCCCTTGGATAAATTCGCCGAAGGGTTTGACTTGGTGGCGAAAGGCCAGTGCGGCAAAGTGGTCCTCCGGCCGTAAATGTCGTACGACAAGGTCAAACCGCTCATCGAGGAGCAGCTCGCGGAGATCCGGGCGGCAGGATTGTATAAGACCGAGCGGATCCTGCTGGGGCCGCAGGGCGGCAGCATCCGCGTCGCGCAGGGCACGGTCATCAACCTCTGCGCCAACAACTATCTCGGGCTGGCCGCCCACCCCGCGATCGTAGAGGCGGCGGCAGAAGCGGTCCGCACACGAGGGTACGGCATGGCCTCGGTGCGGTTCATCTGCGGGACGCAGGACCTCCACAAAGAACTCGAGCGGGCCATCACCGCGTTCCTTGGCACCGGCGATACCCTCCTCTACAGTTCCTGTTTCGACGCGAACACCGGCCTCTTTGAGACGCTCCTCGGTGAGAATGACGCCGTGCTCAGCGACGCGCTGAACCACGCCAGCGTGATCGACGGCATCCGCCTGTGCAAGGCCCAGCGGTACCGGTATGGGCACGCAGACATGGCCGATCTGGAAAAGGGCCTGCGAGAGACGGCGGGGCGGCGCATCCGCCTGATCGCCACCGATGGGGTCTTCTCAATGGATGGGGACTTCGCCCGTCTCGATGCGATCGTCAAGCTGGCCGAGCGGTACAGCGCCCTCGTGATGGTGGACGACAGCCACGCGACCGGCTTCATCGGCCCCACCGGGCGGGGGACGCCGGAGCTGTTCGGCGTGGCCGACAGGGTGGACCTGATCACGAGCACGCTGGGCAAGGCGGTGGGAGGCGGGACCGGCGGGTTCACGTCGGGGCGAAAAGAGTTGATCGAACTGCTGCGCCAGCGCTCGCGTCCGTACCTGTTCTCGAACGCCGTCCCGCCGATGATTTGCGCGGCGGGGCTGAAGGCTCTGGAATTGATCCGGCAGGGCGACGAACTGCGGAGACGCCTGGAGGAGAACGCGCAGTTCCTCAGACAGGCTCTGGAGAAGCTTGGCTTCAAGGTCAGGCCCGGCACGCACCCGATCATGCCGGTCATGCTCGGCGACGCAGCGCTGGCCGCGCGGATGGCGGACCGTCTGCTGGAGGAAGGCGTCTATGTGATCGGCTTCAGCTATCCCGTCGTGCCCAAGGGAGAAGCCCGCATCCGGGTCCAGGTCTCAGCCGCGCACACCCGGGTACAGCTTGGACAGGCGGTGACGGCGTTTGAAAAGGTGGGACGCGAACTCGGCGTCATCAGAACAGTCTGATTCTCTTCTAACCCCGAGCCCTAATTCTCCTGATTCCGTTCGAGGTTCTCCACGCGCTGGCGGAGTTCGTCATCGTTTTGCCGGAGTTGGTCCTGTTGCTGCTGAAGGTGATCGTAGGAGCTGCGGATAAGGACGTGCGTGTCCTCGAATTTGCGGTCGAAGTATTCCCGTTCCTGCACGTGCTGGACTTGAATGTGCATCGTGAGGCTCTCGGCCACTAGCTGCAGTTCATGGCGGAGCCCCTCGACCAGCACACCGGTGTGACGCTTGACCTCATCGAAGCGCTGGTCATGTCCGTCTAGCCGTTGCTCGATCCGGTCAAACCGCTGGTCGTGCGCATCGAGCCGTTGTTCAATCCGACCGAATCGCCCATCGAGGTACTGGAGAAGTTCCTGGTCCATGCGCACTCCTTCGCCAAGGGAGCCTATGCTGGTTAGCCGTCGTTGTCAATTAGACACTCGACGATGCGAAACGGTTTAATGAGGCTTGAAAAATTTGTGAAGCACTAGCGGGAGGCACTGATCGAGGAGACATCGCTTGGAGGTAACAAGGCTGAAGCTGACGGGGGTAGTCAGGGACAGGACCCGCGCCAATCAGATTCTAAGGCCGCAATTCTCCGTTCGAGCTTCTCCGTGCGCCGTCGGAGTAGCTCAAAGGCAACATAGATATGGAGACGTAATTCAAAAAATTGTTTGTCCCAGTATGCACGGTTCTCGCGGTGGCAGTTCTCGATCATGATTTTCAAGTTTTCGAGGTATTGAACCATCTCCTTATGGCTCATGCACTTTCTGGAACTGCCTTCAGAGTTACACTCAGTACTATTTATCAAAGGCTCCACGGCCGACTCCGCCGAGGGCCAAGGGTAAGCTGCTAAGCTGTCCTTGTCAATGAGACACGGTACGCCACCGAAAGGTTTAAAGTTGGTTTCTTGGAGGAATGCTGCTATACCCCTGGAGGCTATCTAGGAGGGGAGCGGGATGGGCTTTCTGATTCGGGTGCTCGTGAACGCGCTGGCGATCCTCGCCGCCGCCTACATCCTGCCGGGGATCGAGGTCAGCGGCGGCCTGGCCGTGCT
>JAXIOW010000062.1:0-6888 GCA_045403215.1 Nitrospirales bacterium | reverse complement strand
CGGCACGCGCATCCTCCTCTCGAACATCCGCGCCCGCGGCCTCCTCTACGTCCAGCAGGCGAAGGGCGTCCGCATCGAGAAGAGCCTGCTCGGCGGCAGCGAGACCACCGGCGTGTCGTTCGTGGATACCCAGGGCGAGTTAGTTAACAACGACGTGCGCGACAATGACTTCGGCGTCACCATCGCGGGGAAGTCCGACGTGCGGGTGGAAGGCAACGTGATCTCCAACAATCTCTACGATGCCGTGGTGATCCAGGCCGGGGCCAAGGGCACCGTCCTCCGGAATAAACTCGTCAAGAACGGAGGGACGATCGCCGTCCAGAATGGCGCCCAGGTCGAGCAGGCCGACAACATCGTTCCTCCCGCCCCCTAAAAATCCTTTGTTGCGAAGCGTGATTGTGCTAGTATTCACTTAATGGAAGCACCTTCTCCCAAGAAGAGGCTGCCTCTGTGGAAAAGGCGGTTCTACGTCCACACGCTCCAGAAGACGTATGCCATCTGGTTCGGTTTGTTCATGTTCTTCTCCGCACTCCTGGTGTTCGGCCTCGCCTTTCTCGTCCCGTTCATCCCTCCGGCCCTTACACTCGTCTCACCCCTCCCTCTCGAAGAGCGGGCAAGAGCCGCCCAGCAATTTCTGGCTCTCTCCCAGACCGTCTGGCCGGCCCTTGCCGTTTTGATTTCGGCGGCGGCCGTGTTCAGCATTTACCTGACCCATCGGCTGGCGGGACCGCTGTTTCGCATTGAACAGACCGCCCGAGAGCTGATCCGGGGGAACCTTGCTCTTCGTATCCGGCTCAGAAAAGGGGATGAACTGCATGAGCTTGCCGGACTTCTGAACGAAGTTCTCGATACGGTCGAACCGGCGTTCCGGGAGATCCGGGACAGCGAGACCCACATGCGCGAGGCCTTATCCTGGATCATGGACGAGATGAGGAAACAGCCATCGGTTAATCGGGAGGCGCTGAACCGCCTGGATATAGCCCTGAAGGGCGGGGAACGGATCGAAGAGGCCCTGAAGCGGTTTCAGCTTTCCAAGCCTAGTTGACGGCCCCAATCGGGCAACGCATGAGACCGAAGCTGAGCGCCAGCGATCCGAAGGGATTTACCCTCATCGAACTGCTGATCGTGGTTGCGATCCTGGGCATCCTGGCCTCGTTCGCCATTACCGGGTTTCAGATTTATGTGAAAAAGGCCAAAATGGTGGAGGGTGAGACGGCCGTAGCCGAAATCAAACTGCTTGAAGAACACTACTACGCTGACAACCTCCAATTTTCGAAAAGTCTTTCGACCATCGGGTTTAATCCTCGCGGTCCGTTAAAATATTACACGATTACGATTCAGCTGAACGGAGCCGGTCCCCCCCCATTTCTCTACCAGGTCATTGCCACGGCCAACCTGGACGATGACCTGGACCTGGACGCCTGGGTCCTCACGGTGTATACGTACGAAACGAACGACCTCAAGCACGGCTGCATCCCCGGGGGGGTCGGCCCAGTCCAATTCAACTGCACGGATTAGTCAGCGGTTCCCATCGGGCATGGAGTGAGAAAATGGGGTAGCTCATTTCGAACTGGGGACCGCCACCGACACGGCGGCGGAAAAAAGGGCGCCAGGGTCATGCCGCGCGCGCGCCTCGCGCAGGAGGGTCTTCGTGCTGGGCGCCACCGTTCCTTCGTAGGTCACGCTTCCGTTGGTCACGATCGTCACCGGGCGCGAGAGGTCCACCAGGTTCTCATTGAGATAGAGCGTGTAGCGCCGGATGCGGTGCGTACGGACCTCGATCGTGTTGGGCCCGACGACTTCCGCCTCCAGCCTGGCGTAGCGTTTGGTGGCGATGGCCTCGTCGTGGCGGTCGATGAGGTTCTCCGAAAACTCGGCGATGCGGTCCGTCGCGTCAATCCGCACCCAGTTGAACGGCAGGAGATGCGACGCGTCGCGCACAACGGTCAGTTTCTTCGGGTACGGGTTCCGGTGCCGGTCCGCCAGCCAGGCGATCAGGTCCGGCAGTTCCTCCCGCGGGAAGAAATGGCCGCCGGCCATCGGATGGACGCGATCATGCTCCCGGTACACGTGCGGGTAGCCCAGCTCGGTCAGGGCCTCGTCAATAGTGCGACTCAGGGAGACCGGCATCACCTGGTCCTGCCGGCCGTGGATGATGTACAGCGGCGTCTGTCGGAAGTTTTCCAGGAACGGCATCAGGATGTCATCCAGCCCGGCGGCCATGGGCACGACGGCGGCGAAGCGCGAGGCGTAATGCGCCCCGATCAGGTACGCCCCGATCCCGCCGTTGGACATGCCGGTGAGAAACACGCGGTTGGGATCAACATGGTAATGGGCCTCTACCGCGCGGATGGTGGCCAGGACGAGGTCCTCTGCAGTGCGAGTCCACCAGTTTCCCATGGGGAGGGTCGGGCAGGCCAGGATGTAGCCCTCGCCCAGGCGGGTCTGCCAGCGTTCCAGATAGGTGTCCCCTGTGAAGCCAGCTCCGTGCAAGCAGATGACGAGCCCGTACGCATTGTCAGGGCGGTACGAATCCGGAACGTACAGGCCGTAGTAGAACACGCGCGCCCCGAGGTGAAGTTCGCGGCTGGGCAGGACGTCCACCGGTTCGGCCCGGTAGGAGCGGCCTGCGGCGAGGATGGCCGAGACGGCCGCCGGCGTCGCATCCCGACGACCTAGGATCTCGGCGAGGAGCTGGTCGGCGCGCTCGGCGTCCTGGGTGTCCAGGTATTCGTCGATGGAGGCTTGCAGGACGGGATCGGTCGGGCTGGCAGTCTGATCGGCCTGCGCAGCCGGGCCTGCACACGCGCTGAGCGTCGAGACGAGCAGCAAAAAGCAGGCTGCGCGGGCGGGCATGTCCAACGCTAGCACGCAGGTCCGGCCGTGTCAAAACCCCTTTTCTTTTTCTCGTCCCATGCAGTACCCTGTTAGCTCCACGTCACCCACTGGCAGAAAGGAGCGCCGTTTCATGGCCGGATTCCCCATCGAGCCCTCGAGCCGAATCAAGACCTTGCCGCCGTATCTATTCGCCGCGATCGATGAGATGAAGCAGAAGGCCATCGCCCGCGGGGTGGACATCATCAATCTGGGCATCGGCGATCCGGACCTGCCGACCCCAGCGCCGATCGTCGAGCTCATGCGGCAGGCAGTGGGGAATCCCAAGCACCACCAGTATCCGTCCTACGAGGGGATGCTGAGCTTCCGGCAGGCGGTCGCCGACTGGTACGTGCGGCGCTTCGGCGTCACGCTCAATCCGGCTGACGAGGTCCTCACGCTGATCGGCTCGAAGGAAGGCATCGGCCACGTGCCGCTGGCCTTCGTGGACCCCGGCGACGTGGTCCTGGTGCCGAGCCCCGGGTATCCGGTCTATCCGGTGGGGACCAGCTTCGCGGGCGGCACGCCGTACGTGATGCCGTTGACGAAGGCCCACCACTACCTGCTGGACCTCCGGGCCATTCCGAAAGACGTGGCGCGCAAGGCCAAGCTGATGTTCCTGAACTATCCGAACAACCCGACTTCGGCAACGGCCGGCAAGGACTTCTTCAAGCGCGTGGTCGAGTTCGCGAGCGAGCACCGGATCATCGTGTGCCACGACGCGGCCTATTCCGAGATTTACTATGACGGACGGCGCCCGCCCAGCTTCCTGGAGGCGGCTGGCGCCAAGGAGGTCGGGGTCGAGTTTCACTCGCTGTCGAAGACCTTCAACATGACCGGCTGGCGGATCGGGTTCGCCGTCGGCAACAAGCAGGTGTTAGCAGGGCTCGGCAAGGTCAAGAGCAACCTCGACTCCGGCGCGTTCCAGGCCGTGCAGGAGGCCGGGATCACGGCCTTGCGCCAGGGGGACGCGCTGGCCGACGGGATCCGGGCGGTCTATCAGGAGCGGCGCGACGTGCTGCTCCCGGGGCTCAAGCAGGTCGGGCTGGAGGTAGAGCCGCTCCACTCGACGTTCTACGTCTGGGTCACGGTGCCGAAGGGCTTCACCTCCGCGTCCTTCACGGCGCACCTGTTGGAGAGGGCCGGGATCGTCACGACGCCGGGCAACGGCTTCGGGGAGGCCGGGGAGGGCTACATCCGGATGACGCTGTGCACGCCCAAGGAGCGCCTGCTCGAGGCCGTCTCGCGGATGGAGAAGGCGGGACTGTAAGGCAGGGCGGATGGTTGATACCTACATCGGGATCGGGTCGAACCTGGGCGATCGGCGCGACTTCTGCGCCCGCGCGCTCGGATTGCTGAGCATGCTCCCGCAGAGCCGATTGGTCGGCCACTCCTCCGCGTACGAGACGGAGCCGGTAGGCGACGTCGGCGGGCCGTTCCTGAACCTCGTGGCGCGGGTGGACACCGACCTGCCGGCCTGGCGTCTGCTGCTGATCCTCAAGGAGACGGAGCGGGGACTGGGCCGCCACCTCGACCGTCCCTCAGGACCCCGCACCATGGATCTCGACCTCCTGTTCTACGGGGACCAGGTCATCCACGACAATGGACTGGAAGTCCCGCACCCGCGCCTGCACGAGCGCCATTTCGTCTTGGCTCCCTTGGCCGAACTGGTGCCGGCCTTCCGGCATCCGGTGCTGGGCGAGACCGTGGCGTCGCTTCTGGCCGCTCTCAAGGATCCGCACGCGGTCCGCCGCCTGGAGGAGCCCATCGTCCCGTGGACGCCGGGCGGCGCGTGTCGGACTTGATGCGGCGGATTCGGACCGTCAACGCGATGCGCACCTGGTCGCGAAGGCTCCAGCGGGAAGGAGTGACGATTGGGCTGGTGCCGACCATGGGCGCGCTGCACGAGGGGCACCGCTCGCTGATCCGCGCGGCCAGGCTGGCCTGCGACGCGGTGGCAGTCAGCCTCTTCGTGAATCCCTTGCAGTTCGGCCCGCTGGAGGACTTCGACCGGTACCCTCGCTCGCTCGCACAGGATCTCCGCCTCTGCCAGGCCGCCGGCGTCGATGCCGTCTTCCTCCCGCGCGCCCAGGAGATGTACCCGCCGGATTTCGAGACGGCCGTCTCCGTGCAGCGCCTCACGCGCAGGTACGAGGGGCTCTCACGGCCGGGACATTTCGGGGGGGTGACGACGGTGGTCACGAAGCTCCTGAACATTGTCCGTCCTGACAAGGCGTTTTTCGGCCAGAAGGACTATCAACAGGCGGTGGTAGTCGAGCGGCTGGTCAAGGACCTGAATCTGGATACGGAGATCGTCATGCGCCCCACCGTCCGTGAGCCGGACGGCCTGGCGTTCAGCTCGCGCAACCAGCACCTCTCGCCGGAAGAGCGGAAAGCGGCGACTGTGCTCCACCGCGCTCTGTCGGATGGCCGAGAGTTGATTCGGGCCGGGGAACGGTCGGTGAAGAAGGTCGAGGCGGCCATGACCCGGCTCATCTGGGCAGAGCCCCTGGCACGCCTGGATTACCTCGCCGTGGCGGATCCCATCACGCTGGATGAAGTGCGCAGCGTGCGGGGGCGCGTGGTGCTCTTGCTTGCAGCCTGGATCGGTGAGACCCGATTGATCGATAATCTGACCGTGACTGCGCGATGAAGCCTTCACTGACTTCTCGGGACGACGGCGTCGGCCTGTATTTGCATGTGCCGTTCTGCGACCGGCGGTGCCACTTCTGCGGCTTCTACACCCGCGCCCGTCGGAGTGACCGCGTTGCGGCCTTTGTGTCCGATCTTCTTGCGGAGATCCAACTGCACGGCAGGACCGATACGCTTCGCGGACGGACTGTTGAGACGATCTACTTCGGTGGTGGAACGCCCACGACCCTCTCGTCCGGGCAACTGCTCAACATCCGGGAGGCCTGCCGGCGAAGCTTTGCCGTGGACCCAGCCGCCGAAGTCTCGATCGAGGCCAATCCCGCCTCGGTAGAGGAGTCGTTCCTGCGCGCGCTCCGGAAGGGCGGGTTCAATCGTCTCAGCTTAGGCGCGCAGTCGTTCGACGATGCGGAGTTGAAAGCGGCCAACACCCCGCATACGGCCCAGGAGATCGTGCAGGCTGTCGGTGCCGCGCGCCGGGCTGGATTTGCCAACCTGAACCTCGACCTGATCTACGGGCTCCCGGGCCAGCCCCTGACTCGCTGGCTGGCCAATCTCGACTCTGCGATCGCCCTGGCGCCCGAGCATCTCGCCTTCTACGGGCTGACGATCGAAGAGGGGAGCCAGCTTCACCGGGAGATGGAGCGGGGGCAACTGAACCTGCCTGACGATGATGCGCTGGCCGATATGTACCAGGGGGGACGGGACAGGCTGAGGGCCGCGGGCTATCTCCAGTACGAGGTCTCCAACTTCGCGCGACCGGGCCACGCCTGCCGGCACAATCTGGGCTACTGGAGCGATCGCGAGTGGCTGGGATTGGGCCCCAGCGCCCATTCGTACCTGGACGGAGCGAGGTTCAGCGCGGTGGCGTCGCTGGAGGAGTACCATCGGCTTGTGTCGGCCGGCGTGCCGCCTGTTGCAGAGAGGGAGCCGGGGACGCCATTGTTGAGATTGCGGGAGGCGGTGGCCTTCGGGCTCCGCACTGTCGCGGGGGTGGCCTGTGCTCCCTTGCGCAAGCGGTACTGTCTCGATCCGATCGAGCGATTCCGGGAGCCGATCGAGCGACTGAGCCGTGGCAGGTGGGTGGTCTTGGAAGGCGACGTCCTTCGGGCCAGTGATGACGGGCTTCTCCTGGCCGACGAACTGGCGGTCGCCTTTTTGGAGGGGTCAGAGTCGGGGCGACTCTGACCCCATATCTCAGAAGGGCTTTTTCGTGCCGCCGCTGGTCCCGCAGTACGGGCAGGTCTTCCACTCGAGCTGGAGGGAACGCTTGCAACCGATGCAGTTGCGGCTGAGGATCGTCTCGCAATAGGGGCAGGCCATGAAGTCGTACTGGACGATCCGGGCGCAGGTCGGACAGATCGA
>JAXIOW010000162.1:0-12900 GCA_045403215.1 Nitrospirales bacterium | reverse complement strand
GCAACAAGCTTGACCACTGTTTCTTTGGGAGTACTCTTTGCCTTCCCGGATGGAGGTTCGATCTTAATCTTATGTTTGCCCTCTGCGACCGGAAGAATGTTTAAGTAGGGCACGGGCGAGAGAACCTTCTCACCGACAGTTATTGCGAAGAAGAGGTGTTTCCGTTCCGATCCCCCTAGCAAATCATCCGGCAGAATCTTTCGAAGGCATGTGAACAAGGCATAAGGGGTGCCGTCAATATAGAAGCCCTGTCCCGTTCCTTTTTCAGACGCCCAGATGAGGTATCCCTTTGACGAGGTTAGGGCGCTCAATTGCATTGGGAGATCTTTGTTCCGCAATGGCGTTCGCAAACTTAATGGTTCTGCTTGTGACTCGCTTGTCGTTTTTTCTGAGGTGGCGAACGCTGTGAATAGTTCAGTGTTCTTGTTCTGTTCGTCGGCGAGTTTGCTTTGCAGATCGTTGATCTCATTGCGCTGTGCGGAGATCACATTCTCGCGTTCCTTGAGCTGAGCGTCCTTTTCTATTAACAAGACCTCGAATGACTTCATGCGTTCTTGGAGCTCACTCTTCACCAAGCCTATGTCCTCTTGAAGTTTCGTGACCTTTTCGCTGCTTTCATTGAGAACAGCTGTCCTTGTCGACAAAGCCGTCTTGCCCGGTTGTCCGAGGCGATAGCCGGTGTATAACACTACTGCGATCACACCTATGATCAGCCACACGTAAGCGCCAACGGAAAGTCCGGAAAGAAAGCTGATGAGATGTGACAGTGTGGTGCGTAAGAACAGATCGAGGCTGTTCAACGACCCCTCGTACTGACGTTGGGGCTTAGGCAGGTGAGACGGATTGGTCGATGGCCGGGTTTCAGGCATGTGTTAGCTTACCGCAAGCTCCTCTGTGAAGCCAATAAAAGTTGAAGATGGGGACAGAAATGAGGAAGGGGCGCGCCCCTCGTTTGAGATGAAAACGGTGTCCGACCTTATAATTCTGAGTCTTTCGTTGTCGTTCTGAGCTCTTTACTTCCTGTATCAATTCTGCGGTATACTAGGCAGACCCTAAAGGATGGGGGTACTGGAAATGCCACTTTCGCTGGGGGCCTGGTACCGCCGCAACGGGAAATGGGTGATCGTCATGCTGGTGGTCTCCATCATCGGCGCCGCGATCGCCCTGTTGCTGCGCTCGGTCTATGAGTACGGGCCCACCTACTACGAGCCCAAGGATTCCACGCGCGGACAGCAGTTAGAGCAGAAGGAACGCGAACAGAAGTAAGTAGTTGGCGTCAAGACTTTTTCGACAGCCTCTCTAGCCACTCAGGGTACGAACAGGAACTCTCGGCCGGGAAGGGGTAAGGAGGGCGGCGGTCATCTTTCAGAACATGAACCGCCACTCGTTGCACGTGGTCCTCCACCCCTGCGGGATTCCCGTACGCCTCGAAGTTGAAGCTCCAGTACGCCGCCCCATCCACCGTGACCTTCGTTAACTCGGCGTTGCAGCCGTCACGAATGAAGACCCTGGCGGCTGGGACTTCAACGATGGCGGCGCCTTCGAGAGAGAACGTCCGGAGCGTCCGTTCCTTTCTCACCGCGATCCAGAGATGGGGCGCGCCTGTCCGCAGCCGCTCGAATTCCTTGACCGCCGGTTCGCCATAGGCCTCCTTTTTCCACATTTGGATAATGCCGGCGACATCCGCCGCGAAGGTGCGGACGCCCCGTGACTCGACCAGAGGCTTGATCTCCAGCCGCCCTTCGCGCAACTTGAGCCCCAGGCCCAGAGCGGCCGGTAACAGCAGATAGTGGTCCTCGCGGGGCGCCGCGTTGAGCGCCAGGCTGCTGCGGCAGAACCAGTGCTCGATTTCGTCTGGAATCGGGCCTTCGAAGAACCACCGGACTTCCGCAGTCGTGAACATTCCCGAACTGTACCTATAACGCAACAAAAAAGCCCCTTGCTCCTTCGTCGGAACAAGGGGCCGGGTGATCTTGCGGCGAATAGCGTTAAGAGGCTGCGGCGGCCTGGGCTTGGGATGCCACCGGATACACGCTGACCCGGCGCCGTTCCTTCGGGCCTTCGTACTTCACAACGCCGGGGATCTTGGCGTACAGCGTGTCGTCTTTGCCTCTGCCGACGTTGAAGCCCGGGTGAACCCGCGTGCCGCGCTGTCGGACGAGGATGCTCCCACCCGGCACGACCTCACCACTGAAGCATTTCACGCCGAGGTACTGCGGGTTGCTGTCCCGCCCGTTCCGGCACGAACCCTGTCCTTTTTTGTGCGCCATGACTAGCCCTCAGAAATTCCGGTGATCTTTACACTGGTGAACGATTGCCGGTGCCCGCGGGTCCGGCGATACGCCTTGCGGCGTTTTTTCTTGAACACGATGACTTTGGGAGTCCGGCCCTGGGCGACGATCTCGCCGGTGACCTTCGCCTTGGGGATGACGGGCGTGCCGATCTTCGTGGTCCCCTCGCCGGAGATCAGCAACACCTTGTCCAGGGTGACGGTGGAGCCCACTGCGCCGTCCAGCTTTTCCACTTGCAAAACAGCGCCTTGCGTCGCCCGGTACTGCTTCCCTCCTGTCTCGACAATCGCGAACATCCCTTGTTACTCCGCTCGATCTTATGTGTGGGAGCGCCGTTTTCTACCACACGGCGGCGGGGCAAGTCAAGAAAAGACGCGGGATTTTCAAATGGGGTATAATGGAACCATGTTTGGCAAGACCCAGCACGACAGAGCAGCAGAACAAGCCGAGTTTCAGTTCCGACAGCGGGCATTGAAATCTCTGATGAGCATGCGCAACAAGCAGCTGCGTGAATCCCTCGCGCAACGCATCAAGCGAGCACGAGAAGGGGGAGCCTGGACAGGCCTCACTCGAGCGGAGTGCGCGAGCCTGCACAAGCAAGAGAAAGCCCATGCTCGAGAGCAATTGGCCATCTTACAGCTCGCGTGTGCGCGTACCCGTTGGCAATTGACAGAATCACGGAGGGCTACGGCCAGATCACGGAGGGCCTTGGCCAGGGCCCAAACCCTCAAAGCTGCCGGCCGTCTGTAGTCAGTCCTGCTCTGAACTCCCGCGTTTGACAAGGTCCGGACCCGCTGCTATCATGCGCTCGTGTTGAAGGAATCCGAGAAGATCTGGCTGGACGGGAAGTTCGTGCCCTGGAAGGACGCCCAGATCCACGTCCTCACGCATAGCCTCCACTACGGGCTGGCCGCCTTCGAGGGCATCCGGTGCTACAAGGGCCAGCAGGGCTCGGCCATCTTCCGCCTCAACGAGCACGTGGAACGGCTGTTCGCGTCGGCCCACATCTGCCTGTTGCAGATTCCGTACGGGAAGAAGGAGATCGCGGATGCGATCCGGGAGACCGTCCGCGTGAACCGGCTCGATGCATGCTACATTCGGCCCATCGTCTTCGTGGGCTACGGCGACATGGGGCTCTACGTACCCGAAAACCCGATCCGGGTGGCGATCGCGGCCTGGCCGTGGGGCGCCTACCTCGGCGAAGAAGGCTTGAAGAACGGCATCCGGGCGAAGGTTTCCTCCTTCACCCGGCACCACGTCAACGTCAGCCTGACGCGGGCCAAGATCGCCGGCTACTACGTGAACTCCATCATGGCCAAGCGCGAGGTGAAGGCCAGCGGTTACGACGAAGCGATCATGCTGGACCCCGAGGGCTACGTCTCCGAGGGGACGGGGGAGAACATCTTCCTCGTGCGCAACGGCGTCGTGAAGACCACGCCGCTGACCTCGATCCTTGAAGGGATCACCCGCAATTCGATCATGCAGCTCGCCCGCGAGCGCGGCCTGACGGTGGTGGAGGAACGGTTCACCCGCGACGAGCTCTACATCGCCGATGAGGTGTTCATGACCGGCACGGCCGCCGAGCTGACGCCGATCCGTGAGGTGGACGACCGCACCGTGGGCATCGGCAAACCGGGCCCCATCACCCGAGATTTACAAACCGCCTTCTTTGACATCGTCAGTGGGCGTGACGCCAAGCATGCCTCCTGGCTCTCACCCTTGTAGCTGCGGTGGAGGGGAGGGCTGATCAATCGGGAAGGCCTTTGCTGTAGCAGTCCAGGTGGACGTATTCCCACTCGCCTTCGGATTGGGCTGACTCTTTGTTCGGAATGACGTAGTTCTCCTTCTGCGTATCAATGGGCTCTCGACAGTACACGCAGATCGGAGACTCAGGCATCCGCTAACCAGCCGGTTATGATTCCTCCAAGGCTCGCCGGATAGCAACTACCCCAACGGAGCAAAGGAGTATGGCCACACTCGGAATGTTGGAATGGGCTGGCACTATGGCGAGGAGCGGATCAGGGCGGCGGCCGCCAGCTCCCGTCGCGATTGGGCGAGTCGCTCGTGAAGGTGCGTGTTCTCTCTTGGGGCCACTCTCTCCGCTTCTTCGAGGGTAGTCTGGGCCTCCTGGTAGCGCCCCTGTCGGACGTAGATTTGGGCCAGGGTATCCAGGACATAGGGACGGAGGGCGCCTTCCTGTGCCTGGGCGTCCTTGGCCAGCCGCTCGGCCTCCTCGAGCCGATCGCCTCGTGACAGATAGACCATGGCCAGGTTATTGTTGGCGATGGGGTGGTTGGGGGCAACGTCTAAAGCCCGACGATAATAGTCCTCTGCTGCCTGCAAGGTTCCAGCCTCGAACGAGAGATTGCCCAGGGCGATCAGGGCCGGGGCATAGTCACGCTGTTGGCGCAGGGCGGCTTGAAATTCTCGAACGGCCAGTTCCCTACTGCCCTGGGCCTGATAGGATTCCCCCAACGCCACATGCTCCTGCGGCGTCAAGGGATCATGCAGCACCACGATGCGCGGCAAGCCCGAACAGGCTTGTAGTGTTCCTAGCAGGATTACCACCACCACCGCCTTCATCATCCTGCTGGACCGCCCCTCTCCGATCATGTGCGAGCCCCCGCACGGCCCTCCGGTGGCAAGATCCGCAGGGTCCATCGCCCGGTCTTCTCCCAGCTCAGAAGGAAACGTTCGTACGGCAGAAATTCGTCCCGTTCCAGGCCGGAGTGGACATAGACTCCCTGCCGCTGATCATCGTAGCCGGTGACGACCACGTAATGGCCCTGTGGAAAGATCTCATAACCCAAGTTCAGGAACGCCACGAGCGGATGCCCGGCCTCCAGCTCGGTGCGCACGTTGTCGAGACTGCCGTTGTAGCTCTCGGCCTTCAGGCCATGCGCCTGAGCGGCCAGGAGCAGATCAAGCGGGAGAGTTCCTCGGAGCCGGGGCAAGTAGATCTCCCCTTTGAGAGCCGTCGGGTCGGTCGGGACTCCCCAGTAGGTCAGGATGCTGGCCAGGGTTGCCGGGCCGCATTGGTCCGTATTGTCGGGAAAAAACGGGACCGAGACCAGACGGTGCGCTTTCGCTTCGACCAAGCCCTTCTGAGCGGGAGCACCAGGATGCCCGGCGCAGCCGAACAGGAGCCACCCGAGCCCCAGGACGCATACCACTGCCCTGAACCGCACTCGTACTCGGCTGAGTCTGCGCATGGCAGCTTCCCTGTCGCTAGTTCTTCCTGACCTCGATGCGGTGGCCCAACAGGTAGATCAAGATGACCGCGAGGATGGCGATCACCAACAGCGCGATCACGATGCCCAGCCCATCGCCCCCCGGCATGAGGGCGTCGATCTGGGCAGCCATGTGATGCAATTGGGCGTCCGAGAGTCGGGTCAGCCTGGCCTGGATCTCCTCCGGCGTGAGTCCATAGTCTGCCAGCCGCTGCTGGACGATCTTATTCTCCAACACTCGCTGGATTTTCTGGAGGTCTTCAATCCGGCTCGGATCCGACACAGCCGCAGAGGTCGTCGCAGGGGCCAGCATCGCCCTGGCCTCCGGCGGACACCATTCCATCACGAGGGTCGTGACCACCAACGTCCAAATCACCACGGGTGTGAACACCGCCGTCCGCAACATCATTCTCATAGCCTTTTCTCCTCCACAAGAATGTTTCCCCTGCGTGGCTTGCCAGATGCGCCCAGTATTACCGGAGAGGAACGGTCAAGATAGTACGCTAAAGTTCTGAGGGTTTCAATTTACCGTTAATCATGGTGTGGTCGGGGCGGGTGAGGGAGGTATCCCGGGATTGGCAGGATCGGCTGCGGCCGGGGCAGCGGGCGCCGGTGCCGGGGAGGATTGAGATGGCGCCGCCGGAGCGGATGCAGGCGGTTTGTCCAAGCCGATGGTCGAGGAGTAGTTCCGCTGCTTGGACATGATCGCCAGCGACAGCGAGGTGAGCATGAAGATCGTCGCCGTCACGGCGGTCAGCTTGCCCAGGAACGTGTTGGCGCCACGCGCGCCGAAGACGGTCTGGCTGGACCCGCCGAAGGCGGCCCCGATCTCCGCTCCCTTCCCGGATTGAAGGAGGATCACGCCGACCATGATGAAGGCGACCAGCACGTGGAGAATGGTCAGGGCTGTGAACATGGCATGCTCCTACACATTAGCGGAACTGGCGACGGCAAGGATTCTAGCAAACTGGGCGGGGTCGAGGCAAGCTCCGCCGACGAGCGCGCCGTCAACTTCGCGGATGGCGAGCAGCTCACCGATGTTCTCCGGCGTCACGCTTCCCCCGTAGAGGATCGGCACGCGTTCGCCTGTCTCGTGCCCCCACAGCGCCGTGATCCGCGCTCGAATGTGACGGTGCGCCTCGCGGGCCTGCGCGGGCGTGGCGGGCTGGCCGGACCCGATCGCCCAGACCGGCTCGTAGGCGATCACGACCTCCATGCCCTGATCCTTCTCGACGCCCGTCAGTGCCTCCGTCAATTGAGCGGCCAGCACCGACTCAGTCTGATTGCGGGCGCGCTGGTCCCCCGTCTCGCCGATGCAGAGGATGGGCCGCAACCCGTGGCGCAGCGCGGCCAGCACCTTCTTCCGCACGATGGCGTCGGTCTCGCCGAAAGATCGGCGCCGTTCCGAATGACCGACGATCACGTAGCGGCAGCCCAGGTCTTTGAGCATCGGCGGCGAAACTTCCCCGGTGTACGCGCCGGCGTCTTCCCAGTGCATGTCCTGCGCCGCCAATAGGACGGGAGGGGGCCCCGGCCTGCTGGCCCCCCCTCCCGTGCCCACGGAGAGTCCCTGCGATGTTAATGCGGATGCGACGGCCTGAAGGGCCGTGAACGGGGGCGCCACGACGATCTCCACTTGAACGGGAGGGGGCCCCGCAGACGCCCCTCCCGCACCCACTTTGGCTTCACAACGCAGGTGCTCGGCGAATTGTTCGACGAAGGCCCGCGCCTCCGGGATCGTCTTGTGCATCTTCCAGTTTCCGACGATCAACCGCGGGCGTGGGGCCATGGGACCTCTTTGGGACGGTCAGATTCAGGTCGGTTTGTTGGGCAGGGCGGCGATGCCCGGCAGTTCCTTGTCTTCCAGCAATTCGAGAGCGGCGCCGCCGCCGGTGGAGATGAAGGACATGCTCTCGGACACGCCTGCCTTGTGGACCGCCAGCGCCGTGTCCGCCCCGCCGACGATGGTCAGCGCGTAGGCGTCGGCGACCGCGTGGGCGACCGCCATCGTGCCGCGTGCGTAGGCGTCGTTCTCGAAGAGGCCCATGGGGCCGTTCCAGAGGACAGTCTTGGCGTTGCCGAGCGCTTCCGTGAACAACTTGACGGAGGCCGGGCCGATGTCGAGGCCGTACCATCCCTTGGGAATCTCCTGCGACGTCACGATCTTGGTCTCCGCGCCGGGATTGGGGCTGACCGCCACGACGCAATCCACGGGCAGGTAAACCTTCACGCCGCGGCCGACCGCATGCTCGTAGATCTCCTTGGCGAAGCTAAGCATCTCGTCCTCGACGAGCGAGTTGCCGACCTCAAGGCCCATGGCCTTGAGGAAGGTGAACGCCATCCCGCCGCCGATGATGACTTTGTCTACCTTCTTCCCGAGGTTGTCGATCACCCCGATCTTGCCGGACACCTTGGCCCCGCCCAGGATCGCCACGAAGGGCCGCATGGGGTCGGCCACGGCGCCCTCCAGGTATTCGATCTCCTTGCGCATGAGGAAGCCGGCCCCGGCCATGGGGAGATATTTTGTGATGCCCGAGACGGAGGCGTGGTTGCGGTGGGCGGCCCCGAAGGCGTCGTTGACATAGACGTCGGCGAGCGAGGCCAGCGCTTTGGCGAACTGCTCGTCGTTCTGCTCTTCGCCCAAATGGAACCGGAGGTTCTCCAGCAGGAGGACGTCGCCCGGCTTCATCTTGTTCACCAGCATCTCGGCTTGCGCGCCGATGCAGTCCTCCGCGAAGAGGACTTCTTTGCCGAGCAAGCGCTGGAGGCGGCGCGCGACCGGCACCAGGCTCAGGCGCGGGTCCACTTTCCCCTTGGGGCGCCCCAGGTGGGAGCACAGGATCACCCGCGCGCCTTCGTCCACCGCGTAGTTGATGGTCGGGAGGGTTCCTCGGATGCGGGTATCGTCCGTGATGTGGCCGCTCTCGTCCAGCGGCACGTTGAAGTCCGCGCGGATGATGACGCGCTTTCCCTTGAGAGGCAGGTCCTCGATGGTGACTTTGTTCAGATGCATGCGGAGCGGCCGGTGTGCTTAGCTGCGTGAGGCCAGATATTTGATGAGGTCCCGGACCCGACACGAGTAGCCCCACTCGTTGTCGTACCAGGCAATAACCTTCACCATGCGCTTGTCGAGCCCAGCGGTCAGCGGGGCGTCCACGATGGACGAGTGGGGATTCCCATTCATGTCCACCGACACCACCGGATCCTCGGAGTATTGCAGGATGCCCTGGAGGGGACCCTGGGCGGCTGCCCGGAAGGCGGCGTTGACGTCGGCGGGCGTCGCGTCGCTCTCCAATTCCACCGTCAGGTCGATCATGGACACGTTCGGTGTCGGCACTCTGATGGCCATGCCGTCCAGCTTGCCCTTGAGCTGGGGCAGCACGAGGTGCAGGGCCCTGGCCGCGCCGGTGCTCGTGGGGACCATCGAGACAGCCGCCGCCCGCGCCCGGCGGAGGTCCTTATGGGGCAGGTCCAGGAGCTGCTGGTCGTTCGTGTAGGAGTGGATCGTGGTCATGAGGCCATGCTTGATGCCGAAACGCTCCAGCAGCACTTTGGCCACCGGCGCGAGGCAGTTCGTCGTGCACGACGCGTTGGAGACGACCTGGTGCGCCTTCGGGTCGTAGGTCTTCTCGTTGACCCCGAGGACGAGCGTGACGTCCGCGTCCTTGGATGGCGCCGAGATGATGACCCGCTTGGCGCCGGCGGCGAGATGCTTGGCGGCATCATCCCGGTTCGTGAAACGGCCGGTGGACTCGATCACGTAGTCCACGCCGAGGTTGCGCCACGGGAGGTCCTTCGGGTCCTTGATGGCCAGGATCTTGATGGGCCGGCTGTCGACGATCAGGTGATCGTCTTTCGCCTCGACCGGCACGCGAAGTATGCCGTGGACCGAGTCGTACTTTAATAGATAAGCGAGGGTCTTGGCGTCGGTCAGGTCGTTGATCGCGACGAATTCCAGGGCCGGATCGCCCAGCGACGCGCGCAGTACGTTGCGCCCGATGCGTCCGAACCCGTTGATGCCGATGCGGATAGCCATGATCGTCAGGACCCGTCCTCGAGTGGTGAACGAACGACCAGTCGCATCTTAGGTGAATGGTCCCGCGGAGTCAATCCGACTTACGTCCCTATGTCCCACGAGGCGAGGTACTTCTCCTGCTCCTTCGTGAGCCGGTCGATCGCCACGCCCATGGCGGCGAGCTTGAGCCGGGCGATCTCCTTATCGATGGCCGCCGGCACCGGGTAGACCTGGTTCTTCAGCGACCGGCCGTGCTTGACCAGGTACTCGACCGACAGTGCCTGGTTGGCGAAGCTCATGTCCATGACGCTGGGAGGGTGGCCCTCGGCCAGCGCCAGGTTCACGAGCCGGCCCTCGCCTAATAGATTGATCCGCCGGCCGTTCGGCAGGAGGAACTGCTCGACCCCGTCGCGCACCATCTTGCGCCGGCGGGCGAGCCGCTCTAGCGCCCGGATGTCGATCTCCACGTTGAAGTGGCCGGAGTTGCACACGATGGCGCCGTCCTTCATGACCGCGAAGTGCTCCTTCCGGATCACCTTCAAGTTGCCGGTGACGGTGATGAAGACGTCGCCGGCCCGCGCGGCCTCCGCCATCGCCAGGACGCGGTAGCCGTCCATCACCGCCTCGAGCGCCTTCAGGGGGGCCACCTCCGTGATGACCACATCCGCACCCATGCCTTTGGCCCGCGAGGCGATCCCGCGCCCGCACCAGCCGTAGCCCGCGACGACCACGACCGACCCGGCGATGAGGCGGTTGGTGGCCCGGATGATGCCGTCGAGGGTACTCTGTCCCGTGCCGTACCGGTTGTCGAACATGTGCTTGGTGTCGGCGTCGTTGACGGAGATGACGGGGAACTTCAGCACGCCCTTCTTCGCCATACTCCGCAGCCTGATGACCCCTGTTGTGGTCTCCTCGGTCCCGCCGATGATGCGGGTCGTCTTCCGCTCGCTGTGCAGCGTGGACACGAGGTCGCACCCGTCGTCCATGGTGATGGTGGGATGGTGGCCGAGCGCGGCATGGATGTGCTGGTAGTAAGTCTTCTTGTCCTCGCCCTTGACGGCGAAGGTCGGGATGTGATCGTGAGCCACCAGGGACGCGGCCGTGTCGTCCTGCGTGCTCAGGGGATTCGAGGCGCACAGTCGCGCCTCGGCGCCACCGGCCTGCAGGGTCTGCATCAGGTTCGCCGTCTCGGTCGTCACGTGCAGGCAGGCGGCGATGCGGACCCCGCGCAGGGGGCGTGCCTTGGCGAACCGTTTCCGCACGAGCCGCAGCACCGGCATGGACGCCTCGGCCCACTCGATCCGCATCCGGCCCTGGTCGGCCAGTCTCAAGTCTTTCACGTCGTAGTCCACGAGTCGTCTCCTAAAGAATCAGTAATAGGGGGACAGATTCGGAAAAGGAAAGTTACTTGCCCGCGTCCCGCCGCAAGACCTTTGCCAGAGCGGTCTTCTCCCATGTGAACTCCGGCTCATTCCGGCCGAAGTGTCCGTAGGACGCCGTCTTCTTGTAGATCGGCCGCAGGAGCTTGAGGTGGTCGATGATCCCGCGAGGGGTCATGGGGAAGTGCTTGCGTACCAGCTTGTCAATCAGGTCGATGGAAACCTTCTCGGTGTTTTTGGTGTCGATCAAAATGGACACCGGCTCGGGCACGCCGATCGCATACGCCAGCTGGATCTCGCACTTGTCGGCGAGACCCGCGGCCACGATGTTCTTCGCGATGTACCGGGCCATGTACGACGCCGAGCGGTCCACCTTGCTGGGGTCCTTGCCCGAGAACGCGCCGCCGCCGTGGCTGCCGACGCCGCCGTAGGTGTCCACGATGATCTTGCGCCCGGTGAGCCCCGTGTCGCCCATGGGGCCGCCCACCACGAACCGCCCGGTCGGATTGATGTGGTATTTAACGCTGAGGGGGTCGAAGATGTCCTTGGGCATGACGGGCTTGATCACGTATTCGATCACGTCCCGCTCGATCTTCTTGCTGGTGATGTCCGGGCTGTGCTGGGTGGAGACGACGATCGTGTCCACTCGGACGGGCCGGCCGTTCCGGTACTCGACCGTCACCTGGGACTTGCCGTCGGGGCGCACCCACGAGAGGAGGCTTTTTTTCCGGACTTCGGCCAGCCGCCGGGTCAGGCGATGCGCGAGCACGATGGGCATCGGCATCAGCTCGGGCGTCTCGTTCGTCGCATAGCCGAACATCAATCCCTGGTCGCCCGCGCCGCCCGAGTCCACGCCCATCGCGATGTCAGAGGACTGGTTGTGGATCGAGGTGATCACGGAGCAGGTGTGGTAATCAAAGCCCCAGGTGGCGTCGGTGTACCCGATCTGCCGGATCGTCTCCCGAATGATGTCGGGGATCTCGACGTAGGCCTTGGTGGAGATCTCGCCGGCGACGAATGCAATGCCGGTGGTCAGAATCGTCTCGCAGGCGACCCGGCAGCGCTTATCTTTGGCGATGATCGCATCCAGAATGCCATCCGAGATCTGGTCCGCAATCTTGTCCGGATGGCCTTCGGTGACGGATTCGGACGTGAACAGGTAATTGTGTCGGCTCATTATGCGGAGTCCCTCATGGTAGTTCGATGCCAGGCGAGTCTGAGTCCGGACCTGGATGGATTTGGCCCTGAGAGTAGCGAGTGATGTCCTCGGTTGTCAAGGAGAAATCTTGACAGTCCAGGCGTGCGCCTTGTAGGATTGAATGGCCGCGATCGATTCTCAAGCCACGCACCACTATGGATGCCATTACGAAACAGACCGAGGATGCGAAGTCGTTCAGTTTCAAGGAATTCGGCGACGCCCTCGTCGAGTTTTTCAGCTCGCTGAAGCTGGCGATTTTCCTGATGATCACCCTGGCCATTCTCTCGACGGTGGGGACGGTCATCCAACAGGGCGAGCGGCCTGAGGTCTACATTAAGGAGTACGGAGAGAACGCTTACTGGTGGTTCGTCAAGCTGGGGTTCGTTGACATCTATCATACCTGGTACTTCTCGACCGTGCTGGTCCTGCTCTGCATCAATTCCCTGACCTGTTTTCACCAGCGGTTCCCGGCGATCTGGCGCTCGATCCGGCAGGACAAGGTCAACGTCACGGCGTCGTTCATCCAGAACCTGAAGCGATCCGCGACGGTGGATCTGCCGGCCGAACGGTCCACGGTCACCGAGGAGGTGGGGTTGGCGTTCGCCGAACGGGGCTATCGGGTGCTGGTCAACAAGGGCGACACCGAGACGACCCTCTACGCGACGAAAGGCGTCATGGGCCGGGTCGCCGCCCACGTGGCCCACCTCAGCGTGACGGTCATCGTCGCGGGCGGGCTCATCGGCAACGTGCTGGGCTTCCGCGACTTCGGCGTCTGCCTCGAAGGAGA
>JAXIOW010000097.1:0-14367 GCA_045403215.1 Nitrospirales bacterium | reverse complement strand
GCAGGTCAGACAGGTGTAGTGCGGGAGTTTCGGCTGGTGGCACTGGGGGCAGACGGAGAGGCTCTGGGAACGGATCTTGACCTTCGCCGTCCGCCGCTTGTCGCGCCGCGCCTTCGAATGCTTGTGTTTGGGATTCGGCATAAATTATTTCCCCTTCATATGTTCACGCAACACCGCCCATCGGGGATCGGGCGGTGGCGCGCACGCGCACGTTCCCACATTCAAATCCTGCCCGCACTGGGGACACAACCCCCGGCAGTCCGCGCGGCACTGCGGGCTGAAAGGGACTGCCAGGATCACTTCCTGCCGGACGAGATCGTCCAGGACAACCACGTCGTCCTGGTAATAGTAATCCTCGGCCTCCCCGGGCGGCATCCGATATTCTCCCGGCGGCAAGGGCGGCAGCGCCGGCCGGAACTGCGTCGCGACCGGGATGTCCAGGGGGACCAGAAACGGGCTCAGACACCGGACGCACTCGCACGTGACCGACGCCTTGATGCGCCCGGTGGCGCTGATCACTCGGGCGGCCTTGACTAGGACGAGGTCCACCGCGATCGGCTGCAGGAAGCGCGCGCCCGTGACGGCGAGATCGAGCTCGGCCGGATCCTCGCTGCAGGACAGGGGCAACCCCTCTTCCGGAACCTCCGAGATCGGGATCTGGGTCATGGTCTCGATGTGTCGGCCCTACCGCTCTTCCGCAAAGCCCACGAGCGCGATCGTCCGCGCCCGCTTGATGGCGATCGTCAGCTCCCGCTGATGCCCCAGGCAATTGCCCGACATCCGGCGTGGAATGATCCGGCCTCGTTCGGTCAGGAAGTTCCGGAGCAGGCCGACATCCTTATAATCAATGGGGATCGTCTCATGGCAGAACCGGCACACGCGCCGGCGTTGAAAACGTCCTCGTTCCACGATCCTCTTCCTTTCTCGTCCTTAAGCCGGCTCGTCCGACTCGGAGGGGGGAGCGACCTCGTCGAGCGGTTCCCGCACGGGCGCCCCCCCGCCCTGATCCATCCGCTTGGGGAGGAATCGGACGGTCTCCGCCACGACCTCGTGCTTCGTGACCTTCTGCCCGTCCTTCGTCTCGAACTTGCGCATCTGGAGCCGGCCTTCGACCAGGGCGCCGTTCCCCTTGCTGAGGTACTGGCCGCAGGTCTCCGCCTGCTTGCCGAAGACGACGATGTCCACGAAGCAGACTTCTTCCCTCGTTTCGTCACCTTGCCGGTACCGGCGATTGACCGCCAGCCCGAAATTGGCCACAGGCGTCCCGCTGGGCGCATACCGGATCTCCGGGTCCCGGGTGAGGTTTCCCATGAGGATGACTTTATTGAACCCCGCCATGCTCCGGCTCCTTGGCGGGTTCGGTCGCGGCGGGAGGCAGCTTGTTGTCCGCGATCTTCACGGTCAGATACTTGAGCGCGGCGTCGTCCAACCGGAACAAGCGTTCCAGCTCGGCGACAACGGCCCCGTTCCCGCGATAGTTGAGTTGGACGTAGATGCCCTTCTTCTCCTGCTTGATCTCATAGGCCAGCTTCCGCTTGCCCCAGTTGGACAGGTGCTCAACGGTCCCGCCGGCCTTTTCCACCGTGGTCTTCACCTTGTCCAGCAGTTTGGGGATGTCGTCATCGGGCAAGGAGGGGCGCAGGATGAAGAGAGACTCGTAGAGCTGTGGCATGTTGAAGAACCCTCCTCCCGGATCTAAAGCCCCGGAACCGGGTCCGGAGCAAGGGGGTGATTGAAAAAGCGGCTCACCCTAACACAGCGCCTCTCTAGAATCAAGGTTAAGCGCCGGATAACCAGGGGCAAGCGCCTGCGGCGTCCCCTGGGTCAAGGACGCGTCTTGGCGCGGCCGGGGAGGGCGGGTGAAATAGCGCGAGGTCGGGGTACCCGTTGCCTCTCGTTGCAACGGGTCATGAGCGGCGTTCTAAACGTTGAACCGGAAGAACAGCACGTCGCCGTCCTTCACGACGTAGTCCCGCCCTTCCAGCCGAAACAGCCCTCGCTCCCTGACGCCGGCCTCGCTGCCGCACGCGATCAGGTCATCGTAGTGATAGGCTTCCGCCCGAATGAACCCCCGTTCCATGTCGGAATGGACCTTCCCGGCAGCCTGGGCGGCCTTCGTGCCCTGGCGGATCGTCCACGCACGGGACTCGGTTTCCCCGGCGGTAAAGAACGTGATGAGGTCCAAGAGCTCGTAGGTCGTGCGGACCAGCCGGACCAGGCCTCCTTCGCCCATGCCAAGTTCCCGGAAATAGTCCACCCGCTCTGCGGGAGGCAAGGCCGCCACCTCTGCTTCGACAGCGCCGCAGATCGTCACGGCCCGGGCCCCGCGACCGCGCGCCAGCTCTTCCACCCGCCGCACGGCCGGACTGCCGTCCTGGCCTTCCCCGATGTTGACGGCGAACACGATGGGCTTGGCCGTCAGCAACTGGTACTCGCGCAGCCAGGCCTGCTCCGCCGCAGAGCCCGTCTGGGCCCCGATCCACTCCCCTTTGCTCAATCGCTCGATGAGCGCGTCCACGTACGCTTTCTCCTGCACGGCCCCCGCCTCGCCGACCCGCACCTTCTTGTCCAGTTTCTCCCGCCGCCGCTCCAGCGTCTGCAGGTCCGCCAGCATCAGCTCGGTTTCGATCAGCCCGATGTCGCGTTCCGGGTCTATCGCGCCCACCACATGGATCACGTCGGGATTTTCGAAGACGCGCACCACGTGCACCAGCGCGTCCGCTTCCCGGACCTGGCTCAGGAACTGGTTGCCCAGCCCCTCGCCGAAGCTCGATCCCTGCACCAGCCCGGCGATGTCGCGAAACTCGATGGCCGTCGGCGTCGTTTTCCTGGACTTGAAGATCTGCGTCAGCTTCGTCAGCCGTTCATCCGGAATGACCGCCACGCCGACGTTGGGCTCGACGGTGGAGAACGGGTAGTTGGCGACCGGCGCCTTGCCGCCCACCAGGGCGTTGAAGATCGTCGATTTGCCCACGTTGGGCAGGCCGATCATTCCGCAATTCAAAGGCATCGCGTGTTACTGTTTCACGTTGAATCGGTTCATGACCGCCATCAGGCCTTCACCGACCCAACACTCCACCGCCTGCGCGGCCTGCTGGACCGCCTCCTTCAGCACCACCCGCTCACGGGCGGACACAGGAGCCAGCACGTAGTCCGCCGGATCCACGCCGTCCGGCGGACGTCCGATCCCGATCTTGACGCGGGCAAACCGGTCTGACTCCAGAGTGTCGATGATGGAGAGGACCCCGTTGTGGCCACCGTGCCCTCCGCGGGCCTTGATGCGGAGGCGACCGGGGTCGAGATCGAGATCGTCGTGGATGACGATCACCTCGCTGAGGTCGAGATCGAGATCGCCGATCAGCGCGGCGACGACCGGCCCGCTGCGGTTCATGTAACCCTGCGGCTTGGCCAGCATGACCGCCTGCCCCGCGAGGCGTCCCTCGGCCCGAAGGACTTCGCCGTGCCGCCTGAACCGGCTTCCGGCCTCGGCCGCCACCGCCTCCACGACCCAGAAGCCCACATTGTGACGGGTCTCGGCGCAGGCCGGACCAGGGTTGCCGAGACCGACTATCAGTCGCACCCGCTATTTCTTCTTCTCCTTCGTGTCCCTTGCTTCCTTGCCTTCCTTCTTTACCTCTTTTGCTTCGGCAGCAGGCGCCGCAGCGGCTTTCGCGCCAGCCTTCTCGCCGGCTTTCTCACCGGGTTTCTCGCCGGGTTTCTCGCCAGCAGCGGCGGCTTCCTCGGTCACTTCTTCCGCTTCCGCCTTGCCGATCAGTTCGGGTTCCGCCGCCGCTTCGCCAGCCGGCGTCGTGGCGAGCAACGCCTCCAGTTTTGCTTCCGAGATCGGGGCGGCGACGCTGACCACCATCATGTCGGGGTCGTCCAGGATCCGGACGCCGGGGGGGACAGGCACCTCCTTGACATGGATCCCCTGATTGATCTTGAGCGGGGTCGGGTCTACCATGATGTGCGCCGGGATCTGCCTAGGCAGACACTCAACGTGCAGCTCGCGCATGTTGTGCTGGAGAATGCCCCCTTCGGCCACGCCCACCGGCATCCCATCAGTGACGGCCACCGGCACGCGGACGCGGATCGGTTTGTCCATCGCGACCTCGAAGAGGTCTGCGTGCAGGATCGCCCCGGTCACAGGATCCAATTGGTAGTCCCGCAGCATCGCGGTTCGCTTCAGCTCTTTGCCGCCCTTCGCAATGCTCAGATTGACGAGGGTATTGGAGCCGGCTTCCGAATGCAGCACCTTGCGGATCTCGGCAGGATCGATCGTCAGACTGACGCACTCGCCCTGCCCGTAGAGGACACCCGGAATCTTGCCCTGCTGCCGTAAGGTGCGGGCGACTCCCTTCCCGACCGCCTCACGGGTCTCAACCTTCATGTCAACCTGCATCGCCGATCCTTTCTTCAACCGAGCCGTGTCTACACAAACAGCGAGCTCACCGACTCTTCTTCGTGGATGCGCTTGATGGCTTCCGCCAGCAACGACGCGACGGAGAGCACCTTCAGCTTGGCGCACCGGCGGTCCTTGCCGTTGAGCGGAATCGTGTTGGTGACCACTACTTCCTCCAATTTCGAAGCGTTCAAACGATCGAGGGCCTGCCCCGAGAGGACCGGATGTGTGCAGGCCGACCAGACGCGTCGCGCGCCGTGCTCGATGCAGGCCTGCGCGCCCAGGGCGATCGTGCCGGCCGTGTCGATCATGTCGTCCAGCAACAGGGCGTCGCGCCCGTCCACCTCTCCGATGATGTGCATGACCTGGGATTCGTTGGGACCCTCCCGCCGCTTGTCGATGATCGCGAGGCTGGCCTGCAACCGCTTGGCGAAGGCCCGGGCGCGCTCGACGCCACCCGCGTCCGGCGAGACGACGACGAGGCTCTGGTCTCCACGCTGCTTCACATACTCCAGCAACACCGGCGCGGCATACAGATGGTCCACCGGGATGTTGAAGAACCCCTGGATCTGCCCCGCATGCAGGTCCATCGTGAGCACCCGATCGGCGCCCGCCGTGGTGATTAAGTCCGCCAGCAGCTTGGCGGAGATCGGTACGCGCGGCTGGTCCTTCCGGTCCTGGCGACCGTAGCCGTAGTACGGGATCACGGCGGTGATCCGGTAGGCCGAGGATCGCTTGAGGGCATCGAGCATGAGCAAGAGTTCCATCACGTGCTTGTTGATCGGCTCGCAGCACGACTGGCAGAGAAAGACATCCTTCCCGCGCACATTCTCGTTGATCTGCACTCGGATCTCGCTATCGCTGAACATGGAGACGAGCGCGTCCCCTTGCCCGACCCCCAGGCAATCGCAAATCTCTTTGACGAGCGCCGGGTTCGAGTTCCCGGCGAACATCTTCAACTCATGCACCCGGAGGCTCCCTTCGAAACGCGCTACCCTAATCTATCGTTCTTCTGCTTGTCAACCGAGGCAGGCCGGCGCCGGATCCCACTGTGTTCGAGTCGCCCAGACTTTCCAGTCCGGGCGGCGATCAAGGCCTTCGGCCGCGATCCGAGCCGACCGCTCGTCGCCAAACACCCCGAAGACCGTCGCGCCGCTGCCGGACAGCATGGCTGTCTGGGCACCGCGCAGGAGCAGCAGTTCCCGGATCTCGCACAGCACGGGATACTCCCGTTCCATCACGGGCGCGAAATCGTTCTCGATCAGCGGCAGCAAGTCGTGCCACTTCACCAGTTGCGGATCCGCCGCGCCATGATCGACCGCGAGGCGGGGCAGCCGACCGGGCACTCTCCCGACCTGTCCCGCCCGAACCGCTGCCAGACGCTCGTAAGCCCAGGCGGTCGAGATCGCAATACCGGGGTTCACCAACAGCAGCCATCGCTCCGCCTCCAGTTGCAGCGGGGTGACGCGCTCCCCCCGCCCCTCGACCAGGGCGGTGGGCCCGTAAAAGAAGAACGGCACGTCGCTCCCGACTTCCTGCCCAAGTTGGGCCATCTCGGTCCGGGACCACCCGGTGTCCAGCAAGGCCGCCAGCGCTTGAATGGTCGCGGCCGCGTTGCTGCTCCCGCCGCCAAGACCGGCCGCCACCGGCAGCCGCTTGCGCACATGAAGGCGCAGTCCCTTCCGCCGCCGGACCCGCGCCAGGACGCGTTCTGCCGCGCGATAGGCCAGGTTCGCCGAATCGGTTGGCAGGTCGGCGCCCTCGCAGGTCAGCCGGATGCCCGATCGGCCATTGAGCTCCACGACCACAGTATCCGCGAGCTCGAGGGTATGCATCACCGACCAGAGGTTGTGATACCCGTCGGGTCTCCGATCCAACACGCGGAGGATGAGGTTGACTTTCCCCGGCGCCGCCACTTCGATGCTGCGGCTAGTCATCCTCGTCCTCCTCCGAACCGGCGCTCGCCCCGTCCGCAGGTTTGATGTCGTGCTTGTCCAGGCGATAGCGGAGAGAACGGGTGTTGAGCTTCAACAGGCGAGCAGCCTCCTTTTTCACTCCTCCGCTGCGCTCCAAAGCCCGGACCAGCAGGTCCCGCTCAATGCCGTTGATCAGACATTCCAGGTCAAGCCCCTCCGGCGGAATATCTGTCGGAACTTTCGGCTCACCGTTTGGTAAAGGTTGTATCCATTGGGCAACCTCGGCGACTGTAATCTCAGGGCCAGGCACAAGCGCCACAACCCGTTCCAGGACGTTCTCCAGCTCCCGTACGTTGCCCCGCCATTCATGCTGCTGGAGCGCGCGCATGGCGGCCGGCGCCACGGTCAGCGACGGTTTGTTGGCCCGCTTGCCGAAGACTGTGAGGAAATGCCGCACCAGCAGGGGAATATCGTCGGGATGGGACCGTAGCGGGGGCAGTGTGATCGGGATCACGTTCAGGCGGTAGTAGAGATCCTCCCGGAGAAGCCCCTGCGCGACCGCCCTGTTCAAATCCTTGTTCGTGGCGGCGATGATCCGCACGTCCACCTTGATCGTGCGCGTCCCGCCGACCCGCCGGAATTCCGGCTCCTGCAGCACCCGCAACAACTTGACCTGGATGCCCAGCGGCGCTTCCGCGATCTCATCCAGGAACAGTGTGCCACCGTCGGCCACTTCGAAGAGCCCCTCCTTGTTGGACACCGCATCGGTGAAGGAACCCCGCATATGGCCGAACAGCTCGCTCTCCAACAGGGGCTCCGGCAGGGCGCCGCAGTTGACGGTGACGAAGGGACGGTCCCGACGGGGGCTGTTGTAGTGGATCGCGCGGGCGACCAGTTCCTTGCCCGTCCCGCTTTCCCCGCAGATCAGGACGGTGCTGGAAGTCTCCGACAGCCGGCGGATCAGGGTAAAGACCTTCTGCATCACCTCGCTGGTCCCGACGAGATTCTCGAACGAGGCCTGCCCCTTTAACTCCCGCTTCAGCAATAGGTTTTCGACGGCCAGCCGCTTGGCGTCCAACGCCTTCTGGACAGTGAGCACCACCTGATCGTTGTTGAAGGGCTTGGTCAGCACGTCGTAGGCGCCCAGCTTCACCGCTTCGATGCCCACCTCCAGCGTCGCGTACGCCGTGAGCACGAGGACCACGGTGTCCGGCGCAATGTCCTTGACCGCCCTGACGATTTCCATGCCTCCGAGACGGCCTGGCATTTTCAGATCCGTGATGACGAGATCAAAGATGTCCGATCCGATAACCTGGAGGGCCTCCTGGCCATCAGCAGCCGTCACCACACTGTGACCAGCTCGTCCGAGTACGGTGCTCAGGACCTCGCGCATGCCCCGCTCATCGTCCACGACAAGAATCCTGGCCGGCACTGCCACCATCACCGTACCTCCTGCGCGATGGTTCCGGTAATCGGGAGCGTCAATTTCACACACGTCCCTTCGCCCGACACGCTCTCCACCTGCACGCTGCCTTTGTGCTCATCCATGATCCGGTGCACCAACGAGAGCCCGAGGCCAGTGCCGCCCTCTTTCGTCGTAAAGAACGGGTAAAAGATCTTGTGTAGGTGCTCCTCTGGGATGCCCGGGCCGGTGTCCTCAAACACGATTTCGACGGACTCGCCTTCCGTCCCGCCGACCGGGGGGGACACCCGTTGGGTCGCCACCGTCAAGGTGCCCCCGTCAGGCATCGCCTGGCAGGCGTTCAAGCCGAGGTTCCAGCACACCTGGCGCATCTGGTCCGGATCCACCATCGTGACGACGCTGTCGGGCGCCAAGTGCCGTATGAAGCGGATCTGGCCGCCGTATTCGGGCGTCTGCTCAAGCAGACGGATCGTGTCTTGGACCAGCTCATTGACGTCACACTGTTTGAGGTTCAGTGGACGCGGGCGCGCGTACTGCAGGAAGTCCGACACGATCCCGTTCAGCCGCTCGGTCTCGCGGAGCGCGAGGTCCAGCAACGGCCGGTTGACGTCGGTCGTGTACAGATCTTTTCGCATCACTTGGATGGCGCCGGAGAGCGCCGCCAGAGGGTTGCGGATCTCGTGGGCGAGGCCGGCCGACAGCTCACCGATCGTCGCGAGCCACTGCTTGCGCCGCACCACCTCCTCCATCTTCTTGAGCGGCGTGATGTCCTGAAAGACGCCCACGATCCCGGCGCTCCGCCCCCGAGCCTGGAGGGGTGCAAGGCTCATCGCCAGGATGAGACGGGTTCCATCCTTGCGGCGTCCCACTTCTTCCAGGCGATGCGACAGGCCGGCCGGCAGAATCCCGCTCTGGCCAGTCTGAGCCGGCCAGGCAAAGACCTCCCACCAGAACCGCCCTCGGACCTCCGCCTGGAGATACCCCATGAGTTCCTCGGCACGCCGGTTGAAGGACGTGAGGCGTCCTGCAGGGTCAGTGGTGAAGAGCCCGCTGTCGATGCTCTCCAGGACGAACTGGTGAAATTCCTGCAAGCCGGTGAGGTCGCGATCCTTCTCCTCCAGGCGCTCACCGGTGCTTCTCAGCTTCTCCGCCAGGGTGCCGCTCAGGTACCCGACCATGATGAACCCAAGGAGGTTCAGCGACAGGTTGTAGAAGATCTCAGGGGCCAGCAGCTCCGTCCGCGGCAGCCATGCAAAGAGCGTGATCTGATAGGTGGAACGGTAGTACTGCAGATCCACGATGGCCCCATAGAAGATGCCGGCGATCGAGGCCGCCGCCAGGCCGCCCTTGCGGGACAATAGCGCACTGGCGGTGGTGATGGACAGGATGAAGAGCAGCGAGAAGGGGCTTTCCACGCCGCCGGTGATGGCCACCAGGACGGTTTCGAACACGATATCCAGGCCGATCTGCAGGTACGCAAATGAGACGAGCCACTCGATGTGATTGACGAGGAGGCTGTAGAGGATCGTAAGGAGGTAGGTGGCGACGATCAGGCCGTAGTAAGCAGGAATGGCCTCTGTGCTCTTACCGATCTGAAGGTAAATCAGCACCCCCAGGGTGAGAGTGACGACGGCGACCCTGATACCCATGAGCCATTTGAGCTTGTCCCGCAGGGCCTCCATACATTTCGTGAAGCCGCACTCGCACCCTAGCCGACGACCGACGCCATCTTGAAGATGGGGAGATACATGGCAATGACGATGAACCCGATGGCGGTCCCCAGGAACACCATCAACATGGGCTCTAGGAGTGAGGTCAAGGCCGTAACCGCCGCGTCCACTTCGTCGTCGTAGAAATCCGCGATCTTCCCGAGCATCGCGTCCAGCGCCCCCGTGGCCTCGCCGACGTTGATCATCTGGACGACCATCGGGGGAAAGACCTTGGTCTTGCCGAGCGGCTCGGACAGCGTTTTCCCCTCACCCACGCTCTGCCGCGCGTCCAGAATCGCGTTCTCCACGATCTTGTTCCCCGCGATCCGCGCGACGATTTCGAGCCCTTCCATGATCGGCACGCCGCTCTGCAGCAGCGTCCCGAAGGTGCGCGTGAACTGCGCCACCGCGATCTTCCGGATCAGATCGCCCGCCACCGGCAGCTTGAGCATGAGCGCGTCGATCTGCAGCTTGCCTCCGGGGGTGGCGTAGTATTTCTTCAGCGCATACCCGGCGCCGAAGGCGGCACTGAGCATCAGCCACCACCACTGCTGCATGAAGTCGCTGATGTCAATCACGAATTGGGTCAGAGCCGGCAGCGTCCCGCCGAACTCCGTGAACATCTTTGCGAAGATCGGGATGACCCAGACCATCAGGACCGACACCACGATGATGGCCACGCCCACGATGGCGGCCGGGTAGACCATGGCGGCCTTGATCTGGGCCTTCAGCTTCGCGGCCTTCTCCAACTGGCTCGCCAGACGCTGCATGGTGACGTCGAGCGCGCCGCCCACCTCGCCTGCCTGCACCATATTGCAGTAGAGGCTGCTGAAGGTCTTGGGATGCTTCTTCAGAGCGTCGGCGTAGGTCGTCCCGGATTCGACGTCCATCTTGACCTCGCCGATCAGCCTGCCGAAGGTCTTGTTATCGCACTGCGTGGCGAGGATCTCGAGGCACTGCACCAGCGGAAGCCCGGCGTTGATCATGGTCGCGAACTGCCGGGTGAAGACGACGAGGTCCTTGTCGGTGATCTTCTGCTTCTTCTCGCCGAAGAAGGACTGGACCTTCTTCTTCTCCTCGATGCTTCTGACGGTGATACCCTGGGAACGTAACTGTGCGATCGCTGATTCACGGGTATCAGCATTGATCTCCGCGGTGACGGACCTCCCCCCTCGGGCTGTCCCGGCGTATGCGAAGACAGGCATGCAGTCACCTCATGTAGTCAGTTATGGCCTCGGACCTACTCGGCGATCGAAACGCCCTCGATTTCCTTCAGCGTCGTGATCCCCTGGCAGACCTTGGTGATCCCGCTCATCCGGATCGTCTTGACGCCCTCGTCCATCGTCATCTTCCTGACCTCGTCCGTCGACGCGCCACGCAGAATCCCCAATCGAACTTGCTCCGTGACGGGCATGAGCTGGTAGAGGGCGAGGCGTCCCTTGTACCCTTTATTGCTGCAGGTCGTGCAGCCCTTTCCCTTCATCGGGGTCATATTCGCGAATTCCTCTTCATTCGCCTTGCTGGCACCGGCCATTCTCAAGATGTCCCGAGTCACCGTGGGGTCGGGCACCTTGCAGTCCTTGCAGATGCGCCGGCAGAGACGCTGGGCGATGACCAGGATCAAGGAGGAGGCGACCAGGAACGGCTCGATGCCCATGTTGAGGAGCCGGTTGATGGTGGACGGCGCATCGTTGGTGTGGACTGAGGCTAACACCAAGTGGCCGGTCATGGCGGCTTTGATCGCGATCTCGCCCGTCTCGAAGTCCCGGATCTCACCGATCAGGATGATGTCAGGGTCCTGCCGGAGGAAGGACCTCAGGGCCGCCGCAAAGGTCAGCCCGATGTCTGGCTGGACCAGCACCTGGTTAATCCCCGTGAAGTTGAATTCGACCGGGTCCTCGGCCGTCGAAATGTTCACGTCCGGAGTGTTGAGGGCCACCAGGCATGAATAGAGAGTCACGGTCTTGCCGCTTCCGGTCGGGCCGGTGACGAGGATCATCCCGTAAGGCATCGCCAGGGCGGCATTGAGGTCGGCTGCCTGCTTTTTGTCAAAGCCGAGCTTGTCCTTGTCAACTTGGATGTTGGCCTTGTCCAAAAGGCGGAGAACGCCCTTCTCGCCGAACAGAGTGGGCAGGACCGAGACGCGGAAGTCGATGTCGCGCTTGGGCCCGATTTTCAGCTTGATGCGTCCGTCCTGCGGGAGCCGCCGCTCGGCGATGTCCAGCTTCGCCATGATCTTGATGCGGGAAATGAGCGCGTTCTTGACCTTCAAGGGCAGGTTCATGACCGTCTGCAGATCGCCGTCGATCCGGTACCGGATCCGGAACACGGTCTCATACGGCTCGATGTGGATGTCGCTGGCCCCCACCCTCATGGCGTTGACCATGATCCCATTGACCAGCTTGATGATCGGGGCTTCGACCTCTGAGATGAGGCCCTGGTCCTGTTCGGTCTCCGCCACTTCCACTGAGTCAAGCAATTCGCCCACGGTCTTGTCGAAGTCCTCGACGTTCACTATGGGCCCTTCGTCCGCCTTGCCGAGATTGGCCAACTCATCATCTGGACCGCCTACAGGGATCGTGTAGTCTTTAGCCTGCAGGATGGCGGCAGTGGCGGCCCTCGACTTTTCTTCCACGCTGCTGGCAGCCACAGCCCCGTAGTATTTCCTGATCGCCTCGATGAGCTCCGACTCAGCCGCGATCACGGGCTCGATCGTGTAGTTCGTGCGGAACTTGAGGTCGTCCAAGGCCAGCATGTTCGTGGGATCCAGCATCGCCAGGGTCACGGTAGCCCCGACCCGCCTCAACGGCAGCACCATGTGCTTCTTGACCAGTTCCAGCGGCACGAGCTTGATGATGGTGGGATCGATGTGCTGGTACATC
This sequence comes from Nitrospirales bacterium, assembly GCA_045403215.1. Taxonomy (GTDB): domain Bacteria; phylum Nitrospirota; class Nitrospiria; order Nitrospirales; family NS-4; genus NS-12. The sequence continues at coordinate 2,035 of JAXIOW010000097.1, read as the reverse complement.
TTCAGGTCCACGGCGGGCACCCGATACTGTCGGGAGAGGAACTGGAGGAGTTTTTCCTCTGGGATATAGCCCATTTTGACCAGCGTGCTGCCGAGCCGGTTGGCGCCTCTGGACTGTCTCATGGCCGCCAGCGCCTCATTGAGCTGCTGCTCAGTGATGAGGTTGGCGGTAATGAGCAACTTGCCCAATTTGTCAGTAACCGGAGGCATAACTTCGCTCCATCAGGCGGGGAAAGTTCTCCGAGCATAAAAATACGCGAAACATTGGGAAAAGATTGTACTAAGTTATGGGGGTCTTGTCAATGTCTCACGGCGCGCAAGATGCGTCAAACCAGGTCAGGATGGTACGCGCGGATGCCCCGATAGACATAGTGGAGACCCGAGATGATCGTCAGGGTCAGCATGAGCGCGAGCAGCGGCATCAATTGGTGCACGTCTTTCTGGAACGCGATGAGCATCAGCGCCAGCACGAGATAGGAGAGCTGGGCCAGCGTCGTTCCCTTGCCGAGCGCCGTTGGGGCCACCGTAATCGGCGTCTGGGTCACATGCAGCAGCAGCGTGCCGGCCACAATGATGAGGTCTCGACTGACCACCACGATCGCCACCCATCCCGGCACCAGATGCAAAATCGACAAGGTGACGAAAGACGAGGTGAGGAGGAGCTTGTCAGCCAGCGGGTCCAGATACGCGCCAAGCTTCGTACGCTGATTCGCCATCCGGGCGATGACCCCGTCCAGAATGTCCGTGGCGCCGGCGATCAGGATCGTCCACAGCGCCCACATGTAGTGCCCATAGGTGAGGAACCCGATAAAGAACGGAATGAGGAGGATGCGGAGCACCGTCAGGGCATTAGGGAGATTCATGGGTTCCTGGGAAGTGAGCCGCGCACGTGGAGTTAGTGGATTCTAGGAAAGGCCAAGGGCGAAGTCAACCGCAGGGAATGCCCAGCCGCGTTCCTTGACAACCGCCGTAAGGCTTCGTTAAAGTGGCCATTCCAGATGATTTTTCCGCTGTAGAGGTGCGGGCACCCATGCGGGTCACAATCAACGGCAAGACCGAGGAGGTGCTGGGCAGCACCGTCTTGGAGATTCTGAACGCCAAGGACGTCAGCCCCCAAACGGTGGCCGTGGAGCTCAACTCGAAGATGCTGGAACGTGATGAACTCGGTCGCACGCACGTGAAGGACGGCGACGCGATCGAACTCCTGTTCTACATGGGCGGGGGCGCTTAGGTGCTCCGCGCCTCGCACGCCATCACCGAGTTCATCGGGCGCACTCCCCTGGTCCGGCTCAACCGCCTGTCCCAGGAGGGGGCCGCCACCATTTACGCCAAGGTCGAGTACTTCAACCCGGGCGGCTCGGTCAAAGACCGCATCTGCCTCAACATGATCGACGAGGCGGAGCGGCAGGGCCGGCTGAAGCCCGGCGCCACCATCGTCGAGCCGACCAGCGGCAACACGGGCATTGGCCTGGCGCTGATCTCCGCCGTGCGCGGCTACAAGCTCATCCTCGTCATGCCGGAGAGCATGAGCATGGAGCGCGCGAGCCTGCTGTCGTCCTACGGCGCGCAGCTCGTGCTCACGGCGGCCTGGGAAGGGATGAAGGGCTCCATCAAGGAAGCCGAGAGCCTCGTCGCCGCCAACCCGGACTATTTCATGCCGGACCAGTTCTCGAATCCCGCGAATCCGGACATGCACCGGAAGACGACAGCGCCGGAGATCTGGGAGGCGATGGACGGCCGGATCGACGCCTTCGTCGCCGCGGTCGGCACCGGCGGCACAATCACGGGATGCGGCGAAGTGTTCAAGGAGCGGAACCCGAAGATCAAGGTCGTCGCGGTGGAGCCGGGCGGCGGGCCCGCCCGGGCGGGGGGGGGCCCCGGCCCGCCCCCGCCCCCCTGGACCGGGGGGGGCCCGGGGCCCCCCCCCGCCCGCCGGGGGGCGCCGCCCGGCTCCACCGCGACGACCTTGATCTTCGGGTTCCGCTCCTTGAACACTTCGCCGCATCCCGTGATTGTGCCGCCGGTGCCGACCGCGG
>JAXIOW010000134.1:0-5153 GCA_045403215.1 Nitrospirales bacterium | reverse complement strand
GGATCGTCTCGTCCATGTCGCTCACCCGCATCCGGGTATGCAACAGCTTCTTCACCTGCATCGCGGGGCGTCCCTCCCGATCGGTTAGCCCGATTCTGGTGAATGGCCGTTCTGGTGTCAAGGTGCTCCAACGCTGGCTGCAGAATCGCGTCCTACGTGCTAGACTTATTCGAAAACTCTAGGGGGCCCCTTATGGATCTTGCGCGATTGCATCGGCGTTCCGAATGCGAGTGGGAGATCGCGCCCACGGGCAAGATGCGCGTGCCGGCCGTCATCTACGCCACCGAGTCGCTGGTCCGCGACATGGACAACAAGGTCGTCGAGCAGGTGACCAACGTGGCCGCCCTGCCCGGCATCGTCCAGGCTTCCTACGCCATGCCCGACGCGCACTGGGGCTACGGGTTTCCGATCGGCGGCGTCGCCGCCTTCGATCCCGACCGAGGCGGCATCCTGTCTGCCGGGGGCGTGGGGTTTGACATCTCCTGCGGGGTGCGGACGCTCTGCACGGGTCTGACAGCAGACGACATTCCGCCCGTGAAAGAGGGTCTGGCCGACGCGTTGTGCAGGCATATTCCCGCCGGCGTGGGGAGCACCGGCCGTCTGCACTTGAACCGGAAAGAGATGGACGCGATGCTCACCGGCGGTGCGCGCTGGGCCGTCGAACGGAGCTACGGCACCAGGCAAGACCTCGAACGCATTGAAGAGAGCGGCTGCATGTCGGGGGCCGAGCCTGAGGAGGTCTCTGACAGGGCCAAGCGACGACAGGAAGACGAGGTGGGGACCCTCGGCTCGGGCAATCACTACCTGGAGGTCCAGCAGGTGGTGGCCGTCTATGCCGCCGACATCGCCGAGGTCTTCGGTCTTAAGGTCGGCGATGTCGTGGTCAGCATTCACTGCGGGTCCCGGGGCCTCGGCCACCAGATCGGGACCGACTTCCTCAAGCGCATGCTGCTGGCGGCCGGGAGTTACGGGATCGTCCTGCCGGACCGCGAACTCGCCTGCGCGCCGATCAACTCCGAGGTGGGACAGGCCTACCTGGGCGCCATGCGCGCCGGCATGAACTGCGCGCTGGCAAACCGCCAGGTCATCACGCATCTCGTGCGGGAGACCTTCGCCGAAGTGCTCCCCGGCGCCGCGCTCACCTTGCTCTACGACGTGTCGCACAACACGTGCAAGGTGGAAGAGCACCCCGTGAACGGCGACGTGAAACGCCTGTTCGTCCACCGCAAGGGAGCGACCCGCGCCTTCGGGCCCGGCCACCCGGACGTCCCGGAGCCCTTCCGGGCCGTCGGTCAGCCGGTCTTGATCGGCGGGACCATGGGCACCGGCTCCTACATTCTGTGCGGGACGACAGAGGGCATGCGGCTGTCCTTCGGCTCAGCCTGCCACGGCGCCGGGCGCAGCATGAGCCGGACCCAAGCCACGAGACAGTGGAAGGGCCGCGAGGTGGTGGACGAGTTAGCGCGCCGCGGCATTCTGATCCGCAGCCCTTCCTACCGGGGCGTGGCCGAAGAAGCCCCCGGGGCGTACAAAGACGTGAGCGCGGTGGTGGACGCGACCGAGCGGGCCAAGCTCGCCCGCAAAGTGGCGCGGCTCGAGCCGCTGCTCTGCATCAAAGGGTAATGACGGAGGCGCTTTACGTCCCTCGCCCCACTCATGGGGAGAGGGTGCGGGTGAGCTTGAGGGGACTGGCTCCATTTCCGAATGGTGCCTGTCCCCCTTCTTGTGCCGTTATGGTCTGAAGAGCGAGGCGGGAGAAAGCGGTGGGGGAAGAAATGGAGTCTGACCCCATTTCTTTCCATTTCTTTCTCAACATTCTACTTCCCTCTCGGCAGGATGCCCTTCCGCTTATCACCACGCACTCGTTCAACCGCCTGGATACACTCTGCCAAACACACCACCGCATCGCCATCCGTCCGCGACCAGATCACCAACGAAGCGAGAACCTTCCCCCCAGGCTTATCGTACATCTTATGCCCCCGCAGCACCGTGCCAGTAGGAGCCATCCACGGACGGCCCACCTTTCTTAGAATCCGCACGACACATCACCCCCTTTCAACATCTGACCTGCCCCCGGTTGTTGTACCACCACCAATGATCAGCCCAGGCTAGGCCACCCCTGGAGACCTGTCAAGCGAGGCGGGAGGAAGCGGAGGCGAAGAAGCGGATATAATCATGACACAGCATGACCCGTCGTCGCCTGATACACGAGTTCACATTTCCTGATCCCCAGGAGACCGATGCCCAGGGCCTGGTGGCCTGGGGAGGCAGCCTCGAGCCCAGGCGGGTGCTGGCTGCCTATGCGCAAGGCATTTTCCCCTGGCCCTACGACTCCGACTCGCCCGTGCTGTGGTTCTCTCCCGACCCGCGCATGGTGCTCCGTCCCGCCGAGTTACACGTGAGCCGGAGCTTGCAGAAAACCATCACGAAACGACTGTACGAGGTGCGGTACGATACCGCGTTCGCCGAGGTCATCAGGCGCTGCGCCACCGTCCGACGTCCTGGCCAGCGGAGCACCTGGATTACCAGGGAGATGATCCGCGCCTATGATCGGCTCCACGAGATGGGGTTTGCCCATTCCGCGGAAGCCTGGAGCGAGGGAAAGCTCGTGGGCGGGCTATACGGCGTCTCGCTGGGCGCCGCGTTTTTCGGCGAATCCATGTTCACGCAGCGTCCGAATGCCTCCAAGGTCGCCTTCGTCCAACTGGTTCGACAACTCCAGGCCTGGGAGTTTCAACTCGTGGACTGTCAGGTGTATACCGAGCACCTCGCCCGCTTCGGCGCCATACCGTGGCCGCGAGCGCGCTTTCTCGACACCCTTGCGAAAACGCTCACGGCGCACACGCATCAAGGACCGTGGAGGGTGTCGCAACATTCGTGAATCAGCGGGATCGGTCTGCAATCCGCTGGAGGGGCGTATCGCCATACGCCCTTCTTCTGATCCGGACGAGTGAGGCGGGAGGAAGCGGAGGGGGAAGGAACGGCGTTCACCCTTCTGGATACACGATCCATTGACCGAGTTGGCGGAAGTCCTCGTCAAAGGCAAATGCGGCCGGGATGCGCAGCCGCTTCATGAGAGCAAAGCTTGTGCAATCCACGAAACTGAATCGCTTGTCACTGTATCGCTGGAAAAGGATCCACGCCTTCCGTTCGTCGCCGGTCGTTAGCGGGATGACCGGAGTTAGCTCTTCACGCAGCAGGCGGCGGCCAAACGCCACTGCTGCCGCGTGCCCCAGTCGCATTCTGATCAGTGTCACGGTCTCGTGGACAACATCGTTGCTCGTCAGCAAGAGGCGTTCGTTGGTTTCGACAAACCGCACCGCAGCGGAATGAAGGCGGTCCGTGCGATCAGCAAGGGCGTAGAAAGCGGAGGTGTCGACGAAAATCGAAGTCCGGAGAAGGGCCGAGGTCAGCTTCAAGGCTTCTCGTGCAGGTACTTGTCGTGCTCCTGGCTCACATCCGAGAAGCCGCTGGCTCCGATGCCCGCAAGGGCCAACAGGGCGCGTTTCTGCTTGGCAACGAGCTTAGGCGTTTGACCTTTGCTCTTCGGACGTGGATGGCGCCGCCCGTCACGCCTGGCATCAGATCGTCTTGTGGTGCCCATCACTGCCTCCGATCTTGTTCTCTGCCACTCTGCCACCAAAACGCCACCCGAGTCAACTGTCCACTGGCCGGTGGGATTCGTCTAGCGGGCATGCACTAACCCTCGCCTCGCTTGCGGGGAGAGGGTGCGGGTGAGGGGGAAGCTGTAGGGGCGCCGCGTGCCGCGCCTGTTCTCACCGCGTTGTCATTGCGAGCCGAAGCTGCGAGCCGAAGGCGCGGCAGGCAGCGAAGCAATCTCGATTCGGATCCGAAGAGTGAGGCGGGAGGAAGCGGAGGGGAATGGAGGCGGACCGGGTTTTACTTTTTGGGAGAAGCCGTGTCTAAGCGAAAAAGGAGTCAGATCTATGGCCGGCGAGCGGTCCACAATTCCTGTCGAACAGATCGAGCGAGCCATCCTGCTGATCCGTGGGCATAAAGTCATGCTGGACAGTGTTCTGGCGGAACTATACGGCGTGACGACAAAGCGTCTTAACGAGCAGGTTCAACGCAATCGAGAACGCTTTCCTAATGACTTTATGTTTCAGTTGCATTTACAAGAGGTTCGAACTTTGAGGTCGCAATTTGCGACCTCAAACAGAGGGCGCGGTGGGCGGCGCTACTTGCCCTATGTATTCACGGAACACGGAGCGATCATGGCCGCGAACGTCCTGAATTCACAACGAGCCATCGCGGCTAGCGTGCATGTTGTCCGCGCCTTCGTGCGCCTGCGGGAGTTGATTGCGTCCAACAAGGATCTGGCGAAACGCCTGGACGAGTTGGAGAAGAAGTACGACAGCCAGTTTAAAGTGGTCTTCTACGCAATCCGGCAACTCATGGCCCCGCCGCTCAAACCGAAACGCATCGGCTTCCGCACCTGAGCCCGTGGCCTGTCCCCGTTCTTGTCGTTTATCAGAAGATCGAGGCGGGAGGAAGCGGAGGGGGAAGTTACGCGGATCGCAAATGCTTTGCGGCCTCGACGAAGCGAATCTCAACCCGCCGATTCAGAGCCGTAGCGACCCGGTTCAGCATCGCCAGCGAATGGCCTTCGTAGTCGGCGTCCTCCAGCCGGCAGATGACAGAGGCAGTTGTGCCAACGAGCTTGGCCAGTTGTCGCTGGCTGAGGCCTGCTTCTGTGCGCAGAGAGACAATCTTGCGGGCCACGTCGTCGTTGGCGCGCGCTTGTTCGAGAGCAGCAACTCGATCAGGCCTCCCTTCGTAATACCGGCGATGGAGGATGGCGACCGCGTCGGTCATGGGCTTTCTTCTGGTCTTCGCCATGTCAGGCATGTTCGCAAAATTGCGAACGCCTGTCAAGTGATTTTTCGGGACGTGCGGCTTTCAAGGTGTTAGACACCGGCCGGCGGAATTCGTTTAGCGAGCATTAAACGTCCCTCGCCCCTGGCGGGAGAGGGTGCGGGTGAGGGGGAAGCTGTAGGGGCGCCGCGTGCTGCGCCCATCTTTCTCAGGCCGGGCCGCACCCTGCTTTAGTTGTTCCAGCCCAGGACGTCGGACTCGCGGACGAGAACGAGTTCCTTACCGTCCAGATCGACTGGGGTCGTTCCGTATTTCTC
>JAXIOW010000201.1:0-9014 GCA_045403215.1 Nitrospirales bacterium | reverse complement strand
TATCCGGGCTGTGCGGCGAAGGGGGCGACGCCGGAGCTCTATCAGTCCACGATGGCCATCATCGGGCGATTGGGGATCGAGGTCACCGAATTGACCGCCTCGTCTTGTTGTGGCGCCGGCGTGGTTGCCGAAGCGGACCCGGAGGGCGCCCTCGCGCTCAACGCGCGAACCTTCGCGCAGGCGGAGCGGCTTGGCCTCGACGTCATGACGATCTGCGGGACCTGCCAGGGCGTCATGAGCACCGCCAACCGGCAGCTCAAAGGCGATCCGGCGCTGCTCCGGCGCGTCAATCGCCTGCTGGGGCCGGAGGGCCTCACGTATAGAGGTGGGATACAAATTAAGCACCTGCTCTGGATTGTGGTCCGGGAAGTCGGGCTGGCGAAGCTCAAGGATGAAGTGCAGGTGACGCTGGGCGATCTGAAGATTGCGCCGTTCTATGGGTGCTACATCCTGAGGCCGTCCTGGGACCTCGGCTTCGACGATCCCGAAAATCCCAACTCGTTGGAGAAGGTCATCCGAGCGGTGGGAGCCGAGCCGGTGGACTACGGGGGGAAGATCAAGTGCTGTGGGTTTCCGATCATTCTGGAGAAGGAGGACATCGCCCTGGCGATGAACGGCGCGAATCTCAAGGAGGCCAAGGAAGGCGGCGCGGATGCGATGGTGACCCCCTGTCCTCTGTGCCACATGAGCCTGGACATCTATCAGGAACGGGCGGCCCGCAAGGTCGAGACGAACCTGAATCTGCCCGTCTTGCACCTGCCGCAGATGCTGGGGCTGGCGATGGGTGTGCCGGCCACTGAGCTGGGCGTGGAGCATCACCTGGTTCCGGTGGATTCGATCCTGAAGGCGGTGGAGGGACGTCGAAAGGAGAGTGGGCAGTCATGACGGTCTTGACGTTGAACGACGGCAAGCAGTTCTCGCCGGACAAGATGAAGAAGAACAACCTGTTCCAGACACCGCGGTTCTTCTGCGACATCTACGGCTTCGAGCCGGGGCAGGTCCAGAAGGGGCATGTGCACGGCGATCAGGACAAGGTCTACATCGTGCTCGACGGGCAGGGGACGTTTCAGGTCGGCACGGAGGAGCGGGTCCTCGGCCCCGGCCAGGCGGTGATGGCGCCCGCCGGCATGGAGCACGGTGTCCGCAACCACGCCCAGCAGCGGCTCAGTGTGCTGGTCTTCGTCGCTCCGAACCCGTCCTGACTTCTTGACTTGGTTCCAAACCGTGCGCCAGAATGCAATGACGATGGCAACGCGTCGCGCCATGCTGATCGCCGGCCGGTGGGTGGAGACCGGTCCGACCAGCCCCGTTCGCAATCCGTACAACGGCGAGGTCCTGGCCGAGGTCTGCCTGGCCGGGGAATCGGAGTCCGACGAGGCCATTCGGGCGGCTGTGTCGGCCTTCGCGGTCAGTCGCAAGCTGCCGGCCCACGTGCGGTCCGCGGCGCTGCAGAAGATCCCCGCTGAGATTACCGCACGCAAAGAAGATTTCGCCCGCTGCCTGTCATCCGAATCGGGCAAGCCTATCACCGACGCGCGCCGCGAGGTCGGGCGCGCCATCACCACATTCACCGTTGCCGCGGAAGAAGCAAAGCGCATGCCAGGCGAGATCGTGCCATTGGACATCACGCCAGGCACGGACAACCATTTCGGGCTGTATCGTCGAGTGCCCATCGGGCCGATGCTGGGCATCACGCCGTTCAACTTTCCACTGAACCTCGTCGCCCACAAGGTCGCGCCGGCCCTGGCGGTCGGGAATCCCATCGTGCTGAAGCCGGCACCGCAGACGCCGTTGACGTCCTTGATGTTGGGGGAAGTAGTTCTAAAAGCCGGTCTGCCGGCCGGCATGGTCAGCATCCTGCCCTGCACGAACGCCGTGGCGGAGCGCATGGTCACGGACGAGCGTTTCAAGCTGGTGAGCTTCACCGGCAGCGCCGCGGTGGGATGGATGCTGAAAAACAAGGCCGGGAAGAAACGCGTGGTGCTTGAGCTCGGCGGGAACGCCGGCGTGATTGTCGAGCCCGACGCCGACTTGGACCACGCGGCAGACCGCTGCGCGGTCGGCGGCTACGCCTATTCGGGCCAGACTTGCATCTCGGTCCAGCGCATCTTCACCCATGAATCGGTCTATCAGGCGTTTCTCGACAAACTGGTCCAACGAGTCAAGGCCTTGAAGGCCGGCAATCCCGCAGAAGACACGACCGTGATCGGACCCCTCATTGATGAAGGGGCTGCCAAGCGGGTCGAGGCGTGGATTCAGGAGGCGGTAAAGGGAGGAGCCAAAGTCCGTGTGGGCGGGAAGCGGCAGGGGAGCGTCGTCGAGGCGACAGTCCTGACGGACGTGACGCCGCAGATGAAGGTGAGCTGTCAGGAGGTTTTCGGTCCGGTTGTGACCGTGAGCCCATACGTGAAGTTCGAGGACGCGCTGGCGGGGATCAACGACTCGCCCTACGGCTTGCAGGCCGGCGTGTTCACGCGGGACATCAAGCAGGCGTTTCTATCGTTCAGGGACCTGGATGTGGGCACGGTGCTGATCAACGAGACCCCGACCTTCCGCGCCGACCACATGCCGTACGGTGGGGTGAAGGACTCCGGCCTCGGCCGCGAAGGCCTCCGCTACGCCATCGAAGAGATGACCGACATCAAGCTGCTGGTGCTGAACCTCTCTTAATTTTTTCTCGAATGTTTCCCTCCCGCTGCAGACCTGCTGTCCTCGTGTCAGTACTGGCCATGCTGTGTTCGGCCAGTGTGAATAGCATATCGGGCGGCGTCCGCACGTGGACCGGCATCGGTCCGGAAGGCGGGGATATCAGAGTCCTGGCTATCGATCCGAAAGCTCCCGAGTCGCTCTATGCGGGAACGGAGGCCGGCGGGATTTTCAAAAGCACGAACGGGGGTGCGAGCTGGAAGCCCCTCAAAGTCGGTCTTCCCGCAGTCAATGTTTCCGTCTATGCGTTAGCCATCGATCCGACGACTCCGAGCACAGTCTATGTCGGGATTAAATACTATGGTTTGTTTAAGAGCACCGATGGCGGAGAGAATTGGACGGCCGCTAATACAGGCCTGCCACGTTCCAGTACGGTTAATGCGCTGGCTATCGCTTCCACCCGCACCGAGACGGTCTATGCGGCGACGTTTGGCGGCCTGTTCAAGAGCATCAACGGTGGCAAAAGCTGGAGCAACGTCAGTCCAGGCCTCCCGCCCCTGCAACGCTCTGTGGACGTCCCAGTGGAATTCAGAAGGGTGACCATTCTCGCCATTGATTCCACGAATCTTACGACGCTCTATGCGGGGACAGACGCGGATGGCGTGTTCAAGAGCACGACGGCCGGGCGGGAGTGGAAGTCTGCCAACACGGGCCTGCCCAAGACCCATGTCAATGCTCTCGCCATTGACCTCAGGGCGCCCGCGACTCTGTATGCGGGGACGGACCATGGCGTGTTCAAAAGCACGAACGGCGGGGGGAACTGGACGCCGGTCAACGTGGGGCTCCCCCGAGCCGAGGTTCATGCGTATGTCGTCGTGATTGACCCCAGGGACTCTCGCGTGGTCTATGCGGGGACGTCCGGTGGACTGTTCCGGAGCGTGGACGGAGGTAAAGACTGGAAGCCCGTGAATCCCGGTGTGACCGGCTTCCCGGTCAGAGCGCTCGTCCCCGATCCTACCAACCCCGACATCCTCTACGCAGGCACAGTGTATGGCGTGCTGAAGAGCACAACAGCCGGCCAGAGCTGGAGCGCGGTGAATAAGGGGTTGACCAACACGTTTGTTGAGACCCTCGTCGTCGACCCCAGGACGCCGAACACCCTGTACGCGTGGACGCGCATTGGATGGACATCCGGCCTGCTGTTCAAGACGACGGATGGAGGAAGGACTTGGAGCCCCATCGGTGGTGGCCTCCCGAACACCTTTCCTTCTCGGCTCGTCATTGATCCGCTGAGCCCCGCCACACTCTATGCTGGGACGAAGCGAAACGGCCTGTTCAAGAGCACCAACGGCGGGGAAAGCTGGAGCCCCATCAACACTGGCCTCCCACGCGCACATGTGGGGGTCTTCTCTCTTGTCATCGATTCTGGCATCCAGAGTACCTTCTACGCGGGCACCGGTGACGGCCTTTTCATGAGCGTCAATGGAGGTGAAAGCTGGACTCCTGTCAAAGCCGAGCCGAACAAGGAAATTGCAAACGCCCTTGCCGTTGATCCCACAGACCACCGCACGCTGTATGCGGGAGTGAAGGGCGGCGTGTTCAAGAGCACAGACGGTGGGGCGTCGTGGAGCGCCGGCAAGCCGGGCCCCCAATATCTTCTGACTCTTGCGATTGACCCTACGAACCCCCGCATCCTCTATGCGGGGACCTATCTCTCCGGCCTCTTTCAGGGTACGGATGGGGGAGAGAGTTGGAGGGCCATTAACACCGGCCTCCCGGAACCTGGAGCGCAGAATACGGCGTTTGCGTTTGCCGTTGAGCCCACGGACCCGAATGCGGTTTATGTGGCCACATCCAGCGGCGTGTTTAAGAGCACCAATGGCGGAGAGCGATGGGTGGCATTCAACGCTGGCCTGACGAACTCTTTTGTCAGAGCGCTGGTCCTAGATCCTACCGTTCCGAAAAGGATCTACGCGGGAACGCAGGGCGGAGGAGTGTTTGTCCTGCACGAGGCGGTGTCGAGCGAAGGCCCGTGAGCGCGCGGTGCGGAGCCGCTAAGAGACGAGCTTCTTCACCTTGTCCACGATGTGGCGGGCGCTGATGCCGTAGCGGTCGAGGAGTTGGTCCGGCTTGCCGCTCTGCGGGATCTCCGTCACGGCGAGCTTGTGCACCTTCACGCCGTCGGCGTTGACGGCCGCCAGCACCGCATCGCCTACGCCGCCGTGCGCGTAGTGGTCCTCGACCGTGAGGATCAGGTTGTTGGTCGCACGGGCGCAGGCGAGCAGGGACGCGCGATCGATGGGCACGATGCTGTAGAGGTCCACGACCCGGATGGCGACGCCCTGCTTGGCCAGTTCGTCATGGGCCTTGAGCGCTTCGAACACGGTCACGCCGGCGGCGACCACCGTGACACGATCCTTGGCGCTCTCCCGCAGCACCTTCGAGCCGCCGATCATGAACTTCTCATCGTTTTTATAAAGGATGGGCGTCTTGGGGCGCCCGGTGCGGATGTACACCATCCCATTGTGATCCGCGGCCTGCGCGGTCAGCCAGTGCGTGCAGACGGCGTCGGAGGGATAGAGCACCACGACGCCCGGCTGCGCCGCCATCATGGCCAGGTCCTCGAGCCCCATCTGCGACGGCCCGTCTTCGCCGATCGAGACGCCGACGTGCGAGCCCATGAGCTTGATGTTCGACCGGCTGATGGCCGCCATCCGGATGAAGTCATAGGCCCGGGTCAAAAAACAGGCGAAGGTGGCGGCAAACGGAATCTTGCCCTGGCTCGCCAGGCCCACCGCGATCCCGATCATGTTCTGCTCGGCGATGTAGCACTCGAAAAACCGCTCGGGAAACTTCTTGGCGAACTTGTCGGTAAACGTCGAATTCTTCACGTCGGCGTCGAGGACGACGACCCGAGGATTCGCCTCTCCCACTTTGACCAATGTCGCGCCGAAAGCCTCCCGCGTGGCCACGGAGTCCGTGGGGGCGTATTCCGGAGGCGCGACCGGCTTGGCCGGCGCCGGTGATAGGGCAATCGGATCCGGCTTATGGATCTCCACCTTCGGCGGCGTGGGGAGAAGCCGAGCGCCCAGCTCAGCCAGCGCCTTGTCGGCCTCCTCACCTTTTTTCAAGGGTTTGCCGTGCCAGTCCGGCTTGTCTTCAACGAAAGAGATCCCCTTGCCCTTGAGTGTGCGGGCCAGGACGACAGTGGGCCGGCCTTTCGTCCGGGCCGCCTGTGCGAACGCGTCCAAGAGCTTCGCGATATCGTGCCCGTCCACGGGGATGGCATTCCAGCCGAACGCGCTCCAGCGCGTGCGATAAGTCTCCACGTCGTGCTGCAGAAGGGTGGGGTCGCTCTGGCCGAGACGGTTGATGTCCACGATCGCGCAGAGATTGTCGAGCTGGTAGTGGCGCGCGATCTCGGCAGCCTCCCAGACGGAGCCCTCCATGGACTCGCCATCGCCCATCAGGACATACGTGCGGTAGCTCGACTTGTCCAGGTCCTTGGCGTTGATGGCCAGCCCGATGCCGGCGTTAAGCCCTTGGCCGAGCGAGCCCGTCGCGACGTCCACGAAGTTCAGACGCGGGGTGGGATGGCCCTCAAGGTCCGAATCCAAGGTCCGCAGGCGCAACAGCTCGTCCGGATTGAACGCGCCGGCTTCGGCCCACGCCGCGTACAGCAGCGGCGCCGCATGGCCTTTGGACAGGACGAACCGGTCGTTGTTCGCATGCTTCGGGTTGCGTGGATCGAACCGCATGACCGAGAAGAACAGGGTCGCGACGATGTCGGCCGCCGAGCAGCAACTGGTCGGGTGCCCGCTGCCGGCTTCGGTCGTGGAGCGAACGCTCAGGATCCGCAGCCGGGTGGCGAGGTGAGACAGCGCGGCTATACGGGTGTCGGCTGACGTGGATGTTGTTGGCACAGGGCGCTCTCCGACCGGAGCCTAGCAAATGGCGTTGAGTCAGTCAATCCGGAGCCTCATCGTTCATTGACAACCTTTTACGACATTTGTTAGGGTGAAGCCCCTCCGATGTTCTGATCGGGAGACTGCAAGTGTGATCCTTCAGAATCTGCTCCTCGCCTTGCATCATTTTTGGGCCGATCAGGGATGCGTCATCCACGAACCCTATGATTTGGAAGTCGGGGCGGGTACCTTCCATCCGGCGACTTTTCTGAAGGTATTAGGTCCCGACCCCTGGCGAGCGGCCTACGTGCAGCCCTGTCGGCGGCCGACGGACGGCCGGTACGGGGAGAACCCCAACCGCCTCCAGCACTACTACCAGTACCAGGTTATCCTGAAGCCCTCGCCGGACGATGTCCAGGATCTCTACCTCCAGAGCCTTCGCGCGCTCGGCATCAACCCCAAGCAGCACGACATCCGGTTCGTGCAGGACGATTGGGAGTCGCCCACGCTCGGCGCCTGGGGGCTCGGGTGGGAAGTACGGCTTGACGGCATGGAGATCACCCAGTTCACGTATTTCCAGGAGGTGGGGGGGATCGAGCTGAATCCGATCTCGGCCGAGATCACCTATGGGACCGAGCGGATCGCCATGTATTTGCAGGGCGTGGACAACGTCTTTGATCTAGCCTGGAACGAAGAAGTCACGTATGGCGATATCCATCTTGAAGACGAAAAGCAGTTCTCCAAGTACAACTTCGAGGTCGCCGATGTGAAGGTGCTGATGGCGACGTTCACGGCCTATGAAGCCGAGGGCAAACGCTTGACCGGGCAAGGCCTGGTCCTGCCGGCGTATGACTGCTGCGTGAAGGCTTCCCACCTGTTCAACCTGCTGGACGCGCGCGGCGCGCTCAGCGTTTCCGAGCGGACGGCCTACATCGCCCGCGTCCGCGGGCTCGCCCGCCTGTGTGCTGAAGGTTATATGGCGATGAACAGCAAGGCGATGGCATGACGCGCAAACGGACATCGGGCCACGAGCTGCTGCTGGAGATCGGCACTGAGGAATTACCCGCCCAGTTTGTGCCGCCGGCGCTCGCCGAGTTAAAAGACCGGGCTATCCACCTGCTCAAAGATGCTCGCCTCCGCCATGGGACAGTCAAGACCGTGGGGACGCCCCGGCGCCTGGCGCTCTTGGTGCAGGGCGTGGCGGACCACCAGGAACAGATTTCTATGGAGGTGATGGGCCCATCCAAAGTCGTCGGGTTTGACGCGCAGGGACAGCCGACCAAGGCGGCGATCGGCTTTGCGGGCTCGCAAGGGGTGCCGGTGACGGCGCTAGTGGCCAAGACCACGCCGAAGGGCGAGTACCTGTTCGCCGTCAAGAAAGACCCCGGACGCAAGACGAGCCAGCTTCTGCCTGAGCTTCTGTCCGGGTTAGTGAGCAGCCTCTCCTTTCCGAAGGCCATGCGGTGGAACGAGACGAACGTCCGTTTCGCGCGTCCAATCCGCTGGCTCTTGGCTCTCTACGGCGGCAAGCCGGTCCGGTTCGAGTTCGCCGGGTTGCCGGCCGGTGACAGCACGTATGGTCATCGGTTTCTGTCCTCGGGCCGCCCGCTGCGCATCAAGGATTTCCGAGGTTATGAGAAAACCTTGGAGAGGGCCGGCGTGATCGTGGATCCAGACCGGCGGCGAGCGATGATCGTTTCGCAGATCGAGCGGATTGCCAAACAGAAGCGGGGCGTCCTGCATCGCGACAATGCCCTGCTGGAGCAGGCCGTCTTTTCGGTGGAGATGCCGCAGGCCATCATCGGATCTTTCGAGCCCCGGTACCTCGACCTGCCGAAGGACGTGCTCATGACCGCGATGAAAGAGCATCAGGGCTACTTCTCCCTCCTAGCCAAGAACGGGAACTTGCTCCCCCACTTCGTGGCCGTGGTCAACATGCGCGGCAGCGAGGCGACGATCCGTGCCGGCAACGAGCGGGTCCTGGCGGCGCGCCTCGCGGACGCCAGGTTCTTCTTCGACGAGGATCGCAAGACGCGGCTGGAGAACCGGCTGGAGAAGCTCAAGGGCGTGACCTTTCACCAGAAGCTCGGGACCCTCCATCAGAAAGTGGGGCGCGTCACGGCCTTGGCCACGAAACTGGCCGATACGCTCGGCGACCTTGATGCCATCGAGCACTGCCGGCAGGCCGCCAAACTCTGCAAGGCCGATCTCGTGACCGGCATGGTCGGTGAGTTCCCGACGTTGCAGGGCGTCATGGGACGCGAGTACGCCCTGCATGACGGCGAACCTAAGTCAGTGGCCGACGCGATCGCCGAGCATTACCGTCCGCGCTTTGCCGAGGATGCCATTCCAGCGAGCCTTGCTGGAAAAATCCTCTCGCTCGCCGACCGCGTCGACACTGTTGCGGCGTTTTTTTCAGTGGGAATGGTGCCGTCTGGATCGCAGGACCCGTTCGCCCTTCGG
>JAXIOW010000147.1:0-9231 GCA_045403215.1 Nitrospirales bacterium | reverse complement strand
CTCCTGCAGTCGGTGAGATCATCCGCCACCACCACGAACGGCATGATGGATCCGGCTACCCGGACGGCCTGAAAGGCGACGCGATCCCCTACCTCGCCCGTGTCGTCGGGCTGGCCAACGCGTTTGATGAACTCTACAGGGGGAGAACCGCGGATGACCCGTTGTCGCTCGAGGAGGCGAAGGAGTACGTCCGCCGTCAGGCCGGCGTCCTGTTTGATCCCGTGATAGTAAAGCAGTTCCTGAAGGCCATTCGCTAGCCCGCTGGTCCGCGTCTACTTCGTCTCCTGCCAGCTCCTGACCCGCCGCGCCTGTAACACCCCGTCGATCCGCTCGACGGCCTTGAGAACGCGCTCCAGGTGCGCCGTGTTCTGCACCTCCAAGATGAAGTCGAGCACCGCCTTCCGGTCCTCCCGGGTCGTGATCTCCGCTCGGCTGATGTTCGCGTCGGCATGGGTGATGGCCGCCGAGACGTTGGCCAACATGCCCGGCTTGTCGAGAGTCAGGGTCGTGATCTTGACGGACACGGTAGAGAGATGCGCCATGTCCCAATCCACATCCACGAGCCGCGCCTTGTCGTAGTCGAGCGCATCGAGGTTGGGACAGTCCACGGTGTGAATCGTGAGGCCCCGCCCGCGGGTGATGTAGCCGATGATCCGGTCGCCCGGCACGGGCCCGCAGCACTTGGACAGGTGCATCATGAGGTCGTGGACGCCTTTGACCTTGACGCCCTTATCCTCGCCCCCCGCGGCAGCGCGTTTCGCCACGGCCTTGTCCTCCCCTTCCGGGGCGGTGGCAACGGCCTGGCGGTCCCCCTCGTCAAGGCAGAGCCGGTTGGCCACATGGATGGCGGAGACCCGTCCGTAGCCGATGGCCGTGAACAACTCGTCGATGCCGGGCAGGCCTGACTCCCGCGCAACCTCCTGGATGCGGGTGGTCTTCAGCAGCGTGCCCAACGCGACGTTGTGACGGCGGAGCTCCCGCTCCAGTAGCCGCTTGCCCAGCTCCAGGCTCCGCTTGGCCTCTTCCACCCTCAGCCAGTGCTTGATCTTGTTCTTGGCCCGCGGGGTCCGGACGAACTTCAGCCAGTCCCGGTGGGGCATCTGTGTGGGGGACGTGACGACCTCGACCGTGTCTCCGCTGCGGAGCTGATACTTGAGCGGCACCATCTTGCCGTTGACTTTGGCTCCGTTGCAGTGATCGCCGATCTCAGTGTGGATGGCGTATGCGAAATCGATGGGCGTGGAGCCCTTCACCAGCTCCTTCACCGCGCCCTTGGGGGTAAAGACGTAGACCACGTCCGAGTAGAGGTCCAGCTTGACGGACTCCATAAACTGCCGGTTGTCCGTGAGATCCTGGTGGGATTCGAGGAGCTGGCGCAGCCACGTGAAGACGCGCTTCTCCGTCTCGTCGATCTCGCCCTGTTCCTTGTACGTCCAGTGCGCCGCAATCCCTTCCTCTGCGACCAGGTGCATCCGGGGGGTCCGGATCTGAAACTCCACGTGCTCGCCCTGGGGACCGACCACGGTCGTGTGCAGCGACTGGTAATGGTTGGACTTGGGCACGCCGATATAGTCCTTGAAGCGGCCCGGGACCGGCCGCCACAGCGAATGGATAAGGCCCATGATGGCATAGCAGTTCATCTGGGTGTCGGTGATCACCCGGATGGCGGTTAAGTCGTAGACCTCGTCGAAGGAGACGCCTTGATGCTCCATCTTTTGGTAGATGGAGAAGAGGTGTTTGGACCGGCCGGCCAGCTCGCCGACCAGCCCGTGCGCGGCCAGCTTGGCCTTGACGACGGCGATGACCTCCTGGATGTACTGCTCGCGCTCCTCGATGCGCTTGGCCACCCGCTCGGCCAGCGCCGCGTAGACGTCGGGCTTCAGCGCCTTGAAGCAGAGGTCCTCCAGTTCGGCCTTCATCCAGCCGATCCCGAGCCGGTTGGCCAGGGGTGCGTAGATATCGAGCGTTTCCTGGGCGACCGTCTTCTGGTGGGCTGGGCTCAGGTGCTCCAGGGTGCGCATGTTGTGCAGGCGGTCCGCGAGCTTGATCAGGATGACCCGGATGTCGTCCGCCATCGAGATCAGCATCTTGCGGAAGTTCTCGGCCTGCTTCTCCTCGTAGCTCTTGAAGGGGATCTGGCCGATCTTGGTGACGCCGTCCACGAGACGGGCGATGTCCTTCCCGAACTCCGCCTCGATCTGCTCCCGCGTGCAGACCGTGTCTTCCACCGTGTCGTGCAGCAGCCCCGCCACGATGGCCGACACGTCGAGCTTCAAGGTCGCCAAGACCTCGGCCACGGCCAGCGGATGTTTCAGGTACGGCTCGCCGGACCGGCGGACCTGGCCCTCGTGCGCCCGCGCCGAGAAGTCGTACGCGCGCCGGATCAGGTCCACCTGCGCGTGGGGGTTGTAGCGCTGGACCCGCTCGATCAGGTCGTGAATGCTGGTGGCGGCCGACGTTGCCATGCGGGCACACGCTCTCCTTGCGACGGACTCGAAGGCGCCCATCGCTCGCCTGTGACAGATCATAGTCGAGGGGCGGACCTGTAGTCAAACGCGCGGAAGATCGGACTTAGGGGAAACCGTATAGGAGGTTCTCGCGAGACAGACCGGCAACGCGCCGGTTAGGACGAGGCCTTCGCGGGCAGGACCTGGAAGCGAAGTGTGCCGATTTTGCTCATGTCGTGGCTTCCCGTCCCGATGAGAATCTCGACTTTGTAATCGCCGATGGGCCAGCCGTTCTTGGGCTTTTTCATCGAAACGTACCCCGACTCGTCTTCGGTCATGAGGATCATGACGTCGGTGCCAAGGATGTGGTTCGGTGGCACCCCCTCGCCCCTTTCAACCACCCAGCGGCCGTAGAGCTTGAACTCGCTATCGTGCTGCTGAAGGGAGAAGACGACGAAGATTTCAGGCACGTCCGCGTAAAACGTCTTGGTCGGCTTGACCGGCACGATCTGGAAACTGCGGGCCTGTCCCATGACCATCTCCTGGCCATGGGCCAGCACGATCGAGGAGAACATGCCTTCCGGGGGACGATCTTCGAAGCCGCTGTTGCCGAGCGGCGACTGGGGAGTATCAGCAGACTGGGCGAAGGAGGAAAACGGCAAGACGAGCAGCGCGGCGAGGAACGGGGGCAGGGCCTTCATTCACCACCCTTCTGCACGTAGTTCTTGATGAACTCCTCGGCGTTCTCTTCCAGGACGTCGTCGATCTCGTCAACGAGCTTGTCCATGTCTTCCTTGAGCTTCTTGCCCGCTTCGACGACCTTGGCGCTCGCCTTGGCCTCGTCCTTGGGCTGCGGGCCGCCCCGCTTGGCCTCGGTCTTTTTTTCCTGCTTTTCCATGCACTCTCCCTTCACAAACCAGCATACCCCAGAGCGGAAAGGCCCGTCAAGGCTGGGGGCTCAGACGATGAGCGACACGATCAGCAGCGCAACGATGTTGATGACCTTGATCATCGGGTTGATGGCGGGACCCGCCGTGTCCTTGCACGGGTCGCCGACCGTGTCACCGGTGACAGCGGCCTTGTGCGTGTCCGTGCCCTTGCGCCCCTGCTCCTCGATGTACTTCTTGGCGTTGTCCCACGCGCCGCCGCCGCTGGTCATGGAGATGGCCACGAAGAGCCCGGTCACGATCGTCCCGAGCAGCACGCCACCAAGGGCGATCGGCCCGAGGACGAAGCCCACCAGAATGGGAGAGAGCACGGGGATCGCAGCCGGCACCATCATCTTCTGGAGCGCCGCCTTCGTCACGATATCCACGCAGGTCCCGTATTCCGGCTTGCCGGTGCCGTCCATGATCCCCTTGATCTCGCGGAACTGGCGGCGGACTTCTCCGACGACTTCGCCGGCGGCGACACCCACTGCCTTCATGCACATCGAGGCAAAGAGGTACGGCAACATGCCGCCGATGAACAGCCCGACCAGGACCTGGGGGTTCGACAGATCGAAACTGCTGGAGACTCCATGTCCGCGCACCTCTGCCACTTTCCGGGCGAACTCGGCGAACAACACGATAGCCGCCAGGGCGGCCGACCCGATCGCGTAGCCTTTCGTGACGGCCTTGGTGGTGTTCCCGACCGCGTCCAAGGGGTCCGTGATGTTCCGCACCTCCTTGCCCAGGTGCGCCATCTCGGCGATCCCTCCGGCGTTATCCGTGATCGGGCCGAAGGCGTCGATCGCGACCACGATGCCGGCCATCGAGAGCATGGACACCGCCGCCACCGCCACCCCGTAGAGACCCGCCAGCGCGTAGCTGGCCATGATGGCCGCGCCGATCACGACGACCGGCCACGCCGTCGCCTGCATGCCGACCGCGAGCCCGGCGATGATGTTCGTGGCGTGCCCGGACTCGCTGGCTTTGGCGATCTCCTGCACCGGGCTGAAGCTCTTGGACGTGTAGTAGTCGGTGATGAAGACCAGCGCGAGAGTGACCGCCAGGCCGATCAACGCGCAGCCGAAATAGGCGGCCGCGCTCACCTGGCCCACCCCGTCCATCAGCCAGGCGGTCGCCGGATAGAACGCCATGGCCGCCATACCGCCAGCCCAGAACAGACCTTTATAGAGCGCCCCCATGATGCCCCCGCCCTCACTCACCTTCACGAACCAGATGCCGAAGATCGTCGCGAAAATGGTGAGGCCGCCCAGGAGCAGGGGGTAGACCAGCGGCTCGGGCGCGCCCTTGAACAGGGTGAAACCGAGCACCATCGCCGCGACGGTCGTCACCGCATAGGTCTCGAACAGGTCGGCGGCCATGCCGGCGCAGTCCCCGACATTGTCCCCGACGTTATCGGCGATCACGGCGGGATTGCGCGGATCGTCCTCAGGGATGCCCGCCTCGACCTTACCGACCAGGTCCGCGCCCACGTCGGCCGCCTTCGTGAAGATCCCGCCGCCGACGCGCGCAAAGACCGAGATCAGGCTCCCGCCAAACCCCAGGGAGAGCAGTGCGTGCATCGCCTTGTCGGGACCCGAGATGGCCGACGCCACGTAGTAGAAGCCGGCGACGGCGAACAGCCCCAGGCCGATCAAAAGCAGCCCCGTCACCGCACCGCCCTTGAACGCCACCTGCAGGGCCGCATTGAGGCCGCTGTGCGCCGCCTGGGCGGTCCTGACGTTCGCCCGCACGGCGATCTTCATGCCGACGTACCCGGCCGAGGCGGAGGCCACCGCGCCGATCAGGAACCCGACTGCCGTCAGCAACCCGAACTTGCTGGACCAGAACCCGGCCGCCCACAGCACCACAAACAGCCCCGCGGCCACGTAGGCGACCGCTGTGTACTGGCGGTTCAGGTAGGCATTGGCCCCTTCCTGGATGGCCTTGGCTATGGCCTTCATCTTCTCGGATCCTTCCTGCAACTTCAGGATCCATTGGATCAAATAGGCCCCGTACGCGATCCCGACAAACGCGGCCACGACGGCAAACAGCACAACCCCGGTGCTTCGATCCATGCAAACGCGCTCCTTCCCCTATGGAACGATGGAGGCGTCCCGGCTGTGGACCACGAAATGGCCGCTCATTGTATAGGGACACCCCTTGAGATTCAAGCGATTGTCCTCAGCATTTCCTTGGAATTAGAGAAGGCGGGATCGAAGTGCTTGTGGATTATCGAAACGAGCGTCCAGGTGTGAAGTTCAACGACGCCGACCTGATCGGCTGTCCCTACCAGGTGGTAATCGGCGAGAAAGGTTTAAAGGAATGCCAGCTCGAGCTCAAGGAGCGCCGCACCGGAACGGTCACGAAGCTTGCGCCTGCCGAAGTCGCAAATCGCCTACAATATCTGCTCGGACCATCCTACACTGAAAGAGAGGGATTGCCTCTCCCCCCTAATACGTTCTCTTCTCTCAAAGACTCACTTACTTCTTGGGATCAAGTACAACGTTAATCACCGGCGGGTCAAGCTTGTAGGCATTGCCGGTTACAAAATCAATAATAAGCGAAGGCCAAAACAGAATACCCCACCAGATAACACCTTGAGTACCTGTTATGACAGGAACAGTTTTTTCCTCGTAACCTTCCTTGCGGAAGGTGGCGAATGAACTCAAAGCTTTTCTGGGTACAGCTACTGATGTAGGCGTGGTGCCAGTAAATGGACCATATTGGAATTTGGCACCAGCAGGGTCAGATGTCACGCTGATGACTTCAGGGTCGCTGGAAAAGATAGTGGCACAGCCGGTCGTTAGTGACATCGAAACCAAGAGGAGCCCAATTAGCAACAGCGCTGCCGAGTTATGCATTATGTCCTCCTTTCGTGCGGAGATTTACCGCGTAGTGGTCGCTAAAGTAAACCGCTTAAAAAGACGTGTCAATGCAAATGATGCCAAAGGCTGGAGCGTTCCGAAAAGGATACGTTTGCGGCTGACGGAGAGGGAATCAGTTTCAGTTAGGGTAGCGCAGTGGAGCCGCTATTTACTAAGGCTTCGTGCCGACGATAAGGCGGTCGCCGGGCTTGACCCCGGCGTTCGCGGGCAGGTCGTTGAGCTCACGCAGGGTCTTTTCGTTGGTCTTGTAGCGTTCGGCGATACTGCGGAGGGTCTCTCCCCGCTTGACCTCATGGTAGAGATAGGCAGGCCCGCCCTGCAGCTCGTCAAGGCGGTCAGGGGGCTCCATGGACGTTGACGGGAGGCCCCGCGTCTTTGACATGGGAGCAGCGCCAGGCGGCGCCACGGAGGCGGCTCGAGGCCAGGGAAAAGGGACATTCTACTTTTCCGGACACTTGAAAGGTCTCCTCAGACAGCCATGGAAGTTCACACTCTTCGAGCTTGGAGGGATCAGCGCGTCCGTGGTCACAAAGCTGTCAAGCTTTCAGCGGGATTCAACAGCATCTCGCGCATGGATTGTTGCAAAGATGGATTAAAGATAGACCCACCGATTGACAGATTCATCCCACACGACTATACTCGCGCACACCGTGGTTTCACTGACCATGACGCGACCTTCGTCTGTGTGGGGATTTCAATCCAACCAAAAGGAGGGGCTTATGATAAGGAAACTCGTTCTCCTGCAAGTAGCAGCGGTGCTCGTCTGCTTCTCTGCAACCATGGCCTTGGCTGCCATGAACCCTGACACAGGTCCGGGGTGTGGGCTGGGTAAGATCGCATGGGCGGAGTATAAACATCAGAAAACCATCGGACCACAGCTGCTGATGTCGACAACGAATAATACGATCCTCCCCTGGCAGGCGTTCGGGATCTCCTCCGGCACGTTGGGCTGCACCAATGACGGTAAGTGGCTAGCAGAACATAAAGCCACGATGTTTGCGGAGATCAATTTCGAGAACCTCGCCCAGGAGATGGCCCAGGGGCAAGGTGAGCATCTTGCCTCTCTTGCTACGCTGATGGGAGTGCCGGCTGATCAACAGCCCGCTTTCTTTGCGCTGACGCAGGAGCAGTACACCACCCTGATCCAATCGGGGGAGACCGCGCCAGCCGCCATGATCAAGGCGCTGAACGCCGTAATGGCTGATCATCCGGTCCTCGCGCAACTCTCCACCAATCGCTGATCAACACATGGGCTCCCGGCACAAACGCCGGGAGCCTCTCATTTCAGCTTTACACACGACTCTCCCGCGAAGATACATAGAATGTCTTTGGGCGCTCCTGCTGATCCTGACGACCGTGGGAACCGCCGATGGCCAAGATGACGCTTATCTTGCTGAACTGATCCGGCGGGCAGACGAGGCGCGGCTCTCCGAGCAGCGCTATTGGCACCTGCTGCTCCATTACCGGCAGAACCTCCCCGGAGGCCTTATTAGCGAGGTAGACGACCCCAGATTCTTTCTCGCTCCGACTGGCAAGACAGACCCGCAGGCAGAACTGGAGGCGACCCTCGCCAAATTTTTCTCCGATGAGTTCGTCGGCCAGTCCCGCCAGCCCGCGCAATGCGCGTTCGTGGCCCGCTACCATTGGCTGAAATCGGAGCTTGCCTTCGACGATCGCCGCTTGCCTCCGCAAGCCTGCAAACTGTTCCAGTCCTGGCTTGTCGAGCTGAACCCACAATCCGTGACTCTTGTCTTCGCATCTGCCTTCATGAACAATCCGGCCTCAATGTTCGGTCATACCTTCTTACGCATCGACCCAAGAGGCCAGACCGAGCAAACCCGCCTGCTGGCTTATACCATCAATTATGCTGCCGATCCCGGATCGGCAGGTGGGCTTGCCTATGCGTTCTTGGGTATCACAGGAGGGTTCAAAGGCCATTTTCTGGTCATCCCTTATTACATTAAGGTTCAGGAATACCGTGATTTCGAGAATCGGGATATCTGGGAATACAGTCTCAACCTGTCGTTGGAGCAGATCACGCGGATGCTCATGCATGCATGGGAGCTTGGGAATGCCTACTTCGATTACTTCTTTTTCAAGGAGAACTGCTCGGACCACATCCTGTCCCTCCTGGAGGTCGCCGATCCCCGGCTGCACCTCACCGATCAGTTCGTGGCTTGGACGATTCCTGCCGATACCGTGCGCGTGATCACACAACAGCCAGACTTTCTGGGAGAAGTAGTGTATCGCCCATCGAGGACTACCCGCATTCTCCGAAGAGCCGAACTACTCTCAGAGGAAGAGCGACGGTGGGTCGACCGCATCGCGCAGGAACCCACGGCGGCTCGGTCGGAGATCTTCGGGCAGTTACCCCCTGAGCGTCAGGCGCTCATCCTAGATGTCGCGTCCGACTACCTTCTGTATCGTAGCGTGACCGATGAAGAGCAGGCCACGCACTACAAGGAGCAAAACCGGAGTGTCTTGGCAGCCAGGAGCGGCCTCCGGGTGAAGTCTGCCGATCTGACTATCATTCCGTTCGCCCAGCAGCCAGAACTGGGGCACAAGACCTCTCGAATCGGTGTTGGGTCCGGCTGGCGGCAGGACGAGTTCTTTGAAGAGCTGAGCATGCGCGCCGGGTACCATGACCTGCTGGACCCAGAGATCGGCTACACTCCGGGCGCGCAGATTGAGCTGCTCAGCTTCAGCTTCCGTCACTATAACAGGCGTGACCAGACACGACTGGAACGTTTCAAGCTGGGAGATATCGTGTCCCTGTCACCGATGGATTCTATGTTCAAACCCGCATCGTGGAAGATCAACGCCGGTTATGAGACGGTCAACCGTCAAGACTGCCGCTATTGTGGCAATGCCTACCTGAACGGGGGCATCGGTGCCACCGTGGAGACCCACTGGGTGCGGCATGAAATGTACTTTGCCTTCGCCGAACTGGACGCCAATTACAGTCATGCC
>JAXIOW010000114.1:0-2625 GCA_045403215.1 Nitrospirales bacterium | reverse complement strand
CTGTCTTAGAAAAAGACCTGGGAAAGGCGCCTGCCGGATGGGATGAGCTTGCGTTCAAGGAGGCGGTCTCCATCATCAGGCTCGCGCAACAACTCCTCACGGTCGACCAGTCATACTTTCATGAGGTGGTGACGCTCGTACGACCCTTCCTCGATCTCGTACGGCATGGGTTTCTTACCTCAGGGTGGATCGCATTTGACGGGCTGTTGACACGGGCCAAGACCCTCTTGCGTGACCATCCGATCGTCCGTGCAAGGATCAAACAGGTCTATCGGGCGATCCTGGTCGATGAATTTCAGGACACCGATCCGGTGCAGTACGAAATTATCCTCTACCTCGGTGAACGGGCGGGCAGCCATCAGACCGCGTGGCATGATGTGGACTTGGAGCCGGGCAAATTGTTTATCGTGGGGGATCCCAAGCAATCGATCTATGCCTTCCGCCGAGCCGATATCGAAGCCTTCGAGCGAGTGGTGGAGAAAATTCGCGCGGGTGGAGGAGGGGTCTATTCCCTAGTGACGAACTTTCGTAGCGACGGGGCCATACTCGACGTCGTCAACAATGTCTTCGACCGGCTCTTTCTACCGGCAGAACATATTCAGCCGGCCAATGAACGGCTGGCAGCCAGGCCTCAACGCAAACCGGAAGTCTCAGTCTCCGGGGCACAACTTCGCCTCGTCACGCCGGGAGAGGATGACGAGGAGTTCGATACGCAGGCTGCGACTCGGGCGGAGGCGGAAACCCTGGCGCGCTGGCTGAAGGAGGAGCTTCTCGCCGGCGCGACGATTACGGATCGCGATCGGCGCGAAGGTCCACTCCAACCGGGCCACATTGCCCTGATCTTCAGAAAGTTGACCCAGGCACAGGTCTATCTCGATGCCCTTCGCCGCTACGACATCGCCTATATCACGGACGGAGAAAAGCATTTTTATCGGCGGCAGGAAATCATCGATGTGGTCAACCTCCTCCGGGTCATCGACAACCAACACGATACGATTGCGTTGGTCGGAATCTTGCGCTCACCCCTCGGCGGTATGACGGATCGGGATCTACTGGCCCTCCAGCAGATAGAGGGGCTGGACTACCAGCAACGGGATCGATTGTCTACCTGGAGCCATCCACAGGCAGGAATGGTGAGGCGACTCTACGAGCTCTTGGCCGAACTGCATCAGCTCGCTCCCTTGCGACCTGTGCCTGACGCCATTGATCTGATCTTCGATAGATTGCCCATACTGGAGTTGGCCGCCGCATCGCTCCATGGCGAGCAAGCCGTGGCCAATCTGCGGAAGATCAGGGAGATGGCAGAAGCACTGGCTGATCGCCCCCATCTCACCTTGACCGGGTTCGTCGACCTAATGATGACCAGGGTGTCGGAACAGCCGGATGAGGCGGAAAGCGCCCTGGCTGAGGAATCACTGGACGCAATCCGCGTACTGACCATCCATAAGGCCAAGGGATTGGAATTTCCTGTGGTCGTTCTTCCTGGCCTGCACCAGGGGTCGAAGAATCCTCGCAAGGGGCCGTCCATCCATCATGATTGGTCGAGCCGCTGTTATAGCCTGCAGATGGGAGGCCGCTCGAATCTCGGAGCCGTGCTCGTGGACATGAAGGTGGCAGCGCGGGAAGAAGCGGAACATCGGCGACTCCTGTATGTCGGCATGACAAGGGCGCGCGATCTGTTGGTCCTATCCGGCGGGCAAACCACTAAACCGGGACATGACACCGTTCTTTCTCTGCTCGGAGAGGCGATTGAAGACAAGGGGGACCCTTCGACGGCTGACCAGATCTGCATCGGAACAAGCCGCCTCACTCGTGTCATCACGCCGGCCACGGTGGCATCGAGACGGCGCAGACAGGAACCCCTGTCCACGATGGCCCCTCAACCGGCCCTTGGTCCCATTCTCATTCGCCGCCACGCGCGGCAGGTTGAGTGGGAGAAGCGTCGAACGACGCCGCGACGACTGACCCCTTCGAGCCTCGCAGGAAGCAGGCCCGAGGCCGTTTTCCCGCGTACTGTGACAGGGCATGACGCCGATCTGGCTCGGCTAATCGGAGTCTGCGCCCATGCGGTACTCGAACAGTGGGACTTTACCAGGCCTCGCGCTGAGATCTGCACCGTCATCGAGCAGGCCTGTCGCCGCTATGTGGCACAGGACAATCCTCAATTGATGGACAACGTCACGGAGGATCTCACGGCGCTCTTTGAAAGCTTCCTTTCCTCCGAGCCGTATAAAACACTGCAACGTGCAACGGTACTCGGGCGAGAAGTCCCATTTGTCATGCCCTTTGGCGAGGGGCAGATGATGGAAGGGGTGATTGACCTCATTTACCGGCTTGACGGCCGGATCTGGATTGCTGACTATAAGACGGATGATGTGGCAGCTGAGAACCTACAGGCCACTGCGGATCATTACCGATCCCAAGCGGATAGTTATTCGCGAGCCGTCATGGGTGCTTTAGGATTGCCGTCTGTCTCGTTTCAGTTTGTCTTTTTGCGGCCAGGTGTCGCCGTTGATGTCTAGCAGGATGCTGAAAAAGTCCGCCAGCAGCGTTCTCGCATCGTTCAGACCCTCAACGTTGAGGAGAAGCTTCTCGGAGATCGGAAGCGCTGAAGGGGCTTTTCCG
>JAXIOW010000187.1:0-6811 GCA_045403215.1 Nitrospirales bacterium | reverse complement strand
GTCGCCGTCGTGAGCGCATTGAGGATGGCCTCCTGCGTGGCCTCGACCGTCGCCGCGAACAGCGGATTGAGGTGCGTGTCCGCGAAGACGGTCATCGGGTAGGTGCGGTCTTTCGGGTAGTGGGGGATGACGTTGCCGGTGGAAAAGGCCAGGATGAAATCGCCGCTGCCGTGCCGGCCGGTGGAGCCGGTGCGCGCCCGGCCGAGCGCCGCGCGCTTGGCGAGCCGCTTCAGTTGCCGCGCATCAAGCGGCGCGTCGGTCGCGATGATGATGATGATCGACCCGTCGGGTCCCTGAGCCGCCGGCTTGCCGTCTCCATACAACTTCCCGACGGGGACGCCCCCCATCACCAATTCCTCCCGCCGCCCGAAGTTGGCGTTGACCAGCACGCCGACCGTATAGTCCCCCGCCGCCGAGACGATCCGGGACGACGTCCCGATGCCGCCCTTGAAACCGAAGGCGACCATGCCGGTCCCGGCGCCGACCGTCCCTTCGGCCACCGGCCCGTCGCTCGCGCTGTCCAGGGCCTTGATGACGTCAGCTTCCGAAACGTGGCGTCCCTGGATGTCGTTGAGCCGGCTGTCGTCGCACTCGGCGACAACCGGCGTGAGGGTGTCGTCCCGGATGCCGATCTCGGGATACCGGCGGATCATCCAGCTCATGACGCCGTTGGCGACGCGAGGCAGGTTGAGCGTGTTGGTGAGGGCGATCGGATATTCGAGAAAGCCGGACTCTTCCACCCAGGCGAGCCCCGTCATCTCGCCGGTCCCGTTCAGCACGAAGGCCCCCGACGGGGCCTTCTTGTGCCAGACATCCTCGCGGGGGATGACCACGGTGACGCCCGTGCGGACCGGGCCCTGACCCGGCACGAGCCTGCCTTCTCCCCTGATCAGGGTCGTGTGGCCGACGCGAACGCCGGGCACGTCGGTGATGGCGTTGAGCTTGCCGGTGGGAGAGGTGCCGAGGTCCAACCCGAGACTTCGCGCGCGCAGGCGCGGCTCGTCCCCGGCGGGAGAGGCGACGGTGGGGGCCTCCGCGCAGGCGGGGCTCCAGAGCAGCCCCAGGAGCAATAGCAGCGGGAGCGGCAGGAGCCTGCCGGAGGATCCCTTCGTCACGAGGCGAATGAGACGCAGATAGATGCTAGGCCGCAGGCTCGGAAAAATCGGAGGCGTATTCTCTGCAATACGTTGACGGTTTTTCCGGGCCGAGAACGACGCAGATAACCGCGTATCGTTCGCCGCAGTAGAATGGCGATCCTCTGGCAGGCTCCTAAGATCAACGGCGCCCGCCGGCAAGCGGATAGCCGGCTTGTAGCCAGGCGTTCACGCTGCCGCGGATGTTGTAGACGCTCGTGTAGCCCAGTTCGGTCAAGGTGTCGGCGGCGATGTTGCTCCGCTTCCCGGACTGGCAGTACACGACGATGTGATCGCCGGAGCTTGCGCCGATCTCCTTGTGACGCTTGGCGATCTCGCGGAACTCAATATTCACATCGGTGCCGGGGATCGCCCCGGTGTCGTGCTCTTCGACGGTCCGCACGTCCACCAGGAAGAAGCCCTTCTCGCGCAGGCTGGGTGCCTTATCAAGGGTGTTTTTGACTTCCTGCACGCTGAGCTGCCGGACGTGGGAGGCTGACGCCGGTCCAATCGCCACACCGGCCGCCGCGATGACCAGCACACCGAGGTACGAGAGCCAACGGAGCTTCATGGTAAGCCCTCCTTCTCAGACGTTTTGCAGAACAGGGCGATGCTGGCCGTGTAGCCGTGGAGGAAGTTGTTCCCGCCCACAGGGCCGATTTCGCCCATGGCGAAGAAGCCGCCGACCGGGATCCCGCCCAGCTTTTCACGCACGGCGGTGACGTCGTGGTGGGGGGCACGGAAGAACCGCTGGCCACGCCCGTTGCAGCTGAACAGGAGCGCGCCGATGGGATCGCCGGCGTGGGTGTCTTTGCGTTCGCCGGTCAGCAACGCGCGCAGGTCTTCGCTGGCGGAGGCGCCGTCCCGGATCTGGAACTGCACGGTCTGCCCGACCCGGACATAGTCGGCCACCGCCAAGCTGCCGGTCTTCTGGTCGACCCCGACCAGGTTGCGGATCAGGAAGTCCCCGCGCTCGAACTGGTCCTTGTGCTCGTCAATGACGATCCCCAGGTGCAGCGCGCGCTCGGCCTGGTGCTGCTCGGCGGAGGAAAGCAAGGAGAAGACTTCGCGCAGGCGTTCCAGGGCCGGTTTCCCGCCGAGCTCGTGGATGACGTTCTGTTCGGCTTGCGTGATCATGAAGCGGTCGCCGATCGGCCGGCAGCCCTGGGACACGATGGTTCGGATGCAGACGGCCCCGGTCACGGCCACGCCGACGACGCCGGTGTCCACGACCTTGTCGTTGAAGAAGAGGCGGTTCGCGCCGGGCTCCTGGGCGCCGCTGGCCATGCCGCCGATGGCCGAAGCGCCGGGCGAGCGCTCGGCTAGGTCTCCGAGAAAGGCCTCGGCCGGCGTGGTGAAAGGCTCGGCGATGACCAGAAAGGACGGATTTTGGTCCAGGGTCGGCATGTCCTGGGGCCAGCCGGTCACGGTGAACTGCTCACCGGTCTGCACGAATTCGAGATGGAACGGGGTGAGGGTGGTCCCGGGCAGATGCCCGGCCCAGAGGCACAGGGCGGACTGGCCCTCCACCTCCTGCGTGCCCCCGATCACGCTTTCGGCCGAGCACCCCAGGAGGACTTTCGGCCGGAGCCTTTCGCGGATGGTTGACACGATGAGATCAGCGGATTCGGCGTGGTCGGGAGAGAAAAACGCGAACGCCAAGTCCACCGATCGTCCGCCCAAGCTGGTCGTGACCTCGCGGCACACCTCGTCGAGGGCGTCCGCGGTGCCGTCAGCTTTCGACAAAGCCGAATGCACTTGCATGGTGGCAGTGTACCACACAGGAATGTTGACTTGTCCAGCCGTCGTGAGGGGAACCTGCCGCCCCTTAAATTTCGTAGGTGCGGCCTTCCAGAGTGCCGATGCACACGGGGCAGCGTTGGGGCGGGGTGGCCGGCGAGGCCTGCGGCGCGGCGATCAATTGGGAGCGCTTAATAGCGGCGACGCCGGAATCGCAGGGAGTCCACAGCGAGCTGCAATCAGGGCAGAAATACCACTGGGTGTATCCAGGCCAGTCTGGGTCACGCTGAGACATGGACAGCCTGCTGCTATCCGAGAGACACGGGAACGGGGAGCGCATGATCGAGGGCCATGAGATTTTGTAACACACCGAAGGCGAGCAAGTAAATCGTTCGGTCTCTTTTTCTCTCAGCGAGGGCGTGGTATGCTACTCCTGCGATGATTCCTGATCTCGTCCTCTACCATGCCGACTGCACCGACGGGTTCGGTGCCGCCTGGGCTATCTGGAAGCGGTATCCTTCGGCCGAGTTCATTCCCGCCGACCACGGGCTCCCGCCTCCTGTCGGCTGCGCGGGACGTCGGGTGGTGATCGTGGACTTCAGTTATCCTCGGCCGATATTGGAGGAGATGGCGAAGGAGGCAGCGGCCCTCCAAGTCTTAGACCACCATATCACGGCCAAAGAGGCGCTTGGAGGACTGCCGTACGTCCATTTCGACCTGGAAAAGAGCGGTGCCGTGCTCGCCTGGGAGTGGGCCCACGGCACCACGCCCCCCTGGCTCCTGCAATACGTGCAGGATAAGGACCTGTGGGCGTGGAAGCTACCCAACAGCCGCGAGATCAGCGCGGGATTGAACTCCTACCCCTATGACTTCAAGGTCTGGGACTCGTTGGAGAAGGAAAGGCTGGAACAAGAAGGGCGCGCCATCCTCCGCTACGAACACGAATTGGTCAAGAAGATCATCCGTCATGCCGTATGGGTCCAATTCGAGGGTGCAACGGTCCCCTGTGTGCATAGCGCGATCCTGACCAGCCAGATCGGCGAGCAGCTTTCGCCCGGCCGTCCGTTCTGCCTGATCTGGCATGACCGTCACGGTCGGCGGCACTTCAGCATGCGCTCGGAGCAGGGTGGAACCGATGTGGCGAAGATCGCCGTGAAGTACGGAGGCGGCGGGCATACCCACGCTGCCGGGTTCTCGGTTCCCCTGGGTAAGGCCGGCCCTCCGCCGGCCGATGGCTCGACGCCAAGCGTGCTCATCCTGCCGATTTCCCGTTAGGCCGTCTCCACGCCTTGACGCTTCTCGCGTGATGTCCGTATAATTCCCCTTCTCCTGCGATCGGGGCGGGAATAGCTCAGTGGTAGAGCATCGCCTTGCCAAGGCGAGGGTCGCGGGTTCAAATCCCGTTTCCCGCTCCACTTCCGCTGGTCGGGCCGTCCAGCACCTCGCGAACTTTGCGCGCCAGGGCTTCGGGGGTGAAGGGTTTCTGCAGAAACGCGATATCCGCAGCCAGGACCCCGTGACGAACGATGGCATCGTCTGTGTAACCCGACATGTACAGCACCTTCGTCTCCGGATGCTCAGTCGTCAGTCGCTCGGCGATCTCGCGCCCGCTCATCTGGGGCATCACGACATCGGTGATCAGAAGGTGGATCGGTCCCTGGTGCTGGATACTCAGGACCTGGACTTCGATCCCGTGGCGCGCCTCCAGGACGGTATAA
This sequence comes from Nitrospirales bacterium, assembly GCA_045403215.1. Classification (GTDB taxonomy): domain Bacteria; phylum Nitrospirota; class Nitrospiria; order Nitrospirales; family NS-4; genus NS-12. The sequence goes on along the minus strand of JAXIOW010000187.1, from coordinate 2,220 downwards.
CCCAGACGCTGAAGCATGTCCCGCACGAGCCACCGCACCTCCGGTTCGTCCTCCACCAGCAGCACGGTCTCCATCCCCTGTGGCAGTTCGGACCAGTGAGTGGCCGGCGGGACTGAATCCGCTGGAGCAACGACTCTGGGCAGGTAGATCTTGAACGTCGTGCCATGCCCGAGTTCACTGTAGACCCAGATGAAGCCGCTGCTCTGCTTCACGATCCCGTACACCGTGGCGAGGCCCAGCCCCGTGCCCTGGCCATGTTCCTTGGTGGTGAAGAAGGGCTCGAAAATCCTGGATTGAGTCGCCTCATCCATCCCGCAGCCGGTGTCGCTCACGGCCAGGCACACATACGAGCCGGGTTGTGTGGGGAGATGCAGGCGGGCATACGCCTCGTCGAGCACGACGTTGTCGCTCTCGATCAGGAGTTTCCCCCCCTGGGGCATCGCATCCCGGGCGTTGATGGCCAAGTTCATGATGACCTGCTCGATCAGTCCGGGATCAGCTCTCACCTGTCCCAGTCCGGGCTTCATCACGGTGGCGAGCTCGATGTTCTCGCCGATCAATCGTTGGAGCATCGGCTCCAGATTGGTCACCACGGCTTTCAGGTCCAGGACCTTCGGTTGCAGCATCTGCCGTCGGCTGAAGGCGAGCAGTTGCCGGGTCAGGGAGTGGGCCCGGTCCCCGGCCTTCTTGATCTGCTCAAGTTCGCGCCGCATGGGGTCCTCAGGGCCGATCCGACTGAGCAGCAAGTCGCTGTATCCCGTGATGATCGTCACGATGTTGTTGAAGTCATGGGCGATGCCTCCGGCCAGCTTGCCGATCGCCTCCATTTTCTGCCCCTGGCGGAGCTGTTGCTCGAGATGTCTGCGCTCCGTGATGTCGCGAATATTGCACTGGATGACGTTCTGCGTGTCCACCGGGTACACATTGCTGATAAACTCCACCAAGAAGGTTCGATGGTCCTTGGTTTCCAGTGGCAGATTGTCGTAGCGAACGTAGCCCTCCCGCTTCAGGTCATCAAAGTTTAGTTTGGAGGCGGCCGTGTCGCGGGCAAAGCCGATATCCCACAGTGTCTTGCCCAGCACCTCTTCGCGCGAGAAGCCCAACATCGTTGTCAGGAAGGGGTTGATATCCACAATGTGGCCTGTCTCGTAATCAAGAATCAGAATGCCATCCTTCGCGGTCTCAAAGAGCCGCCTGTAGCGCAACTCTGATACCGCCAGGTTATGTTCCGCCTGCTTGTGCTCCGTGATGTCCACCGCCATGCCGCCGAGGAAGCGCCGTCCGGCCTGGTCCTTCACGTGAAACTTGTAGACCAGCCAGTGATGTATGGCTCCGTCCGGCCCCGTGACAGTTTCGAACATCTCGCCCAGCCTGTCCTCGGCCAGTATCGCCCGATCGTTGTCGCGCAACTGGCGCGCCGTCTCCTCGGGCCAGAGATCGAAATCCGTCTTTCCCAACCACTGGACGTGCGTCAGCTTGAAGAAGCGTTCGAACAGTTGGTTGACGTAGACGAAACGCCCGTCCTCGTCTTTCATGAACGCCACGGCGGGGCTATTATCCATGAAGGCATGAAAGCGGTCTTCGCTTTCCCGCAGCGCCTGCCGCTCTTGTGTCCGCTCCAGTACCGTCCTCACCGCCACCGACAGACGGCCAAATGCGTGGGGCGCTTTGATGACGTAGTCGTCGAGTCCGGCCTTCATGGCCCCCACGGCGATCTCCTCGCTGCCGGTCCCCGTCACCATGATCACCGGACAGTCAGGGTACCGGCCTTTGACGGTGTGCAGGACGGCCAGGCCGTTCGTCCAAGGGAGTTGGTAGTCCGTCAGGACGAGGTCGTAGGCCTCGTCTGATTCCAGGGCGCGGGCGAAATCGGTCGCGCTAAGGATCGGGGTCACCTGTGAGTCGGGGTACTCGCGCTGCAGTTCGCGCTGGATCAAGGCGCGGTCGTCCGGATTGTCTTCGATGATCAAGATGCGGAGCGGGCGGCTCATGGGATCTCGGGTATGGTGTGCCTGGAAGATGGATGCAGATATCGTGCCCAAAGAACGCCGGCCTGACGTTAGCCGGTAGGCTAGGGCCTCGGGTCGCGTAGTGGAGGCGGCCAATGGACTGCACAAACTATGGGTTCGATGGTCCAATTCTGTACATCGACAGATTTTTGACTTAGGGGCGGGGGTGCCATAAGATGCGATTGGGGTGTCGAGAAAAGCCCGGGGAAGA
>JAXIOW010000007.1:0-7846 GCA_045403215.1 Nitrospirales bacterium | reverse complement strand
CAGCATGGGATGGCGCGTCGGCATCGTCGTCGCGGCCGCCGTTCCTCTCACGCTGGCTGCGGTATTCGTCGTCATGGCCGCCACCGGCAAGGACTTCGACCGGATCACGCTCGGCTCGTTGATCCTGGCGCTGGGACTCCTCGTCGACGATGCGATCATCGCCATCGAGATGATGGTCGTGAAGATGGAGGAAGGCTACGACCGCATCAGTGCGGCGGCCTATGCGTGGAGCCATACGGCCGCACCCATGCTCGCCGGCACGCTGGTGACCGCGATCGGCTTCATGCCGAACGGCTTCGCCAGGTCGACCGCCGGCGAGTACACCAGCAACATGTTCTGGATCGTCGGCATCGCGCTCGTCGCATCCTGGGTCGTGGCTGTCGTGTTCACGCCGTACCTGGGGGTGAAGCTGCTCCCGAACATTGCGAAGCGCGAGGGCGGGCACGCGGCGATCTACGACACGCCGCACTACAACCGCTTCCGCCGGGTTCTGGGTCTGGTCATTCGCCGCAAATGGCTGGTGGCGGCCAGCGTGGTCGGTGCGTTCATCGTCGCCGTGTTGGGCGTAGGCGTTGTCAAGCAGCAGTTCTTTCCGACATCCGATCGACCGGAGGTGCTGGTCGAAGTGCAGATGCCGTATGGCACGTCCATCGAGCAGACGAGTGCCGCCACCGCCAAGGTTGAAGCCTGGCTGGCCAACCAGCCGGAAGCCACGATCGTGACCGCGTACGTGGGCCAGGGCTCGCCGCGCTTCTATCTCGCCATGGCACCGGAGCTACCGGATCCTTCGTTCGCGAAAGTCGTTGTACTGACGAACAGCGAAGAGACGCGCGAAGCCCTCAAATTCAGGCTGCGTCAGGCAGTGGCCGACGGTCTGGCGCCGGAGGCCCGGGTGCGGGTGACCCAGCTGGTGTTCGGCCCGTACTCGCCGTTTCCGGTGGCGTTCCGTGTGATGGGGCCCGACCCCGACACGCTGCGTGACATCGCGGCGCAGGCACTCGCCGTCATGCACGCCAGCCCGCTGATGCGAACGACTAACAGCGATTGGGGCGAGCGCGTGCCGTCGCTTCGATTCGCGCTCGATCAGGACAGGCTCCAGAGCATCGGTTTGACGTCCAGCGACATCGGGCAACAGCTCCAGTTCCTGCTGAGCGGCATCCCGATCACCGACGTCCGCGAAGATATCCGTTCAGTGCAGGTCACGGCCCGTTCTGCCGGCCACGCGCGGCTCGATCCGAGCAGGATTGCCGATTTCACCTTGGTTGGAACGGCCGGCCAACGGATTCCGCTGTCGCAAATCGGAACGGTGGACATCCCCATGGAAGACCCGATCCTGCGTCGTCGCGACCGCACGCCGACGATCACCGTGCGTGGAGACATTGCCGACGGCTTGCAGCCGCCGGACGTGTCCACCGTCATTTGGAAGGAGCTGCAGCCCCTCATCGCCCGACTGCCGGCGGGCTATCGCATCGAGCAGGGCGGCTCCATCGAGGAATCCGGCAAGGCGAATCGCGCCTTGGCGCCGCTCTTCCCGATCATGATCGCGCTCACACTGATCACGATCATCGTCCAGGTCCGATCGATCTCCATGATGACGATGGTGTTCGCAACCGCACCGCTCGGCCTCATTGGGGTCATCCCGACCCTGCTCCTGTTCAAGCAACCGTTCGGCATCAACACGCTGGTCGGGCTGATCGCGCTGTCCGGAATCCTGATGCGCAACACGCTCATCCTGATCGGGCAGATCCGCCATAACGAGAACGAGGGATTGGCGCCATTCGATGCCGTCGTCGAGGCCACCGTGCAGCGCTCCCGTCCGGTCGTTCTGACCGCGCTCGCCGCCATGCTGGCGTTCATTCCGCTCACCCATTCCGTGTTCTGGGGAACGCTGGCGTACACGTTGATCGGAGGAACCTTCGGCGGAACGGTCCTCACCCTGGTGTTCTTGCCGGCGTTGTACGCCATCTGGTTCAAGATCAAGCCGGCGGCAAGCGACGGGCAAGCCGTCTCTTCGATTCAAGTGGAGCCTGTCGCAGGCTAGCTACCAGCTATGAATACACGTCTCGCAGTAATAGGCGCGGGCCCCGGCGGCTACGTCGCCGCGTTTCATGCCGCGGACCTTGGCATGCAGGTCACGCTCATCGATGCCGATCCGAATCCAGGTGGCGTCTGCACGTTTCGCGGCTGCATTCCGTCGAAGGCGCTGCTGCACGCGGCCAGAGTGCTCGACGAAGCGAAGCACGCGACCGCGTTCGGCGTGTCGTTCGCCAAACCGTCGATCGATGTCGACAAGCTGCGCGCGTGGAAAGATCAGGTCGTCAAGAAGCAGACAGGCGGACTTGGCCTTCTGGCGAAGTCGCGGAAGGTCACCTACATTCAGGGACGCGCATCGTTCGTCAATGCGAAGACGTTGAGCGTCGAAACGGCCGGCGGCGAGCAGAAGGTCGAAGCTGATTACGTGATCGTCGCGACCGGATCGCAGCCGACCAAGGTTCCGAATGTGTCGATCGGCAGCCCGAAGGTGCTCGACTCGACAACCGCGCTCGAGCTGCCCGACGTGCCGAACCGCCTGTTGGTCGTCGGCGGCGGCTACATTGGGCTCGAGCTCGGGACCGTGTACGCGGCGCTCGGTTCGAAAGTGACCGTCGTCGAAATGACAGACGGCCTGCTGCCTGCCGCCGATCGCGATCTCGCCGCCATAGTCGCCAGGCGCATGGAGACGTACGCGGAAGCGATTCTGCTCGAGACGAAAGTCACGAGCGTCCAGGACGACGAGAAGGGGCTAGCGGTCTCGCTCGAGGGAAAGAACGCCCCGAGCGCCGCGCAAGTCTTCGATCGCGTGCTTGTTGCGGTCGGCCGCCGTCCGAACTCCGCGATCGCCGGGCTCGACACGACCAAAGCAAAGGTGAATCAACGCGGGTTCATCGAAGTTGACGGGCAACGACGCACCGCGGAGCCGTCGATCTTTGCCATCGGCGACGTCGCCGGCGATCCGATGCTGGCGCACAAGGCGTCGCACGAAGCTCGCGTGGCCGTCGAGGCCATTCACGGCAAGTCGTCGATATTCGAGCCGCGCGCGATCCCGGCGGTCGTGTTCACGGATCCGGAGCTCGCGTGGACGGGGCTGACCGAAACCATCGCGAAGAAGCAGAACATCCCGATCGAAATCGCCAAGTATCCATGGGCGGCATCCGGCCGCGCGACAACGCTCGATCGTCCGGATGGCCTGACGAAACTCATCATCGATCCCGAAACCGAGCGTGTTCTCGGCGTAGGCATCGTCGGGGTCGGTGCAGGGGAGCTGATCGCCGAAGGGACCCTCGCCATCGAGATGGGCGCGCTCGCATCAGACCTGAAGCTGACGATCCATCCGCATCCGACGTTGTCGGAAACGGTAATGGAAGCGGCGGATGTGTATTTCGGCGAAAGCGCGCATGTGTACAAACCCTCAAAGACCTAGATCCGCTGCGGCTCCACGATGCGTCGGGAGCGAACGCCATCCGGCAGCGCAGCACCAGCAGGCCGTGAAGAATTCACATCTGCAAGAGCTCTCGCCGCCCAGCAGCGCTTCGGCGCTGGTCGTTACCGTTCGGACATCGATCGGAGATCGCCGCAAGTGGTCGAAGGACATTGTGAGTTCTTACACAATTCTCAGAAGGCGCCCTCCCGACGTCGGCTTCAAACCGCTGATTACAAATGGGATCGAACTCAACGCGCGCGTCGTCACCGGCGTGTGCGATAATCAGTGGGCGCTCGCTCGCAAGTTGTTGATTCTAAAGAGGAGAGATGTCCGAGTGGTTGAAGGAGCACGCTTGGAAATTGCTCTGGCGGTCTGCGACGGCGTGCTACGGATTTCGATTACCGTTGCGAAGCCAACCACTTAACCGCGATCGCGTCATGTCGGTCGATCACCATAAACCACGGTAGATCTCGCGGAATCGACAGCGTCACGTCACAGTTATGTCACAGTCCGCGACCGTCACGTCGGCGGCGCTTTGGGCCTGTGCGCGCTGAAACCCAGGAGTCCGAGCCCGCGGCTTCGCCTTCAACTCGACTCAAGCTCCTGGGCTCGTTCGATGATTCGAGCGCGCACGGCGTGCGACTCTGTATCATCAGATGGCGGCTGAAGTAACCTTCGGGGTCCTTTTATATGGACAAGTGGTCCGCCAGACCCGCCCAGCGATTTCACGACACGCTCGACTCGATTGAATTCGGCCAGCACGTGTTCGACCTCCGGCCATAACGGTTCCTTCAGAAGTTCCGCTCCAGGGTCATCTCCGCCAATTCGCAAATAGGTCTGGCGAATAGCTCTTCGACAGACCCGATCAAAGAAACGAACCAGTGGAAGGTCCTCGTCACTCTCGCGTTGGACATGTGACACCTGAGCACTCGCACGAACGGTCATGTGATCTTGAAGCCACCCACTCACTTGCTCCGGTGACCTTAGAGTGTCAACGACTCCGTTGACGACTATGTGAATCAGATGAACCTGGGGAGGTGTCTCCCCGAAGCGCGTGAGTTTGTCCGCAATCAGAATCGGCACCTGGCAGTTCTCGAACTGGACGTCTCGCAGATCTGCGCTGCGGGCATCAAGCCGTGCAACGACGACATCTGTCAACATCGCTCGTGGCGAAGCCGAGACGAGTGAGGCTTCGTTTGCCTCCAACTGGCGGAGATCCCTAGGGTCGCTAGCCAGTTGACGCGTCAGCGTCGCCAGCAAAAGTGCTGCTCCATTGTGAGGAAGACGATCGCCTGAGATTTCGCGCCGCAATATCGCTCGGAGGGTGTCGATGAAGGTCTCGGCGTCGGCCGACGTGATCGCCTCGAACACGTCTTGGAAGACCTCGAGGAAATCCAAGCCGAGCACGCCGCGACGCAAAACGAGCGGAATCCGACCGTCGATAATTTCGCGGCATATGGCCCGGCTAAGAAAATGGTGTTGGATCTCGGAGTGTGGGAACCGCCGCAATCGCGGTGTCACATCAACCTCCATGAGCCCGAGGCTACCGATCTTGTGCTGCAGCTTCCTCAAGTGCGCGCGCCACGCCATCGTGATCACCTGTTCCACGCCATCGTGATCACTCATTCCACGGCATCGTGATCACCCGTTCCACGGGTCGTGATCACGGATTCCACGCCTCGTGATCACCGGTCGGCGACGCTGAGCCCAGGGGTTCTGCCATCGTGTCTTGGGCGACATCCGCCCCAAGGAGTGCGATGGCCACGGAACGACTGCTCATGCGACACATTCGAGAGATTCTGCGGTTGAAATGGACGTTACGGCGCAGTCACCGGGAGACGGCCCGGAGTCTGGGGATCAGTGCGGGCGCGGTCGCGTCGGTGGTCACCCGGGCGACGGCAACCGCGCTGACCTGGGAGACGGTCGTGGCGCTGAGCGACGACGCGCTGGAGCGGACGCTGTATGGGCCGAAGCTGGCGCTGACGGTGGCGCGGCCGGAGCCCGATCGGGTCTGGATCCATACCGAGCTGCGCCGGCCGGGCGTGACGCTCGAATTGCTGCACCTGGAGTACTTGGCGGTCCATCCGGACGGGTACCGCTACTCGGCGTTTTGCGAACACTATCGGCGCTGGCTCGCGAGCCAGCGGACCTCGATGCGCCAGGTCCACACGGCCGGCGAGAAGACCTTCGTCGACTATGCGGGCCAGCGGCCCTCGCTCGTGGATCCCGTGACCGGCGTCCTCGTCCCCGCGGAACTCTTCGTCGCGGTGCTCGGCGCTTCCAACTACACGTACGCGGAAGCGACCGCCACCCAACGCAGCGTCGACTTCATTCAGAGTCACACGCGGGCCGTGGAGTATTTCGGCGGCGTCTCCGCGGTGATCGTGCCGGACCAACTCCGGACCGGCGTCACCGATCCGTGCCGGTATGAGCCGACGATCCAGCGGACGTATGAAGACTGGGCGCGGCACTACGGCACGGCCATCGTGCCAGCGCGGCCGGCCAAGCCTCGCGACAAAGCGAAAGTCGAGGTCGCGGTCCAGGTCACGGAGCGCTGGATTCTCGCGCGACTACGGCACGAGACCTTTTTCACGCTCGTCGCGTTGAATGCGCGCATCGCGGAGCTGCTCACGGATCTCAACCTCCGTCCGATGAAGGGGTATGGCGGCGCGACCCGCCGTGCGCTCTTCGAGCGGTTCGATCAGCCGGCGCTGCAGCCGCTCCCGCTCGACCGCTACGTCTACGCGGAATGGCGCCAGGCGCGCGTTAACATCGACTATCACGTGGAAGTCGATCGGCACTACTACTCCGTGCCGCACGCGCTGATCCACACCGCGGTGGAGATCCGCCTGACCGCCACGAGCGTCGACGTGCTCTTGCGCGGCGTCCGCGTGTGGCTGCACGTGCGCAGTTTCCTGGCCGGGCGCCACACGACGATCCCGGAGCACATGCCCAAGGCCCATCGCGCGCATATCGAGTGGAGTCCCTCGCGCCTGATCCAGTGGGGCGCCACGATCGGCCGCCACACCGAAGCGCTCGTCACGACGATTCTCGAGAGTCGTCCCCATCCCGAGCAGGGCTATCGCTCCTGCCTCGGGCTCCTCCGCCTGGCGAAGCAGCACAGCCCCGCGCGACTCGAGGCCGCCTGCGCCCGCGCCGTCGCGGCGGGCGCGCGGTCGTATCGCCACGTCGAGTCGATCCTCAAACACGGCCTCGACCGTCTGCCCGTCGACGCCGACGCGCCGACACCTGATCCGCGGCCGGTGCACGCGAATGTGCGCGGGCCCGCCTATTACGAACGACCCGATGCCGAAGGAGACCGTCCATGCTGACCGAACCGACCCTCGACCGCCTCCGCGCCTTGCGTCTCGGCGCGATGGCCGACGCCTATCGCGTGCAGCTGCAGGACCCCACGATGGGATCCCTCAGCTTCGACGAGCGCGTCGGGATGCTCGTCGACGCCGAACATCTCTCGCGCGACAATCGCAAGCTCGCGCGGCGCCTGAAAGAGGCCAAGCTGCGCATTCCCCAGGCGTGCCTGGAAGATCTCGACTACGCGCCGCGCCGCGAGCTCGATCGGCCGCTGATCCGACAGCTGGCCACCGGCCGCTGGATCGCCGAACACCGCAACATCCTGATCACGGGCGCCACCGGGGTCGGCAAGACCTACGTGGCGTGCGCCCTGGGGCAACACGCCTGTCGGCAAGGGGCTCGCACGATCTACCGGCGCTTGCCGCGCTTCTTTCAGGAGCTGGCGCTCGCGCGCGCCGACGGCTCCTACACGACCCTGCTGGCGCGGCTGGCCCGCGTGGACGTGCTCGTGCTCGACGACTGGGGGCTCGCCGCCGTGAGCGACATCCAGCGGCAGGACCTCCTGGAGGTGATGGAGGATCGCGACGCGACTCGCTCGACGATCATCACCAGCCAGCTCCCGCGCGATCAATGGCATTCGTATCTCGGCGACCCGACCATCGCCGACGCGGTCCTCGATCGGCTGGTGCACAACGCGTTTACGCTCACGCTGAAAGGCCCGTCCCGACGCAAGGACAAGGCCTCGCCGCGGTGACGCTTACGACTCGCCGGTGCCGAACGTCGTCCTCTCGGGCCGGGGGACCTGGGCGTTTTCGACGCACCCATCCGTGGTCGACGGGGGGCGCTCGCCGGCGCGGCCGGCTCGCGCTGTCGCGTGCAGAACGGAAGAACACTCGCATACCGGGGCGGTCGCCGCCGGATGCGGCGACGCCATTCGTCGCAGGAACGACGTCATGGAGGCGAACATCGGTTAACCTGTCCCACAACTCAGCGTCGCTTCGCTCCGATCACGATGCCGTGGTCCGCGTGATCACGATGGCGTGGACGGAGTGATCACGATGCGTGGAATGCGCA
>JAXIOW010000207.1:0-2949 GCA_045403215.1 Nitrospirales bacterium | reverse complement strand
TCCCGGAGGACCGGGTACTGCGCCAGGGCCCGATGGCCGAACCAGGCGAGATTGTGCCACACCTGCAGATCCAGCAGGTCCTGCGTGGAGAACCGGCTGGCCAGGCCGGGCAAGTCCTCATCGCGCGGGTGTGTGCCGCGTTGGATCAACAGACCGTAATACCGGTCGTGCGGACGGATCATCGTGTCCCAGTTGGCACTGAAGAAGTGGCGCAGGATGAAGAGGCGCTCGTCGCCGGTCAGGTCCGCCGCCTGGCGCGCTGTGTGCGCCCAGAACAGATCCGCGACCGACCCATCCGTCAGCTCCTGGAGCTGGAGCAGGAGCGAGGGGGTCAGGTTCACCGTGACTCGCACGTCCGGGTGCTCCTCCAGCAGGACGCCCATGTCGAAATAGCCTTTGATGGCGTGCAGCCGCACCCAGGGCAAGGGCGCGGCCTTCGTCAGTGGGTCGGTGTAATAGGGCTGGTGCAGGTGCCAAAGGAACGCGACGGCCAGTTCCTTCATGCAGGCTACGCCGGCGCCTGGGCCGATGCTTGCCCCATAGACTGGAACGCCCGGTCCGCCTTGGCGGCCATGTAGAAATCGCTTTCGGTGAGCCCCTTGATCTTATGGGTCCAGACCTCGACCTTGCACTTCCCCCAGGCCACGTGCAGATCTGGATGGTGCCCTTCCTTCTCCGCGACCGCGCCGACCTTGTTGGCGAACTCGAGCGACTGGACGAAATTCTTGAACGGATAGGCTCGCTCCAGATGTCCTTCGGCGTTCAACTGCCAGCCCGGCTCGAGCTGTGCCAGCATCGCGTCCGCGCGCGACCGTTCCATCGGCGGTACGCCCCCCCGGCACGGCACGCACGGCTTGTCTGCAAGACTCATGCTGTCCTCCCTCCAAAGCCCGTTAGCCCGTTACGACACCCCGCGTCAGTCTATCATGGGGTGGCACAATTGTGATAGGTTTGGAAGGTGCCATCCAGGCTCACCCTGAAGGTGTTGTGCATGGAATTTGTTGGCGCGTTCGGCTGAATGGCTCCGGTCGCCCCTCCCCCGCCCGATCTCGCCCTCGTCGCCGACACCGTCCAGACCAAGCTCCCCTTCCGCGTCGAGCTGGCCAAGAAGGGCGACCGACCGGTCGCCCCTACACCTCTTGCTGGGGATGCCTCCAATCGACGCTATTTCAGAATAGAACTCGCCGGCGGCCCGCCCCATACCCTGGTCTTGATGCAACTGGCCTCGCCGGAAGCGTTCAAGCAATCGGAAGAAGCGGTGAGCGGCGCCGTGCCTCCGGTCACGGAACTGCCCTACATCAACATCCTGAGCCATCTGGCCAAGGCCGACGTGCCGGTCCCGGCGCTGTACTACTACGATCAGCCGGCCGGACTCCTGTACCTGGAAGACGTGGGTGATGTGACCCTGACGCAGGCCTGCCAGGTTGCGACGAGCCCGGACACGCCGGAGCTCTACCGCCACGCGGTGGATCTGCTCGTCCGGCTCCATCTGAAGGCGACGTTCCCTGCCGACCCGGCCTGCCTGGCGTTCGGCCGCGCCTTCGACGTGCCGCTCCTGATGTGGGAGTTCGACCATTTCATCGAGTATGGAATCGAGAAACGCGCCGGAAAAGTGCTGCCGGAGGCGGACCGTCAGCGCATCCGCGCCGAGATGCGGAAGATCGCCGCGGTGATGGCAGAGCAGCCCCGCGTCTTCACCCATCGGGACTACCACAGCCGCAATCTCATGGTGCAGGACGGGCTCCTGCGCGTCCTCGACTTCCAAGACGCCCTGATGGGCCCCGCCACCTACGACCTCGCGTCCCTGCTGCGGGACTCCTATCTGTCGCTCGACCAGGACCTGATCGACGAACTGGTCATCCGCTACCTGGAGGGACGGGCCCAGGCTGGCGCGCCGCTCGACCGCGTGCCGTTCCTGCGACTCTTCGACCTGACCAGCGTCCAGCGCAACCTCAAGGCCGCCGGACGGTTCGCCTACATCGCCCGGGAGAAGCACAACGATCGCTATCTCCAGTACATCCCGCGGACCCTGGGCTACGTGAAGCGAAATCTCGAACGGTACCGGGACCTCCACCCGCTCCGAAAAGCCCTCGCCCGCTACGTGCCGGAGGTGGGAGCCTAATGAAGGCGATGGTCCTGGCCGCGGGGCTCGGCACTCGGCTGCGCCCGCTGACCGAGACCAAGCCGAAGCCGTTGCTGCCGGTCGCAGGCAGGCCGATTCTTGTGTGGAACCTCCTGCTCCTCAAGCGGCACGGGATCACCGAGGTCATCATCAACGTGCACCATCTCGGCGAGCAGATCGTGCGCGCGCTCGGGGACGGAGCGCGCCTCGGCCTGCGCCTGGCGTACTCGCACGAGCCCACGCTCCAGGGCACGGGCGGCGGCATCAAGCAGGCCGCGCCCTTTCTGAAGGACGGACCCTTCCTGGTCCTCAACGGGGATACGCTGTCCGACTGCGACCTGACGGCCCTGATCGCCGCCCACCGAGCCTCCGGAGCCCTGGCCACACTGGCCGTCCGAGAGGATCCCGACGCCTCGACGTGGGGGCCTGTCACTCTCGACGCGCGCGGGGGGATTCTCCAGATCAACGGCAATCCGCCGCTGGCGGAGCCGCGGGCCGCGCTCCCGACCTGCATGTTCGCCGGGATTCACGTGATGAAGCCGGCGGTCCTCGACGCCATCCCCCCGGGCCCCGGCTCGATCATTGACGTGTATGGCGGCCTTCTTCGCCAGGGGCGACCACTGCACGGCTATCGGATGAGCGGGTACTGGTCGGATATCGGCGACCCTGAGCGCTACGAGCAGGCGCAGCGGGATGCGGCCGAGGGGCGGCTTCGCCTGCCTGAAGACTGAAGCGTTTACTTCGCTAAGAGGGGCGTGAGGCGAGCCTTGCGCTTCTCGAGCATGCCTCGCTGGGTCTCTGTCGGGGCGTCGGGGCCCTTCTTCTTC
>JAXIOW010000195.1:0-6601 GCA_045403215.1 Nitrospirales bacterium | reverse complement strand
CACCTGGGCAGCTCTCTCGTCGTGCTGGTCGTCGGTGCGTTGGTCCTGTACATTGCGTACAAATACATCCACCGGCAACTCCTGCTACGGGAATTGCGCATCGCGCGGATCTCTGCGGATGAGCTCAAGCAGATGATGGACGATGGCCGCGACGTCCTCGTGGTGGATCTGCGCGGCGCTCTTGACCACGAAGTCGATCCCTACACTATCCCGGGGGCTCTGCGCATGACCGCCGAAGAGGTGGAGAACCGCCATCCTGAGATTCCCCGTCACCGAGATGTGATCCTGTTCTGTGCGTGCCCGAACGAGGTTACGGCGGCCAAGATGGCGCTGCTGCTGAGACGAAAGGGTATCACCAAGGTGCGACCGCTGGCCGGCGTGATTGAGGCCTGGCGCGAGCGCAATTATCCATTGGAACAGTTAGGAGTAGAAGTGACATGACGCAAGGACACCACATGCACTCGCTTGCTTTTTACCGCGTGTATCGCTAATGCTGTGGCGATCTGTCAGTGACGGCTCATTCTGTTGTAGGAGATGATATGGCCCACCGTGATCGAATGCTGAGACTCGCATTAAGCCTCCTCGCTTGCGTGGGAGTGGCCGGGTTGCTGGGCTGCAAGCAGGAGGCCGGTTCTACTGCCGCTCCTCCCATGCCGGAAGTCGGGGTTGTGACTGTGACTCCCCAGACCATACCCGACGATCCGGAGTTTATCGGCCAGGCGGAAGCCTCCCGCATCGTCGAGATCCGATCGCAGGTGACGGGCATCATCAAAAGCTTCTTCTATCGCGAGGGGCGTGACGTCAAAAAAGGCGACCGGCTCTATCTGATCGATCCCGTGCCGTTCGAGGCGTCCGTGGCGAGCGCCAAAGCGATGGTGGCCCAAGCCGAGGCGCGGGTGGTCCAGACGACGCAAAACCTCGATCGCGTCAAGCCGCTGCTGGCTGAACAGGCCGTGAGCCAGAAGGACGTGGATGATGCCGTCGCGGAAGACCTAGCAGCGAAGGCGGCCCTTGAATCGGCGAAAGGGCAGTTGGTGAAGGCCCAGTTCGACCTGGACAACACGCTCATCATCGCGCCCATCTCCGGGCTGATCGAGCGGACCAAGTTCTATGAAGGTCGCCTCATCTCCGCACAGACCGACCTGCTCACCGTCATCCACCAGGTGGATCCGATGTATGTCGTGGGGAGCGCTCCGGAGAGCTACCTCCTGCAGCGGCGCCGGGAGCTCGCCACGAAGAAAGTCCAGCGGCCGGACCTCTACCAACTCAAAGGCCGGCTCACCTTCGTGGACGGCACAACCTATCCGCATGAGGGGCAGTTGGATTTTGCCTCAGTGGGGTTGAGCACAGAAACGGGATCCAGGCAGGGGCGGTTCGTCTTCCCCAATCACGACCGGGTCCTGCTGCCTGGGCAGTTCGTCAAGATCCGCGTCACGGGCTACACGAGAACCGGCGCGATCCTGGTGCCGCAGCGCGCCGTGCAGCAGGGGCCCAAGGGGTCCGTCGTCTATGTCGTGGGCGCGGGCGACAAGGTGGAAGTCCGCAACGTGCAGGCCACCAACTGGCGGGGCAATCAGTGGCTCATTGAAGAAGGCCTCCGTGCGGGCGAGCGGATTGTGGTGGACGGCATGCACAGGATTGCGCCGGGCGCTCCCGTGAAACCGGTTCCCGCTGCGGAAGCGGGCGCTGCTTCCGGGGGCAAGCCGATCGACACCAAGGTGAAGGGAGACCTGTGATCTCCTACTTTTTCATCGACCGTCCGATCTTCGCGTCGGTCCTTTCCATCGTTATCGTGGTGGTGGGCCTTGTGTCTCTGAAGGCCCTGCCCGTCGCCCAGTTTCCCGAAATTACGCCCCCGGTGATCCAAATCGACGCCGACTATCCGGGCGCGAACGCGGAGGTGGTGGCGGATTCGGTGGCCCGTCCCATCGAGGTGCAGCTCCCCGGCATAGACAATCTCCTCTATTATGATTCGACCAGCACCAACGACGGCCACATGACGATCCGGCTCACCTTCGAGATCGGGACCGACGTGGATATCGCGCAGGTCCAGACGCAGAACCGCGAGAAACTGGCGGAACCGCAGATCCCGAACGAGGTCATCCGCCAGGGCATCTCGGTGAAAAAAACGTCCCCGGATCTGCTGACGGTCGTGGCCCTGAGTTCAAGCGACCCGCGATTCGACATGCTCTATCTGTCCAACTACGCGATCATCAACGTGCTCGACAGCATCAAGCGGCTCCGCGGCGTGGGCGATGCCCTGGTCTTCGGGGGCCAGAACTACAGTATGCGGCTGATCCTAGACCCGGTCCGGATGGCGCAGCTCAATCTCACGCCGACCGACATTACGAACGTGGTCCGCGAGCAGAACCGGGATTTTCCGGCCGGCACGGTCGGGCGGGAGCCCGCGCCCAAAGGGACGCAGCTCACCATCCCGGTGATCACGCAAGGCCGCCTGACGGAGGTGAAAGACTTCGAAAACATGATCGTCCGGGCGCTCCCGAACGGTGACATGGTCCGGCTCAAGGACGTGGCCAAGGTCGAGCTGGGCGCCCAATCCTACAACCTCGAAGGGCGGTGGAACGGCCAGCCCAACACGTTTCTCCTGACGTTCCTTTCGCCGGGCGCCAACGCCCTCGACACCGCCAAGCGTATCCGCAGGGAGATGGATGAGCTTGCCAAGAGTTTTCCTCCCGGCGTGAAGTACGACATTCCCTATGACACGACCCGCTTCATCGAGGTCTCCATCCACGAGGTGGCGCTGACGTTGGGCATAGCGATGACGCTGGTCATCCTGGTGGTCTACCTGTTCCTGCAGAGCTGGCGGACGACGCTGATTCCGGCCGTGGCGGTGCCGGTCTCCCTCATCGGCGCCTTGGCCGGCATGCAGGCCCTGGGGTTCTCCATCAACACTCTGACGCTCTTCGGCATGGTGCTGGCCATCGGCATCGTGGTGGACGACGCCATCGTGGTGGTCGAGAACGTCGAGCGCCACATGAAGGAAGAATGTTGCTCCTCCAAGGAGGCCGCCAAGCGAGCCATGGCAGAGGTGACGGCCCCCATCATCGCGATTGTGCTCGTGCTGTGCGCGGTGTTCGTGCCCGTGGGCTTCCTGGGCGGGATCACGGGCCAGCTCTACAAGCAATTTGCGATCACGATCGCGATCTCCGTGACGATTTCGGGATTCGTCGCCCTCACGCTTAGTCCGGCCCTCTGCGCCCTGGTCCTGAAGCCGGGAGGCGAGGAGGGTCAACGAAAAGGCTTTTTCCCGCTCTTCAACAAGCTCTTCGATTGGACGAGGGACAGCTATACCGCGGTCGCCGGCCGGGTCATCAAGCGGGCGGTTCTGGCCCTGGCAGTCTTCGGCATCGTGATCGCCCTCAGCGTCATGCTGTTCCGGCTGATCCCCGCCAGCTTCCTGCCGGAGGAGGACCAGGGCTACCTTATTACCATGGTGCAGCTTCCCGACGGGGCCTCTCTCGAACGGACGACCGAGGTGATGAGCAAGCTGGAGAAGTACTTCCTGTCCATTCCGGTGATCCACAGCACGGACGCATTGGTGGGCCAGAACTTTGTGTTCAGCACGCGCGGGCCCAATTCGGCGACCCTGTTCACGCCCCTGCATCTCTGGGACCAACGCACGCGCCCCGACCAGCACGTCAAGGCGATCATCGGCGCCGCCTTCGGGGAATTTGCGAAGATCCCGGAAGCGCTGATTCTGTCCTTCAACGCGCCCTCGATCCGGGGGCTGGGCGCCACGGGCGGGTTCTCGGTGCAGATCCAGGATCCCAGCGGAGGTGACTTCAAGAAATTCTCGGCCGTCGCCGAGGAGTTCATCGCGAAGGCCCGGCAGGACCCGGCCATCGGGGCGATCGGCACCAATTTTCGCGTCAGCGCGCCCCGGCTCCATGCCCACGTGAACCGGGAGCGGGCCAAGGCACTCGGCGTGTCCATCTCCGAGGTGTTCGACACCCTGCAGGCATATTTCGGCAATTTCTACATCAACGACTTCCTCAAATTCGGCCGGGTCTATCGGGTGCAGACGGAGGCGGAGGCGCAGTACCGGATGAATCCCGGCGACATCGCCAGGATTTACGTGCGCGCGCAGAACGGGCAGGGCACGTCCATGATCCCGCTCAACACCGTGGTCACGACAGAATTCACCAGCGGGCCGGACCCGGTGACGCACTTCAACGGATTCAACACGGCCTTCGTGCTGGGGATGGCGGCGCCCGGCGCGAGCTCGGGACAGGCTCTCGATGCGCTGGAACGGGCGGCGCGGGAGGTGCTGGTCCCCAAGGGCTATGCGCTCGACTGGAGCGGGATTTCCTACCAGGAACGGAACGTCGGTGGGCAGTCGGTGGCGGCGTTCGCGTTCGGCCTGCTCATGGTTTTCCTGGTGCTGGCCGCCCAGTACGAGAGCTGGAAGGTGCCCTTTGCCGTGATCCTGGCCGTGCCGTTCGGGGTCTTCGGGGCGTTGTCCGCCGTGTGGCTCCGCGGGATGACCAACGACATCTACTTCCAGATCGGGCTGGTGACGCTGATCGGTCTCTCTTCCAAGAACGCGATCCTCCTTGTGGATTTTGCCAATCATCGGTACCACGCTGGCATGTCGGCCACCGAGGCGGCCATCGAGTCGGCCAAGCTGCGCTTCCGGCCGATCATCATGACCTCCATGGCGTTCATCATGGGCGTGGTGCCGCTCGTCGTCGCCACGGGCGCCGGCGCCGCCAGCCGCCAGTCCATCGGCACCGGCGTCTTCGGCGGCATGCTTGCCGCAACCTTCATGGCCATCTTTTTCGTGCCGCTGTTTTTCGTGTTGGTCCAGAGGCTCGCGCAACGCCGTCCCAGTCAAGCGGCCGCAAGCCCCGGTGCGGTGCTGGCCGGGCCTCCTCCTGCGGAAGGAGGGCACTGATATGCGCTGCCTCGCGTTGATCATCCTCGCGGTGCTGTTGACCGCCTGCGCGATGGGGCCGGACTATACGCGCCCCGGCGTTTCCACCCCGGAGTCCTTCCGCATGGCCGTGAAGGAGGGAGAGTCCATCGCCAATCTGCCTTGGTGGGAGCTGCTCCGTGACGAGGAACTCCAGAAGCTGGTCCGCATCGCGCTCAAGGAGAACAAAGATCTGATGGCGGCAGTCGCGAGCGTCGAAGAATTTCAGGCCAGGCTGGGGACTGCCCGAACTGACTTCATTCCGCAGATCAGCGCAACTGGCAATGCGCCCGCCTTGGGCCGGTTAAACCCGGTTAGCATCCCCGGCTTTCCCACGCCATCTAGCTATTATGTACAGGGGAACCTGTCCTGGGAGCTGGATATCTGGGGACGGGTCCGCCGGGCGAATGAGGCGGCCCGCGCGGACCTGCTGGCGCGGGAGGAGAACCGTCGGGCCGTGATATTGGAGCTGGTGAGCGGCGTGGCCCAGGCCTATTTCGATCTTCGCCAGTTGGACATGCAACTGGACATCGCCAGGCGCACGCTTCTGGCATGGGAAGAGTCGGTCAGAATCGGTCGGGCTCGGTTGCGGCAGGGCCTCACTAACAAACTAGACGTCGACCAGTTCGAGGCGGAACGGGCCAACGCCGCGGCCCGCACGGCGGAGCTCGAGCGGCAGATGGTCCAGAAGGAGAATGAGCTCAGCGTGCTGCTAGGGAGGAATCCTGCACAAATCTCTAGGGGGCGATCGCTTACCGAGCAGGTGATGCCGCCCGCGGTGCCAGCCGGCCTGCCGTCAGAGCTGCTCCAGCGCCGCCCGGATATTTTACAGTCGGAGCAACAATTAGCCGCAGCCACTGCCAGGATCGGGGTCGCCAAGGCGGAGCGGTTTCCGAAAATCACGCTGACGGGTCTCCTCGGCGTGGCGAGTCCGCAACTATCGAGTCTTGGAAGCGGAGACTTTGGAGTCGCCGGCCTGGGGCTGGCCGGTCCTCTGCTCAATGCCCAGACGTTGGGGTTCCAGCAGCAGGCGGTCGAAGCCCAAGCCCGGCAGGCCGTGGCCCAGTATGAGCAGACCATCTTGGTGGCCTTTAGGGAGGTCGAGGATGCCCTGGTGGCGGTGCGCAAGACGCGCGATCAAACGGTAGCGCAGGAAGAACAAGTCACGGCACTGCGGTCGGCCTTAAACCTTGCCGATCTGCGTTACAAGGGGGGGCTCGCAAATTATCTGGACGTGCTCATCGCCCAGCGGAGCCTCTTCGACGCTGAACTGTCGCTCACGGCCACCCGCCGGCTCCATCTGGTGTCTATCGTCCAGCTCTACAAGGCCTTGGGCGGGGGGTGGAATGAAAAGGTGATGCAATAAGTGGAGGAATAGCCATGGCCGAACACAATCTTCATTCCGTCGCCTTCCCGACCCTCGATCAGTCACTCATCGACGATCTGAGCCGTTGCAGCAGCGTCACGACGAAGACGTACCGCGACGGGCAAACGCTGTTCTCGGTCGGCGACCGCGACTTCAAATTCTTCATCGTCAAGTCCGGCGAGGTGGAGATCGTGGATCATTCCGGCGACCAGCCGAAGACCGTCACGGTCCACCGCAAAGGCCAATTCACCGGTGACGTGTCGCATCTGACCGGCAATCCGGCGGTGGTCAGCGCGGTCGCC
>JAXIOW010000034.1:0-17181 GCA_045403215.1 Nitrospirales bacterium | reverse complement strand
AAACCTCCTTATTTGAAAGAGTGGCATCCTAAAAGGAAAAAACAGATAGCCATGTAGTTTACCGTGGGAAGAAGACAATGTATAACACAAGACTACCGAACTTTGTCAAGTTCTGAAAATTGACCATCCCACTTTCATATTTCCATTAGTTCCTTCATCTCCAACGAAAACAACGAAGCATTTCAAGAGCTTGCACGGACACACGCTCTCATTAAGTTAATAACAGGCTACCTATTCGTGTAGCTACTGAACCGTCAGCCTCTTCCATTCAACAACCGGCCGATGGCTCCAGCGGCAGTCACTCGCACTGCGACATCTGGATCACCGAGGATTGGCCTCAACACGGCCACATGTTTCTCCATGCCTACATGTCCCAGCGCACGGATGGCCGAAATGCGAGGCCGTGGCGTCTGGTCGTGCAAGAGATCAAGCAAATAAGGGATGGCTCGCTCCCCAGCCTGGCCAAGGTGCTTCGCCACTGCCGAGCGGACGCCAGGATCTGGCGAATTCATCGACTCGCGCAAGACCGGGTCTGCCGAAGCTGGATCGAAAGGCAGGAGGGCAGCGGCCACTTCGGCACGGACAGCAGGAACGGTTTCCTGCAGAAGCGGTTCAACGAGAGGAACAGCCTTGGCCCCCTGCAATTTCGTCAGTCCGGTGGCCGCGGCACCGCGTACCTGGGGCATCGGGTCTTTCAAGAGTAAAGTAAGTGCTGTGGCCGCGCCAGCCTCTCTCCGTTCTGCAAGGATACCGGCCGCGGTCGCCCGAACGGCGGCTTCCCGGTCCAACAAGGCGCTAAAGAGAGCCGGTACGACCCGGCTGTCCTTCAGGTGGCCCAGGATACTAAGCACCGCTGCACGCTCATCAGGCTTGGGATGTTTGACCAACTCCAGAACCCCTGGCAGCGCCTCGCTCCGGCCCAAGGCAACGAGAGCCGCCCCGGCTGCAGCTTTCACCCGAGGTTGTTCGTCTCTTAAGAGGGGCTCGATCTCGGGAATTAACCCGCGATTGCCAGACTCACCGAGCGCGCGCAGGACGGCAACCCGGACGAGGGCGGCAGGATCATGCAGCAGCTCACGCAGGCGCTTGGATCGGTCGGCATGGCCATGCCGCGCCATGCCTTCAACCGCCAAGGCGCGAATGAGCCCTGACTGATCAGCTAAGGCCTTTTCCAGCAGCGGAAGGGTCTCGGCGCCACCGATCTCCTTGAGCGCCGTCACGGCCGCCCCGCGCATCTGCTCGCGCATATCACTGATGGCTGCGTCAATGATTCTGAGCGAGAGCTCACGCAGAAGAGCGATGTCGTCTTTACCTCGATGGTCCGCCCATCGAAGGTAATCCGTGACGGCTTTATCGGTTTGGCCAAGCTTGAGGTAGGTTCGGAGCCGAAGCTCCAGGGCGCCGGGAGGCCCAACCCCGGTTCCGATCACAGGATCCAGAAGTTTCAAGACCTGCTCGTACTTCTGTTGCTGGTAGGCTGTGCGCGCTTCGTCTAGAGGATCAGCGGCAACGGTTGCAAGTGACGGTGAAAGCCAGACACAGGCCAGAACAGCCATGGCCGTCTGACGGAGGAGCATCCGCATTCGTATCCATGTCTTCAACGCTGTCCTTGACACTCCCGTGACCGGTTGCTAGATGTAACTTACCATGAGTATTCGAAGATTAAGAGAGCGTTGATGCCTTTAAATTTTGGGGTGCGCATGCTGGTCGTAGGCGCCCTAATTCTAGCGGCGCCTCCGGTCGCCAACCCAAGCGAGCTTGCCAAGACCTTGGCAGGCAAGGACGGGGCACCGATGAGTCTGCTCCCAGCCGGTGAATTTCTGATGGGGACTTCCCTCAGTAATCGAGATGGGGGCCTGGATGAGTACCCGGAACGGCGGATCTACCTCGACGCATTTTACCTGGACACCTATGAAGTGACCAACGGGCGGTATTGGGAATTCGTCAAGGCAACTGGTCATCGAATTCCGGAGCATCCGCGGGACAAGAAGCTGACGCTCTGGCAGGGAGGCACAGTGCCTGATGCCTTCAAAGACCATCCGGTGATCAACGTCGACTGGTATGACGCTGATGCCTACTGTCGATGGGTGGAGAAGCGCTTGCCGACCGAGGCTGAATGGGAACGCGCCGCACGCGGTACGACCGGACGCCGTTTTCCATGGGGCAATGCCGAGCCCACACGCGCCTTGGCGAACTATCTCAACCAATGGCGGAACGGTGCTGGCCTGGAGCCTGTCGGAAGCCATCCCCAAGGCGCCAGCCCGGAAGGGGTGCAGGACCTTCAAGGAAACGTGTGGGAATGGGTGGCAGACTGGTATGACGCACACTATTACGAGAAAGGTCCCAACCGGAATCCGAAGGGTCCGCCCGAGGGAACCAAACAAGTCATCCGTGGTTCCGGTTGGGAATCGGAAGCGCCCCTCCTCCGCTCAGCCCATCGCCTCAACAGCGATCCACGCAATCGCAACCACAGCCTCGGCTTCCGTTGCGCAATGGACGCCGCAGCCGTGAGCGCACGGTAGCCAGTCACTTCACATCTTGGCATCAGGTAGGGGGCTGGCTCCGCTCCTTGCGGTCAGGGCCGTCAAACTCTTCCAGCGGTTGAAAATTGACCGGCAGCTGGAACAGAAAATCCGAGACGTGCCCTATCCGAACGCGTCGGTATTCGACGCTCCAGGACCCGTCCTTCCGCACCAGCTTCAGCGGAAAATGAATATCGGTCGCCAGCCATTGGTAGTAGTCCACGGTCGATTCCCCCTCTCGCACGTGGACTTCGTACAGCGTAGTCGGGTGCCCATCCAGAGTCTCCGTGCCGAGCGCGCTCCTTGAGATCTCCCCGTCTAACGTCTCCTTCACTTTCGGGGACTGGCTGGCATCGTAGGGGACTTCTTTGTAATGCTTGAGCCGGGATATGAGCAGCCAGGTCACCTGCTTGTCTTTGCGGACGATCGTCACATTCACCGGTCCGATGTCCTGATGTTCCAGACGCCAGCGATCGTCCCGGTAGAAGATGTTGGAAACGTGCGTCTTGCCATTAGACTTCATGACCTGATCCGCGCTGAACTCCAATGCCCAGACGGGTCCGCGCGTGACCAGGACAAGGAGCAGCACCAAAAGAATCGGATGGGTATGGCCAGCAACAGGCATCATGGCGTCGCGGGAGTCACGGTGGGCGCTGGCACCAGTGGTGCTTGATCGCCGATAGGCACGCGGGCACAACGGAAGCCGAGCCAATTCATGCGAGTCTTGGGGTCCGCTCCATTTCTCTGGGCGGGTCGGACACTTGGCGTGCTGTCAACCCAACCTCCTCCGCGAAACGCCTTGTGCGACCCGTGAGCGGGGCCTTGGGGATTATTGTTTGGTGCGTACTTGTAATAGTTCGGATCATACCAATCGGCGGTCCATTCGGCGACGTTGCCTGCAATGTTGAAGACTCCGTACGGGCTGACCGCGTTCTCGTACTTATCCACTGAGACAATCGGCGGATAGAGAAGCAGTCGCTCAGGCCGATCGCGCACCGGCCCGGAAAGTCCTGTGCGGCCAAAATTGGCGCGTGACGGGCCGGCCGGCTGATTCCCCCAGGGATAGATCCGCCCGTCTGTTCCGCGGGCCGCTTTCTCCCATTCGGCCGACGTGGGCAGTCGCTTGCCGGCCCACTTGCAGTACACATCCGCCTCGAACCAGGAGACGTGCATGACGGGATGAGCGGCCATCGTTTCCTGAAAAACGCCTCCCCACTTCCAGTCCACCAGCGGCGGCAAGTTGTTGGCCAGCACGTAGCGCAGGTACTGCACTGTCGTGACCTCATACTTGTCAATCTCGAAGGCGTCCACACGAACGGTCCGCTGGGGAAGCTCCTGAGGGTAGGCGTTCCGGTCAACCTGGCGATCGCTTCCCATCAGGAAAGGCCCCGCAGGCACGAGCAACATCTCATCCTTCGGGGGAAGAGTCGCGAGGCGGGCCGCAGTCTGTTTCCCCTCGGGAGTCCATTCGGGGACAATGTCGGCGACGTCGGTGCCCCCGCTCGTCAAGGCCAACACAGTCGCGGAGACCGCCAGGGAGGCGGACAGGACCAGACCCGGGAGGGCGGCGAACAGCCT
The DNA here is from genome assembly GCA_045403215.1 of Nitrospirales bacterium. Classification (GTDB taxonomy): domain Bacteria; phylum Nitrospirota; class Nitrospiria; order Nitrospirales; family NS-4; genus NS-12. The sequence continues at coordinate 13,081 of JAXIOW010000034.1, read as the reverse complement.
CGCCGGTAATGAGCGGTGGGAGCGCGTCATGGCTCGCTCGGCTCAGGGCTTCTGCAGCTCGAGGGTAGGTTTGATCTCTCGCAAGCCAAGGATGCCCATCCCAAAATGCGGGTTTTCCACCGCTTCCATTCCAGCTCGAGCTCCGACCTTGGACTGTATCTCGAAATTGGCCGTGACCGCGCCCTTTGCAGGAACGACGACTTCTTGCTCAACAAGCGAGCGGGCCTGCGGATGCCACACAACAAGCTTGTACTTCCCGGGAGGGATATCGCCAATCGTGAACTGCCCCTTCTCATCGGTCAACGCGTAGTAGGGGTTATCTACGGCCATGCCCCAGGTCTCCATGTAAGCATGAAAACCGCACTGCATGACGAAAATCCGACGCCCCTTCGTCATGTGGATTTCCTGGGTCATCGGATGACCCGGTATGTGCTTGTGGTATTCGGCATCAGTTCCCGCCGTCTTGGGGTGGTGCTGGTTCATGGGCAAGGGCACGTTGAACAAGACCCGCGGCCCCAGTTCGGATGTTTCATAGGCCTGGATATCATGCATCACAGGATCCATATTCACGACCGAGACCTGACCTTCGTCTTTCACGATATTCACAAAGGGCAGGAACTGGCAATCCCTCGCTTCGATTTCCGGCGACTGGAACTTGAACGGTTTCCCCTTCTCGACTCCCGTCAGCATCACGACCACATCCTTGGCTCCGTGATCCTCCGCCATGGTGAATTCCTTGAGAAGCCGGAACCCGCTCCCATTCGAAATCCTGCCGCAATAGACAGGGTCTGGGAACGTGACCAGATTGAACCCACGGGGAACAGGTTTACCTCCCTTCAGGGTCACCTTACCCGTAATAGTCCCTCCGTCGGTCACCGTCACCTCTTGGAACGCCAAGGCGCTCGATACCATCAGTAGACTGCCGACGCTCAGGCTCAACAGCAAAGCATAGTGGCATTTCCAGTGCCGATGCGCGAACCGATTCATGCCTGTTACCTCTTACCTCCCAATAAGAAACTCTACCACAGCGCGAAAAAGAGCGGGGGAGCCGCCAGGACGCGTGCGACTCCCCCGCCCAAACGTCCTACTCTGTCGTCACCGCCTTACTTCAAAGCGGTCGGTAACGCTTGCCCTTCGACCGGCTGCACCTCGGCCTTCTGGCTCCCCACACCACTCTTGGACAGTGGCAGGATCTGCGAATCGCCAGCCGGCAAGACGCGGAAGTAGCCCCACTGTCCGGATTGGGAGTACGGCAAACGCTGGTTGCCCCACACGTAATCGCCCGGAAGCTTATAGGGACCGCCGGCCGACGGGATAAAGGCGTCAAGGGCCTCGGCCCCTGAGAACTGCACGGCGCTCAGCATATCCGCCCCGCGCATGAACGGCTCGATAGGCCACTCATGCTTCTCCAGGCCGAAGATCTGGTTTTGTTCGTTGTTCGCGCCCAGGATATGGATACGGACGGGATCACCGGCATGCGCCATGATGAGCGGCGTCACCGGGTCCTCCGGCTTGTCCACCTTGCACGGCTGGAACATATGCCCGAGGTCACACCCCCGTTCCTCTCGAGCCTTATACGGTTCAGATCGGTAATTGACCGCAGCAAGCCCCGCCACGTTCTGCACGTAAGGCATGAAGCTCGTCCCGATGATATTGTCCTCATCCTGGAAGAACAATGCCACATCCCGGTAGTTCGACCGCTTCTCATTGCCCTCGATCGTCTTGTCGATGATCACATCGGCGATCCAGCTGTTCTTCTGAGAGATGTCCTCTCCGGTCTTGGGATCGCGATACTTGGACCCCTTCGGTCCGACGACGATCGCGCCGAACAGTCCGTCTCGCGGGTTGAGCATCACATTCCCCCAATCCCAGACCAGCGACGTGATTTCCCCGTTGAACGGATGCGCATAGTAGGTGTACGCCCGGCTCCCGCCTGGCCCGATCGTCTGGTCTCCTGCATTGTTCCCGACATTCGCTCCGAGGGAATCCTTCGGATCAAAAGCCAGCGAGAAGGCCGAGAACGACGCCCGGCTGTTTGCCATCTTGTTCTTGAGATTGATCTTAACGCAGTCCCCCACGTTCACATGGAGCGTCAAGGGACTCGGTGCCAGTCCCTGCGCGACTTTGGTCGCTTCATCCTCGAGCGTGTAGATCTTGCCTTGCGGGTTTCTCATCAGGATCTTGCGCTCGAAGTCAACCTCGATCACGTCGGGGGCCTTCGGATTTAAGTTGAGTGCCTTGTCCATGGCCACAACGCTAAACGTCTTCACCGGAGCGTTATCCGGACATACCGACTTGGGCGGCGTCGGGATCTCGTTCCGCCCGGAATACCCGGCCGGCAGCTTTTGCAGGTCTGACACCTCCTTGCCCAGAACCCGGAGGATCCCCCACGCGCCCTCTGAGAAATGGGATGAGCGTCCGTTGAGGTGGATATAATCTCCCGGCATCAACTGCGGGCCGCCGGCCTGCGGGACCACCAGATCGTACCGCTCCGCAATACCGATATGGATCGAGTTTTTTCGATTCGCATCACCTGCATACCGTTCCGTGAGGAAGGTGTGGCCGGACAGGACCCAGTCCATGCTCTCGTTCATCAGGGTGTGCAGCAACCGGAACACGATAGTATCACCCAGGTACGCTCTCAGCAGAGGCGTCGACGGATCCCCGTGTATCTTGCTGCTGAAGATCTGCGACGCATCTGGGTTGTTGGCCAACCGTTTGGCGACCGGTTCCGCCCTGAAGTTCAACCCGCTGCCGGTTGTATGCGTCCCGCCGTTCAGGAACGGCATGGGCGTCATGGCGATCCTCTCCGGCATCATGAAAGACACGGTTTTGCCGCCCTCTAAGGCCACTTCGACCGGCTGCCCCGGCGGATTGCCAGCCGTCACGACATTGACCGTGTGCGGGACTGTGTCATGCACATGTACCACCAGTTCCCGGAAGCTCCCGTTGACACCGTAGCCCACGGGTTCCACCGTCCGGATGTCCGCGATCGGTCCGCTGCGAATAGGCTTCCCCGTCTTGGGGTCGTGGTAGGTCGAACCCACCGGCTCCACCACCAGGGTTCCGAACCCGCCGTGCGGCCAGGTGGTGGCGCCGAAGGCATGGTCGTGCCAGAACACAGTGCCCACATCGGCATCCACCCATACCCGCTGCCTGACGAACTCGACGGTGACGATGTCGCCATTCGGATGGTCATGCTTGAGCGGATTCCCGAAGGTGATTGTGTTGCCGGAAATCGAGGCAATGCGCTGGACCTCATTGCCCTGCACGTTATCCGCGCCCACCAGCAATTCTGTCTTCACATGGTACTGCGCCGCATTTTTGACCGTGATGCTCTTGCCGCCCTTCTTGGCCGGAGCAGTGAGCACCGTATTCATCGGTGCGGGCAACCCCTTCTTCCCCTTCTTCTCCAGCATGGTGAACGGACGGACAGACTGCTCATAGGACATGCCCGTGATCACGCCGTCCGAGGACTGGTTATCGAACTGGACGAAGTGCGGGTGGATGTTGACCTTAGAGGACTGGAAGTTGGTGAAGTCATCGTCCTCCCACTCGCTGGTGAGCATCCAGTCCACGCAGTCGTAGACGTTCGCGCGGAACACCAGTGGGAACTTCCGGTCATTGTTCTTGCGAACCTCCGCCTCCTCCTCGTGCAGCACGTAGATGAGACCGTTCTTGTCAACCATCGGGGGTTCCTTGCCTTCGCCCCTGCTGATCTCGATCGGCAACCTGATGAAGTGGATGTTGTAGTACTTCCGCCCCGCGTTCTCAGGGCAGAGGCTCCACACACCGCTCTCGCCCGGTTTGGCCGGGTCGATGCTGCGGCTACCATCCTCGTTCTGGTGAATCATCTCGAGCCACGGCGCCCCATTGTGGTTCGGCGAGAACATGACACGCTTGCCGAAATGCGGTCGAAGGTGCGGCCACGACACCTTTCCGGTGGTCGGTTCGAAGAGAATCGGCTGCCGTTCCCCTGGCGTCTTGGACTTGTATTTGGGGTTGGCGATGGTGCTTTCCTTTTCGGTCATCGCCATGGTGCCTTTCCAGGCCCAATCGAGCACCGTGGCGTCGTAAGAGACAATCTGTCCTTTCTCGTCATCCTTGTGACCGGGCTTCCCCTGGGTCGGCAGCTGTATCTCGACCCAATCCTTGATGGTGACGACGGCCGGATTGCCCTTCCAGTTGGTTTTCCCTTGCTCGACGATCTGGAAAGTCTTCCCGAACCAGTCCACCGTCTTGCCGATCAGCTTGTCCGACGACACCCCGAATTTCATCCGGCCCTTGCGATCCGGAAACTCACGGAGGTCCGGCATCACATCGGTGCGGAGCTCGCCCTGCTGCATCGTGTTGTACACCCGCCAGTAGCCCCACATGCCGGCCACGTAATGGTGCGCGACATGGCAGTGGAACAGGAAGTCCCCCGCTAACTGCTGGCAGAGGCCGGACCCGCATTCCGTGTCGAGGTCGAACGTCTCGGACGGGCCAATCACTTGGACGTCCACGCGATCCGATTTGGTGCGCACCACCGGGTATTTCACCGGGCCGTTCTTCGCTGTAAACCACAGCGGCATTTCATCGCTGGACCGCGGGCTTCTCAGCCACCGAATCGACCCGCCGTGCGGATGGTGAGAATGGAAGACTTCGGACCCGCCATGGACCAAGCGGAACTTCGCCGGGTCGCCCAAATACGAACGCGGAATCGTGGTGGGGGCGTCCCCGAATGTGTAAGAGCTATAGCCCATGGATTCGTCTTCGAACCCGAAGTATTCATGCTGGACGTGCATGTTGTTGATGCCGAACGGCTCGCTGCGGTAGTTGAGCGCGCGACCGCCTGGACGATAGGCATCGGTCAGCGGGTCGCGTTGCGGAAGGAAGTCCCCCTTCTTGTTGACCGGACGGAAAGCCTCATCCCCCACCTCATGGTAGATGATGACAAACTCGCGGAAGTCAGGACCAGCCCCGTTCTGAATGATCGCCTGCCACCCGCTCCGCATCTCAGGTGCTTCACCTTTCCCGATAGGATCGAGATACCTGGAACCCTTCGGCTCGACGACAAAGGTGCCAAACATGCCTAAGACCGTGAGCTCACGATCGTTGCTGTAGGAATGGAACTGGCGGCCGCCTTCCTGCGTGTCAGGATGGATATACCACTCCATATCCACGCTCTTGCCCTTGGCTACGACGGCATCAGGATTGGTGGTCGTCGCCGGCTTGCCCGTCGCGCTGATGATCATGCTGGAACCGTGAATGTGGAGGCTGACGGTCTCGCCCCCCTCAAGCTGGTTCCGCAGGGTGATCTTCACGCAGTCGCCCTGATTGCTACGGAAGACGAGGGGCTGGATGAAATCGCCCTGGATGCCATTGGTCACAGCACCCGGATCATACTGGTCCTTCTCATTCTCGCGCGCCTTGGCGTTCTTGGCCTCTTCGGCCCGGACTTTCTCGACATTCTCGGTCAGGACGTACATGTAGCCGGGATAGAAATCGAGCCACTGGTTCAGCGTAATTTCGACGTTGATGGCCGAGATATCATACTTCTTGACCGGAGCTGTGGACGGGCAGCGTCCCGACATGGCGGCAACAGGTTCAACACCGGGTTGCGAGACCAACAGATAGCCCATGCCACCGTCATACTGATGCATCGTGGACATGCCGTTGAAGAGGCCGGTGGTCGGCGCTTGTCCGACCTGGACCTGGCTCGCCATATGTTCCATGAGCCGGTTGTGCTGCATCTCCACCATCGCCGCGCGATCCGGACGACCCTCTATGGAGTCTTCCACGATGGTCTGTCCTTTGAGTTGCTGTGCCCACGGCTCGTTCGAGTTGTCGACCATGCCCATAGACGTATGGGCAGCGTGGCTTACCGCATGTCCCTGCTGCGCATCAGAATCAGCGGCGAGAACACCTTGCGGGGCGAAGAGAGCTGCAGCGAGCAAAAGAACCAACAATAATGGGTAGAAAAATAGATTACTGCGGTCTGACGTTTTCATGGACTGGCCTCCTGAAAAAACATGACATTACTAGGTACGTCTTGGCCCGGGAAAGGGCCCTTATGCGTCTATGTGGTCTTGGTGTCTAGCATAGGTAGATTAAACCTGACGGGATAGCTCGTGCAACAACGTAAAAGCGATTGAAAAGTGATTTTTAACGCACTCCAAGACCGGCTGTCAAGCACTGTTGGCTTCCTGAACTTCTTCAAGGAAAAGCCGGCGGGGGGGGTCCATTACATGCGGCTAGCACACCTGGCCGTTAAACAGGCACGGCTTGTATCGCTTTCGATCGAAGTCGACATTCTCCTGGTACACCATCTCATTCCCGTTCACGCCGTCCTGGTCGCGGTCCGTCCACAGGGTATGGTTCCACCAGTAGAACATCGGAAACCGCTCGGTGTCATACACGGGATTGCCGTACTCGCTGCGGGCGTACTCGCGCACAAAACGACCGGCGACGTAATCCACCGTGCCGTCACCTTTCAAGGAGTACAAAAAAAGATAGAGCCGCGACTCACTATCGTACAATTCGTCGACCCGGGTGCTCACATCGGGTTCAGGAGGCAAGGGGGCAGCCGCAACATAGCTGGCGGATGTAATCCCCACCACACAGACGATCATGAGAACGAGACTGACTAGATGCGCGCGCATCGGCCCTCCTCTTGCCGGGTTCACTCTACTAAGACTAGCCAAGGGATTGCAAGATTCTCTGCGTTCTCCTACCATGCCTTGTTATCAAAGGAGCTGACGAATTGTTCACGCGTCGGGATACGCTCGGACGGCTCGCTTGGGGGCTGACCTTGCTGCCGGCCGTAGCCTTCGCTCCGCGGTCTATTCTCAACACGCTGCTGTTTGAACCGGAAGGAACTCTCGTCCCGGCAAAGCCGTTGCCCCCTAATCCTTTCATGCGGGACGGCAAAGCCCTGGTTGCCATCGTGCGCGGAGATGATCCGCATGCCATGCTGCAAGCGGGGATAGAGCTGATCGGGGGAATCGGGCGGCTGGCTCTCCACGGCAAGCGGGTCTTGATCAAGCCCAACGTCGTCAACGACCGACCCCCACCCTCCACCACCAACCCGCACGTAGTGGCAGCCGTGGTCCGGCTTGTACGGGAGGCCGGCGCGCACGCAGTCACCGTCGCCGACAGTTCGGGCATCATCCGGTTCCCTTCCTCGGCCAACTTGGTCGCGACCGGCATCAAGCAAGCCGCCGAGTCGGCCGGCGCGTCAGTACTGGCCCTAGAAGAGGAGCCCTGGGTGCGCGTGGAGCCCGCCAACGCCAAGGCTCTCCCCCGTTACTATGTGTCGAAACCAGTCTACGACGCGGATGTGTTCATCAATCTGCCGGTCGTCAAGACTCACAGGTTCGCGCACTACTCCTGCAGCCTGAAGAACTTGGTCGGAATCATCCACCCGCGTTACCGCCCCTCCGTCAGCTTTCTCTCGCCGGACTGGCACGAGCGGATCGCCGAGCTGAACCTCGCGGTCCACCCCCATCTTACCATCGCCGACGGCACGACGCTCATGATCGCCGGTGGCCCGACCAGCGGCACGCCGGCACGGGCCGATCTCCTGCTGGTCAGCGGCGATCGCATCGCGCTGGACGCGGTCGCTGTCGCCCTCATCCGCACTTTTGGCGCGTGGCCCAAGGTCACCGAACAGGCGGTCTGGGAGCAGCGTCAGATCAAACGCGCGATCGAGTTAGGGCTCGGCGTACAGGACCCCAGCCGTATTGAACTCGTGACGCAGTCGCTCGCGGGTCCGGATGCCTCCTTCGAGCGCTTGGTCACGACGATACGCAAGGACCTCAGCGTATGAGCGGCGTCATCTTGCCCGCCTCGTTCTACGCCCGACCGACCCTGCAGGTCGCCCGGAGCCTGTTGGGGAAATACCTGGTGCGGGAGACGGCCGCAGGCTTGCGGGTGGGCCGGATCGTCGAAGTGGAAGCCTACGTCGGGCCTATGGATCGCGCCTCCCATGCGTCGCGCGGGCGGACGAAACGGACCGAGGTGATGTTCGGCCCGCCGGGGCTGGCCTACGTCTACATGATCTATGGGATGCACCATTGCCTCAACGTGGTCACGGAACGCATCGACTATCCGGCGGCCGTGCTCATCAGGGCGGTCGAGCACGCAGCAGGGCTCGCCGATGGACCGGGACGCGTATGCCGGCTGTTCGAGATCGACCGGCGACTCAATTATCACGACTTGACGAGTGGCAAGGTTTTCTGGATCGAAGACCGTGGGGAGCAGATCCGGCATAACCAGATCGGCGCCCTCCCCCGCATCGGAGTGGACTACGCCGGCCCCTGGTCGGCCAAGCCCTGGCGACTCCGTCTCATCGCCGCGCGCCCATGACGATTCCAACTCTGCGGGCGATCATCTTCGACTTCAACGGGGTGATCGCCGGCGACGAACCCACACACTTCCTCGCGTTTCAGCAGGCGCTGGCCGAAGACGGACTGGCCCTCACTCAAGAGGAGTACTATGGCACCTACCTCGGCATGGATGAACGCACCTGTGCCGGCGCGCTTCTAGAAGCAACCACGGGCCAGCGCGATCCTGCGCGAGTCCAGCGGATCTCCGAAAGAAAGGCCGCGCTCTTCGCATCCCTGACGGCAACGCACAAGCCGCCTCTGTTCCCTGGCGTGGTGGACTTCGTGAAGCGCGCCTCGCTGCGCTGCCGCCTGGCGATCGCGTCGGGAGGGAGACAACAGCAGATCGTGTTCGCGCTTCACGACACGCTGATTGAGAAAGCCTTTGCGGTCCTGGTCTCTGCTGAGGACGCTGCGATCGGAAAGCCGGATCCTGCGATCTATCACCTGGCCCTGGCCCGCCTCAACGAGGCGCCGCCACGCCCCCTCCCAGCGATCCAGGCCACGGAATGCCTCGTGATTGAAGATTCGCTGGCCGGCATCCAATCAGCCCGGGCAGCCAAGATGAAAGTGGTCGCCCTCGCCACCACCTACCCGCCAGATCAACTCGCCGCAGCCCACCTGGTGCTCCCCAGTCTGGATCACGTGACGTTGGACCGCCTGGAAAGCCTATTCTCTTAGACTTTCGCCAACACCCCTTGATTGATTTCCTCGACCTTCTGCCTGCCCATCAGAATCTCGACAAGAGCCATGGCGAACTCCATCGCCGTCCCAGGCCCACGGCTTGTCACCAATCTCCCGTCTATCACTACTCGCCCCTCGTCGTAGATCGCACCGGTGAGTTGTTCCTTCACCGAGGGATGGCTGGTCAGCCTCCGTCCGGCGATCATTCCATGAGCCGCCAGCACAGTCGGGGCAGCGCAGATAGCGGCGATGTACCGCTCTCCTTCTTGGAAAAGCGGCAACAGTCGGGCAACCCGCTGGTCCTTTGCGAGAGTCTGGGTGCCTTTGAGCCCTCCGGGCAAGACAATCATGTCGAAACCAGTCGCTTCCACCTCATCTATGGTCACGTCTGGTACTAGCTTAATGCCGGTCCGCCCTTCGACGGCGGCGGGGGGAGACCCTCCTTCAACCCCTGCGATGGTCACGGAAACCCCCGCACGGCGAAGGATGTCCACGACCGTCACGGTCTCGATTTCCTCAAACCCATGCGCGAGCGGCACAACCACCCGTTTCATCTCGCATGTGATTCTGGGACTATTCGTCCTCCATGTCAATGCGCCAAATCTTGACATTAGGTAGGACCTCTGTTAGCGTGGCTCGCCAACAGGAGCCGCCCGATGGCACAGGAACCCGCGATGGCACAGGAGCCCGCGATCGAGGTCGATCTGACGCCACTGACCACGGCGATCACGAAAGTGGCGGAAGATCTGGTGCGGACGATCGCTCGGGATACGGTAACCGCCCTGCTCAAGCAACAGGCTGAAGAATCACTGAAAAAGATTGTGCCCGGCCTTGTCGAAGCCGCCGTCTCCGAAGAGAAAGTCCTCATCAAGGAGACCGTGCAGGAAGTCACCCGCAAGGCTTTGCCGGACTTGCTTAATCCGATGCTTGAGCAGCTTGCCAAGGAGATCATCGAAAAGGTGGTTCGAGACGTGGTTGGCGCGAAAGCTGAAGCCGCAGTCAAGAAAGAGATCGAACGCCTGACAGCCGAAGCCTGAGCACCTCCCCGATTCTTTCCATCCTTCCTTCCTGTCGTTTCCGCTCCGTGCTAGGATAGTTCTCCGTGGAAAAAGCATACGACCCCAAGCAGGTTGAGCATCGCTGGTATCAGACCTGGGCCGAACGCGGCTACTTTCATGCCTCCGTGACCGGCCCCGGGTCCCCGTACGCGATCGTGATCCCCCCTCCCAACATCACCGGCTCTCTCCACATGGGGCACGCACTGAACAATACGCTCCAGGACATCTTGATCAGATGGCGCCGCATGCAGGGGCGAAACACTCTCTGGGTGCCGGGGACCGACCATGCCGGCATCGCCACCCAGAACGTGGTGGAGAAGCAGCTCCTGGCTGAAGGCAAAACCCGCGACAAGCTTGGGCGTGATCGGTTCATCCAGCGGGTCTGGGAGTGGAAAGCGCAGTCCGGTGGCATGATCATCGAGCAGCTCAAGCGCCTCGGCTCGTCGTGCGATTGGTCCCGTCTTCGCTTCACGATGGACGAGGGCCTATCCAAGGCCGTGCGCGAGGTGTTCGTTAAGCTTTACGAAGACGGTCTCATCTACCGCGGGAAACGTCTCATCAACTGGTGTCCCCGGTGTCTCACGGCCCTCTCCGACATCGAGGTGGAGCACGCGGACACCACCGGCAAGCTCTACCACATCCGCTATCCGCTGGCGGACGATCCGACCACGCACCTGACAGTCGCGACGACGCGACCGGAAACCATGTTGGGGGACACCGGCGTCGCCGTCCATCCGGAGGATCCCCGTTACAACCGGTTCATCGGGAAGAAGGTCAAGCTGCCTCTGACCAACCGCGCTATTCCTGTTGTGGGAGACCCCATTCTGGTGAATCGGGAATTCGGCACGGGTGCGGTGAAGATCACGCCGGCCCACGATTTCAACGATTTTGAGGCCGGCCTGCGCCACGATCTGCAGCGACTGGCCCTCTTCGATCAGCACGCGCGTCTGGACCCTGCCGGTCTCCGCGACGCGCAGGTGGATGAAGCCCTTCAAAAACGCCTCGCATCCAAACCAGTCCGTGAGGCTCGGGCCCTCGTGGTGGAAGCCCTGGAAAAGGGCGGCCTTCTGGCCAAGGTCGAAGACCATACCATGGCGCTCGGCAAGTGCTACCGTTGCAAGACAGTGGTGGAGCCCTACCTGTCGCCGCAGTGGTTCGTGAAGATCCGGCCGCTGGCCGAACCGGCGATCAAGGCCGTCGAGTCCGGACAGATCCGCTTGATCCCCGAACAATGGACGAACAATTACCTGGGCTGGATGCGGGACATCAAGGATTGGTGCATCTCACGTCAGATCTGGTGGGGACATCAGATCCCGGCGTGGTACTGCGTGAACTGTGGTCGTGATACGGGAACCCTCCTGGAGACCTCACAATCCTTTGCGCTGACGGCAGAAGCCAAACCCCTCGTAGCCAGGCACGCGCCCTCACACTGTCCTGATTGCGGTCACCACCAACTAGTGCGGGATCCCGACGTCCTCGATACGTGGTTCTCGTCCGCGCTCTGGCCGTTCTCGACGCTGGGCTGGCCGGACGACACGCCGGAACTTAAGACGTTCTATCCGACCTCCGCTCTAGTGACTGGGTTTGACATCCTGTTCTTCTGGGTCGCACGGATGATCATGATGGGTCTGAAATTCATGGGAGAAGTGCCATTCAGGGACGTCTACATTCACGCGCTCGTGCGGGACGCCGAAGGCCAAAAGATGAGCAAGTCCAAGGGTAACGTCATCGATCCCTTGGCAGTGATGGACAAGTACGGGACCGACGCCTTGCGGTTCACCCTAGCCGCGATGGCTTCGCCCGGCCGCGACATCAAGCTTTCGGAGGAGCGAATTGAGGGCTATCGGAACTTCGCCAATAAGCTCTGGAACGCCGCCCGGTTCATCCTGATGAATCTGGACGGCCCCCGCGCGGAAGCCCCGTTGGCCGATCGGCCCATCTCCGACCGATGGATCATGAGCCGTCTCCATCGCTGTATCGGGGAAGTCAACCGGTCGCTCGAGGAGTACCGTTTCGATGAAGCGGCCAACACCGTCTATCACTTTATCTGGCATGAGTACTGTGACTGGTACTTAGAGCTCGCGAAGCCGGCTCTCGCTGACAAGGCCTCACGTCAGGCCGCCCTGACGCGCACGACCTTGATCGAGAGCTTCGAAACGCTGTTACGACTCTTGCATCCATTTGTGCCCTTCATCACAGAGGAGATCTGGCAGGCCATTCCGCATGCCGGCGACAGCGTCATGGTGGCGCCGTATCCGTCACAAAACACCGCCTTCATCAAGGAGAACATTGAGCAGGAGATAGAGGGTAGCCTAAAGGTGGTTGAAGGGATAAGAGAGATCCGTGGCGTTCAGGCGATTGCCCCTTCGAAAGAGTTGTCGGTAACGGTTGCAACGCCGACTCATCTGATTGAACAATCCCTCCGGCTTCACGACAGCCTGATCGTATCGCTCGCCAGGATAGGTACGCTTACCATCGGAACGGATATCAAGCATCCGGCTTCCGCCGCCACGACTTCCATCGTGTTCCCGGGAGGCTCTATTGTTGAAATCGGCGTCGACCTGGCCGGGCTCATTGACGTCGGCAAGGAAAAAATCCGGATCGAGAAGCGCCTGAAAGAGCTCGCCGCTCAAATGGAACAGGATGAAAAGAAACTCTCGAAGCCGGACTTTGTTGCGAAAGTGCCTCCGGATGTCCTGAAGAAAACAAAAGCGCGTCACGAGGAATGCCGTGCCGAGCATGACAAGCTGGCGGGCGAGCTTCGGCGTCTTAACCAGATGGCCGGAGGTTCGGCGTGAACATTCGCGACATCGTCGCCCGAGCTCTAGCCGAAGACCTGGGATCCGGTGACGTGACGACCCAGGCCTTGTTTTCCACAACCGTCCCCGCCCGCGGCACGATCATTTCCGAAGAACGCGAAGGGCTGGTCTTGGCCGGTCTGGCCGTGGCCGTGGAAGTGTTCGCCCAAGTGGA
>JAXIOW010000066.1:0-1854 GCA_045403215.1 Nitrospirales bacterium | reverse complement strand
GACTTCCATCGCCACCCACTGGGCGAAGTCATTTGGATACAGCTGTTCGACGTTACTGTGTCGCAAAAAATAGGTGTGCGTATGATAGTAAATTGAGCCGAGCGGAACCTCTTCGAGCAATTCCACCAACCGCTTTTCATCGTCCGCTTCCTTCCCCAGGATCTCTCGCAGTTCACTTGACCCGATGAAGCAAAACGGCTGGTCAGCTTTGCGCACGTCTCTCCCCCCTGCTGTTCCAATCATGACAACGGTTATGTTCTGTGCACCTCGCCATCCTACCATCCAACCAATGACTATGGGAGATTGTTTGGATATCCCGGGATGCGGTAATGTTAGACCAACAGCCTATTTTCTTGGAGAGTTTCCAGAGCCAGCAAGACCCCTAGTTTTTGCACTGCGGAGACTCTAGCCGATAAGTGTCAACACATCGCTGACGGTATCCAATTGTCCCTCCGGCACTCGTGCGGAAGTCAGAGGGCGCCGCATGACTTCAGAGCAGAGAAGCGCGGGCCTTTTCACGGAGGCGGTAGGCTCGATGCGCGATCCGTTTGATGCGCCCCTGTTGGGACGCGGTCCAGTACACCGAAAGGGTCTGCGGGCCGGTCCGAATGACCACTCGGACAAACTCATGGGCCTAGCGTGTGGGGAGGCGAATCGTTTCATTGAGCACCTGGATGTGGCCGTCTTCATCGATACTCCTGATCACCCAGATCTGTCCGCGACAGAGTGCCAACGGGTGGGGCACAGGAAGGGCACGGGCACCGTGCGCCGTTCACGCGCGCGCTGCCCCTGATGGATCAGACTGCGTGTGAGATAGGTATTGTAGGCCATCTGAACGGGGTAAGACCGGGTCACCAGGTATCGCAGGGTGCGGAAGCGATACCGCTGCCATACCTTCCTCCTGCCATCGGTCCTCCCTGGCGATACCGCCGGATCCATGTGTGCCCCCACTCCAGACTGCGTCGCAGGCGTCGGGCAATCCAACTGATCGACCGCCGTTGCAGCCACCAGTCGGCGGATTACGTGCGTTGTTCGATCAAGCCAGCACTTTTTCTGACTCATATCCTCACCCCCCTGATGGACTAGAGGGTCTTTCTCCCCCTTGTGGTCGGTGTCGGCCAACTGTCAACGATGTGTTGTCATGTGACCGCTAAGGGTGTGGTAATAAATAGATGCTGTCGGCCGGAGCCTCCTCGACGAGTTCAAGCAAGCGGTGCTCGTCCATGGCGCGTTTGCCGAGCACTTCGCACAGTTCCATGCACGAAGTAAAACAGAATGGTTGCTTGGCACAGTGGTCATTCATGCTTTTCAGCGTGCTTCCTCTCTTGTCTCTGATCCGGCTTCAGGACAATGCCCTTTGCGACCAGTCCAGAGTGACTGATACCCCCTGATCTCGATCCCGTTTACCATTTCCATCGATCTGGGGCTGCGATCTAGACAACACATATGCAAACAAAGGGCCTACAGACTCGGAATGTTAAGGAGAACTTAAATGAGACGGGATTTCAATGGCATATAGTCTCAATGCTCGTTATCAACAACGTCACCTCAGTTAAGGAGAGCAAGACCTCTTGTTTTCTGGCTCAGCGGCAGAATTGACTCAAACAACCATGACGTCACAGGATTTTTGTCACTGACAGATTGTCCTCATCAGAACAAGCTGTCGAGAGGTCAGGACTTACGAGAAGGCCGTAGCATCGGAAGCTTACGGCTGCAGAATCGTACCCTGGATGTCGAGAAGTTGACGCAATTCCATCCAGATCATAGGGTGAAAGGGCTCTCGGCAGATCACCGTGAAAGCGCTGTCATAGGCTCACCTCCCGAGACTCGCAGGTTGATTAAGCTCCCACGAGT
>JAXIOW010000193.1:0-12900 GCA_045403215.1 Nitrospirales bacterium | reverse complement strand
CCCGCAGCTCCTCCGCATCCTCGCAGAGCTCAGCCCACTGGGAGGTCAGGACGGACTGATCCTTCACCCAGTTGGCCCGCTCTTTCATCAAGACCGTCCAGCGTTCGTGGTCCTGGTAGAGCGCCTCGCTGGCCAGCTCCTGGTCGCGAGTCTGGAGCCGCTGTTCGCCGCCGGCGATCTCCTCTTCGAGCCGGGCGATCTGCCGTTCGACGCGGGCCAGGGTTTTGGTGAGCTCTCGCCGCTCCTTGGAGACGCTGGTGTTGCCGGCGCGTGCCCTGGGCGCGGCGGTCGGGGCTGTCTTGGGGACGCTGGGCGCCTTGGACGGTTGTTCCAGCTCCGGCGCGCTCTTGATGGGTTCCAGTTCCTGGACTTTCTTCCACACGTAGTACTCGTAGTCGCCGTGGTAGTCGCGGGCCAGCCCGCTTTCGATCTCCACGACGCGGGTGGCGACGCGCGTGAGGAACACCGGGTCGTGCGAGATGAAGACCATGGTGCCGGGAAAGTCCACGAGGGCGTCGGTCAGGACGTCCACCGAGGCGGGATCGAGGTGGTTCGTCGGCTCGTCCAGGAGCAGGGTATTGGCCGGCTTGACGAGCATCCGGGCCAGGGCCACGCGGTTCCGCTCGCCGCCGCTCAACACCTTGATCAGCTTCTTCTGGTTGGCGCCTTCGAAGAGGAACGTGCCGGCGATGGCGCGGATGAAATTCATGTCGGTGCCGTCGTCCGCTTCCCCGATGGACTCCAGCACGGTGTGCTCGGGATTCAGGATATCGGCCTGGTGCTGGGCGAAGTAATGGAGGGTCACGCCGTGGCCCACCGTGCGGGTGCCGGCATCGGGTGGGAGGACGCCCGCCAACATCTTGAGGAGTGTGCTCTTGCCCGCGCCGTTTTCGCCGACGAGGGCGACGCGCTGGCCGCGCTCCACAGCGAAGTCGAGCGACCGATAGACGACGTTGTCGCCATAGGCCTTGGCGACGCCCTGGAGCTCCAGCGCGTGCCGGCCGGAAGCGGAAGGGACGGGGAACCGAAAGCGCACGCGCTTGGGATTGCGGGTCCGCTCGATCCGCTTGATCTTCTCCAGTTGCTTGAGGCGGGACTGGACCTGGCGGGCCCTGGTGGCCTGGTAGCGGAACCGGTCCACGAACGTCTGCACGCGCGCGATTTCCTTGTCCTGGCGGTCGGCGGCGGCCTCCTGGGCCGCGTCGTAGGCTTCGCGCCAGGCGAGGTACTTCGTGTAGTTGCCCGTGGACTCTAAGATCCGGTGGTGGCGGAACTCCCAGATGTGCGTCGCGATGCGGTCGAGAAAGCTGGTGTCATGGCTGATGACCAGCATCGTGAAGGAAGACTTCAGGAGAAAGTCCTCGAACCAGCGCTGGGTCGCCTTGTCGAGGTGGGTCGTCGGCTCGTCCAGGAGGAGGACATCGGGGGCGGCCAGCAGGATGTGCGCCAGGGCGACCCGCATCCGGAAGCCGCCGGAGAGCTCCGCGAGCGGCCGGGTGAAGTCCTCCTGGGAGAAACCGAGCCCGGAGAGGATGCGTTTGGCCTCGTGCTCCGGATGCTCCCCTCGATGCGTGGCGTCCAGCACGGTGGTGCCGGGGATGTGCTCGAGGTCCTGGGGGAGATAGCCGATCCGCAGGCGCGGGCGCTTGCGGATCCGCCCGCCGTCCAGTGTCTGCTCGCCCAGAATCAGTCGCAGCAGCGTCGTCTTGCCGATGCCGTTGGGACCGACCAACCCGACGCGGCTCCCCGGGCGCAGGTGGGCTGAAGCCTCCTTGAGGATCGTCTTGGTCGCAAAGTGCTTGGTGACTGATTCGAGCTGGAGCATTAGAGTGATTTCTGTTGATGGAGCAAGCTAGAAGATGACCGAAAGCGGTTTGGTGGAGCTGGCGGGGATTGAACCCGCGACCTTCAGACTGCCAGTCTGACGCGCTCCCAACTGCGCTACAGCCCCAACCGCGCGAGATCATAACACTCGCTTTTCCAGAGAGTCAAGGAAGCGACCAAGCTTTGGAACTATGTTGACAAGGGACAAACAGGCGCCTAGACTGATGAGCCATGGGAGCTCTGGCCGACCTGGTTAGGGCTTTTTTTATGTCCAGAAGGCACAGCACATGAGCGCGTTGGTCGTGGTCGGTACCCAGTGGGGGGACGAGGGCAAGGGAAAGATCGTGGACCTCCTCGCCCGCGATGCCGACATGGTGGTGCGGTATCAGGGCGGCTCCAACGCCGGCCACACGGTGGTCAAGGGGGAAACGACCTTCATCTTCCACCTCATTCCGTCGGGGATCCTGTACCGGGGCACGACCTGCGTGATCGGGAACGGCGCGGTGGTGGACCCGGCAGCCCTGATCGAGGAGCTGGATGGCCTCCGGGTGAAGGGCGTGCGCACCGAGGGCAACCTCTTCGTGAGCCAGGCGGCCCACGTGATCATGCCCTACCACAAGGCGATCGAGAAGGCGAGCGAGACACAGAAGGGCGGGCGCCGCATCGGAACGACGGGACGGGGCATCGGGCCGGCCTACGTGGACAAGATGGCCCGCATCGGCATTCGCATGGGCGATCTGCTGGACCCGCCCTATTTCCGCCAGAAACTCGAGGACAACGTGGCCGAGACGAACGCCCTGCTCCAGGCGCTCTATCACGCGCCGGGATTTCACTCGGAGAAGGTTTTCCAGGAGTATTTGCGCTATGCCGAACGCCTGCGCAGCATGATCGTGGATACCGGCCTGCTTGTCTGCAAGGCCATCACGAAGGGCAAGCAGGTGCTCCTGGAGGGCGCGCAGGGCACGCACCTGGACGTGGACCACGGGACCTATCCGTACGTGACTTCGTCGAGCGCCGCAGCCGGCGGGGCCTGCACCGGCGTCGGGATCGGGCCCACCGCCATCGACGGCGTGCTCGGGATCGCCAAGGCCTACACCACGCGCGTCGGCAGCGGCCCGTTTCCCACGGAATTGTCCAATGAGGTCGGGGCGCTGTTGCAGAAGCAGGGGAATGAGTTCGGCGCCACGACCGGACGGGCCAGACGGTGTGGCTGGTACGACGCCGTGCTCATCCGCTGCGCCGTCCGGGTCAATGGTCTCACCTCCCTGGCCATCACCAAGCTGGATGTGCTCGATCACCTCGACGAGATCCGGATCTGCACGGGCTACAGGTTCAAGGGACAGCGCCTCACGGAGATCCCGCAAGAGATGGCTCTCCTCTCGGCCTGCAATCCGATGTACGAGACGTGGCCCGGCTGGAAACGGTCCACCACGGGGGTCACGGACTACCGTGCCTTGCCCGTCGAGGCTCGGCGCTACTTGGCGCGGCTCGAAGAGCTGGCCGAGTGCCCTATCGATCTCGTCTCGACGGGGACCAAGCGGGAGCAGACGATCGTGCTCCGCAACCCGCTGCTCCGGCCCCGCCGGCGGTCGGGCGCTCGCCCGGTCGCGTGAGCGGGGCTCTTTCTTGAACGCTTTTTGTACAGTGTGTTAGAGTGCGGCTCGTGAGCCGCTAGCTCAGACGGTAGAGCATCGCCCTTTTAAGGCGAGGGCCCTGGGTTCGAGTCCCAGGCGGCTCACCATACTACACGAACGAAACGGTTGTCCCCATCGTCTAGCCTGGCCTAGGACGCGGCCCTTTCAAGGCCGCAACACGGGTTCAAATCCCGTTGGGGACACCAACCTTTGTGGGTGGGGGTTGGTTAAGGGGCGGTGGTCTTCGGAGCGGCAGAGCGAGCAAACGGCTTTTTCTTGGCGCCGTTCGATTCGGATTTCGCTTTCAGTTCGTCCGCCTTGGACGTCGTATTGAGGGCCGCTGGGGCGGGTTTCACTCCGCTCGTCCCCGCGGGTGGGATAACCACGACGATAGCGTCCGTGAGGAACACGTGGCTGACGATCTTGCGCACACCGTTCATGCGGGCGAGCGTGATCACCTTATCGAGTTCTTCGCGACTGCGCGCCATCCCCATAAGATACACGACGCCGTTGACTACCCGGCAGCGATAATTGACCGATCTGATCCCTGGGGCCATCACCAATTTGGCGGCGATTGCGTTTTCCACGTACATGTCCTTGGGCAATGACATCAACCAGCTCTCTTCCGTGACCTGGATCTCATTGAAAAGTTCACGGACGCCGTCCACCTGACTGGCCAGTTTTTCCGCCTTTTTCCTAGTCACCGCATCCTCGACGGACCCTGTCAGCATCACCATGCCTTGATAGACGTCGACACTCACGTTCAACGAAAGCGCCTCATCGAGGAGGATGTTTTCGGCCGTATTTTTTATGGAAAGATCGTCCAGGACGTTGATGAGGGAACGGTCCGCCTTGATTGTCCTGCCGACGTTTATGCCGAAATCAACGCCGTCGCTCGCAAAACTCGTCACCCCGAAAGCACACCCGGCGAGCTGGCTGGCCAGCACCATCACCCCGACAATTCGAAGGATCATTCTCGTCTCCCCCGCGTCAAGCCGCCAACACCATCTTTGCTTTTGTGCTTTGTCTTTCATGTCCAATACCTGCTAACTGGACCTTCTGCTTCTAAGGAATGAGCAACGCCAATGCCAGACAAGACCTGGAAGCAAGGATCTTGTATTTTCGATGGCTTAGATGAAAGAATGGAGTACCATTAACGGACAGCTTGTTTGAAAATATGAAATGAATTGCCTATCCTTTTTGGAATTCCATGTAGAGTACCATAAAGCATGATTCAAAACCGGGCATTGGTAAAATTAGACGGAAGAGGCTGAAAGACATCAGTGCTGGCGTGTGTAATGCTAGTCAGTGTCCCACAAGGGCCGCAATGGATTGGTGAACAGCCCGTAGGTTCCATGTAGGTGCGGTGTTGAAAGTTGATTCCTGCCCGAATAACCCCTTGAAAAGTAAGAGTGCAAAGCCGTTCAGTTCCCGTTGGGGACACCCAATTATTTGGTCTGCGGGGTGCGAAAGTGGAGAGGGTCTTTAAGGTTTTGCAACTCTCGGTAATAGTAGAGTGGAGTGGGCCGTTTTTTCTTGAATCGCAGCTTTCTTAGAAACGCGATTTCCTCCCCGGTTGCATCGCCGCTGAGGGCTGTAGCCTGAAGAAATTCTTTGAACCCCGGCTCTTCGTCCAAAGGTTCTTCCGGTTCCCTTTCAAGGAATTCAAATTTCTTAACGTGCCCTGGGGCCACTCTGCGGTTTAAGACAATTTGCATAGCAAAAGTGACGAGGTCGATGTCCCACGATTCAATCAGCGGATCCAAGAAGGAGACGCAGTTTTCAGCCGACAGGTTAAAGATATTTGTATCCAAGAACTCGAGAACGATGACCCGCATCTGGACATAACTTCGGTGGCTGAGCCGAGCCACCCGGCGGAGCCAGTGTTCACTGTCCAGTTCTTGTTTAACGACTCCCTTGACCACGTCCAAAAGTTTGTGGGTGACGAGGCGTTCGAGTTCGCCGAAGGGCTGCTTCTCAAAGATGGCGCGTATCTGTGTTTGTTTGTCAGGGTTGCATTTGCGGAGAATCAATTCTCGAACTTCTTTATGCAAGGGACCGGGTGGGTCCCCCAATTTTCTCTTCAATTGTTCCCTACGCTGGAGATCAGCGAGCTTTGCAAGCTCACTGCCCGGGAGCTTCAACAATTTGCCGATCTTCTCGTAAATATCGGTGCGAGTAGGCCCGGGGGGTAGTTTTTTCTGAGTCAGCAGCTGGGAAATGTAGGATTCCGTCACTTGGGCGGCACGCGCCAGAGCTCTCTGCTCAAGGCCCAATTCTTCCAGCCGCTGCTTGATCACGAGAGACAGATCCACTGGATTCCCTCCTGTTAACTGTTATTAGTTAATGAGTTGCATTCATGCAAAAGTATCTCATATTCAGCTTGACAAGAACAAGTGAATTAACTTATATTGGTTAACGAGATGAGAGAATACACTCACTCTTCAGATTACCTAAACCAAGACAGGTTACCTGAAATCACACCTTAACCGACCCACCAAGGAGGTTGCCATGATTGCAAGAAACGTTGCCATGCGCCTGAAGGCCAATAGCGTGGCTGAGTTTACCCAGTCGCTCGAGAAGGAAATCATCCCCCTGCTTCGGAAACAGAAGGGCTTCCAGGACGAAATCTCGTTCATCGTCCCAGGCAGACCGGAAGCGGTTGGAATCAGTTTCTGGGATACGAAAGAGAATGCTGAAGCCTATGGCCGTGGAAGTTACCCGGAAGTGCTGAAGACCCTGGCGAAAGTGCTTGACGGAACTCCTCAGGTTCAAACCTGGGAGGTTGCTAACTCGACCTGCCACACGGTCGGCGTTGCCTTGGCAGCCTAAAACGACGGGTCTTTTCGTTCGAGAGGGAGGGCGGACTTGGCTGCCCTCCCTCTTTGTCCAGCCGAAGGTGCGGGCGCCGACGCTCCGCTGATATGAGGCAACAAACCGGAGGTGACCAGTGGAACTGGCGATGTGGATTGTTATAGGGATTGTCGCGGTTTTAGGGTTTATCGTCTTAGTGCCGGTGCTCGTGGTCGGAACCTGGTATGTTGTCATCACCGTGATCATGGGATTGGCTGACGGAGCCATATGGTTGCTGGATGAGGGGTGGCGGACGATACGCGGCCGAAAGAGTCGAGCAGAGGTGCAAACGAAACCGCGGAATGTCGCCTGGACGTAAGCGCTCCAAACTACGAAGAGAGAGGACGAGATATGAATGCCCAATCCACAGCTCATGGTCACATCGGCATCACGGAAACACTGGTCAGGCTGTATGCCATCCTGACGCAATACTTGGACCGCTGTCTGAATGAGGACGCACGCACAAGCTATCCGGAGCACGAACTTCAGTCGCATCTCTTGTCAACACGAACCGAGATGATGGGGATTCTCTCGGTGAACCGGGTGGTCCAGCATAAGATCGAGCAGGAGTGTGATCGGGCACTCTCGCTCGCAGCGGCGTACCTCACGGACGGATCCGGAAAGACGGCCGCGATTGATGCATTGAAAGCGGAGCGGGTCCTGCTGAAAAACAAGACCATGGCCTTGAGTGATTTACTCGCAGTCTTTCGAGCGGCCTGACAAATGGAGTTTCAAACCGAAAGCAGAGTCACATCATAAAGGAGAGTCATCCAATGGCGGCAGAAGACAACGGATATTGGGCAGGGTCGGTGGGGTTTGCCTTTTTAGCGGGGGCCATAATCGGCATGGGGGCGGCATTACTGTTGGCTCCCCAGTCTGGGGCAGTAACCAGGAGACAGCTCAAGACCTATGCTGAGAAGGCCGAGGAAGATATGCGGGAGAAGGCTAACGAGGTCAGGGCTACGCTGGATACGACCATCGAACAGGGCAAGCAGTTCATCAAAGAGAAGAAGTCAGACCTGACCGCTGCCTTCGAAGCGGGCAAAGACGCCATGAAGAAGGTTCGGGTCGGCTGATTTACTTGTAAGGAGGCAAAGTATGTTGCGGTTAGGGAGAGAGAAAAAGCAGCAAGTTCTGGCGCAGTCAGTGTCATCCCCCAATGATCTACAGGAGAAGATTGCCTGGCGGGCTTACCAACTCTATGAAAAAGGGGGCTGCGTGAACGGAAATGACATGGATAATTGGCTGAAGGCGGAAAGAGAGATCCGGAAGGGAAGGCCATCAGCATACGGGGAGTAGGAACGATGCCGGTCTATGAATACGGGTGTGAGGCAGGCCACCGCTTTGAAGTGACCCAAAAATTCAGCGATCGCCCCATTACCGCGTGTCAAACCTGCGCCAAGCCGGTCTCTAAGCTGATTTCGGCGTCGGCGATCATGTTCAAGGGGTCCGGTTGGTACATCACGGACTATTCGGACAAACTCAAGCAGACGACCGCGGAGAGCAACTCAGAGAGCACCACTAATCCGGCATCACCTCCAGCAGCTTCCGCGCCAGCACCCTCCCCAGTCCCCGCCGAGGACCTAGTATGAACGCGACTGAATTGAGCGAGTTGCTGACCCCCTCCGGCTTCTTCCAGTTTCTGGCCCAACAGGCGAAGCTGGACCCTGAGGCGGTCAAGCGGATCTACCGGCTCGGTACGCCATGGGGGCTGTGGCTGCCTGACTTGGACGTAAGCCATGAGGCTGCCGAGGCCGGCGTCGGTCTGTTCACATATCTTGCCGCATTGCAACCGTTGATAGACATGGACACAGAGGGGAAAGAGGCTCAGCTTGCGGCCTACGAGGCCACGCTGGCTGGGGGTGAGACCACGCAGTCGTTCCCGGCTGTTCGTGCGCATGTGGAGAAGGTGGCGGCTTTATCGGGCAAAGACGAAAAAACCGTTTGCAGCCTGCTCCATGCGCTGTATGCCTATCGTCAGCGTGTCGGCCAGTTGTCCATACAGAAGATCAGCAAGTCGTCGAGACACAGGATGGAGCAGGATCAGGCAGCCGCGAACGCGAAACTTCAATGCGCCTTGGTCGTGGAGACCAAGCAACACAACGCCTCCTGTAGGACATCGCACCGGTGATAGTGGTCGGAGGCTGGTTTGTGGTGATCACCGCGACAGGATTGTCTAGCTTGAGAAAACAAAGGAGGGCGTCATGAACCACGAGCAATTCAAACAGAGTTGGCACCAACTCGAGGAACATGTTAAAAAGCACTGGGGAAAGCTCACGGATGATGATCTCCGGCAGATTGATGGCGATTTGGACAAGTTCAACGGCGCAATTGAAAAGCGTTACGGCGAGATGAAGGGAGAGGTCAGCAAGTGGGCTGATCGGTGGTATGCAAGGTGGACCGGGTGGTATGAAGGGCTGCGAAGCCCAGAAGGTACGCCCACGCTGGTGTAGCGCCGCCGGTCCCTCCATGCTGATCCTGACCTGCGCGGTGGCAAATAAGGGAGAGACGGCCGGCAACCGAAAGGAGACATTCAATGACACCCGAGGAGCAAATGGCGAAGATGACGACAGCGATTAAACAGGCCATCAAGGTGATGGGGGACCGGTTCGGATCGACGGAGGGGGACGTCGCGCGGGCCATTCAGGAACTGAAGGAGTCGATGACCTGCCCCCCTAAACCGATCCAGGCGGTATGTTAGGAACACGCCTTCCGTTACGTCGATTCAGCGGAGTCTGTGTCTTTCTCCTCCTTGGCGTCTCCAGGGTGGAGCCCGTGCTTCTTGAGCAGCTTATAGAAGTCGGCGCGATAGCGGCCCGCGATCTGGGCGGCGCGTGAAATGTTGCCGCCGGTGATCTGCAACATCTCCTTCAGGTAGTTCCGCTCGAACTCCTCCTTGGCTGCCGTCAACGCTTTCACCTGGCCTTCAGTGGACTCGGTGCTGGTCGGGAGCAGGTCGGGCGTGATCATATCTTGGCTGGAGAGGACGACCACTTTTTCGATCGTATTCTCCAGTTCGCGGACGTTGCCGGGCCAGGAGTAGAGCATCAGCTTCTGCATGGCTGCGGGGAGAAACCCCCGGATCTCTTTGTGCATCCGCTTGGCGCTTTGTTGCAGGAAGTGCTGGGCCAGCAAGGGGATGTCGTCCCGCCGTTCGCGGAGCGGGGGGATCGTGATCGGGAAGACCTGAATCCGGTAGTAGAGGTCCTCGCGGAATGTCCCGGCGCGGACCGCCGCGCCCAGATCTTTGTTCGTCGAGGTGATGATGCGAACGTTCACCTTGGTGGGGCGCTCGGCGCCCACTGCCTGCACTTCGCGCTCCTGAATGGCGCGCAGGAGCTTGACCTGCAGGTTCAGCGGCATCTCGCCGATCTCGTCGAGGAAGAGCGTCCCTCCCTCGGCGGTCTGGACGAGCCCGCGTTTCGAGGACTGGGCGCTGGTGAAGGCCCCCTTGACATGGCCGAAGAGTTCGCTCTCAAAGAGGCTTTCCGGGATCGCGCCGCAGTTGACCGCAATGAAGGGGCCCCGCGCCCGTCCGCTGTTGCAGTGAATGACGCGGGCGATGACTTCCTTGCCGGTGCCGGTCTCGCCGGAAATGCAGATCGTGGCGTCGCTCTCGGCGACGCGGGAGACCTGCTCCAACAGGGCCTGCATCTTGGGACTTCGGGCGGCGACGTTCTCCAAGCCGTAGAGCTCTTTGACCAGCAGCTTGAGCCGCTGGATCTCGCGGCTCATCCGCTGCTGCGCGAGGGCCTTCTCAATCGTGGCCTTGAGCTCTTTGTCGTCGAACGGCTTCGTGAGGTAGCCGAAGGCGCCCCTCTGCATGGCCTCGACGGCGTTGGGGATGCTGCCGTGCGCGGTCAGGAGCAGCACTGGCAGATCCGGGTGGATGAGCCGCAGCTCTTCCAGGACCGACAGCCCGTCCCGGTCCGGCAGGCGCAAGTCGGTGAGGGCCAGGTTGAAGACCTCGCGCTTGGCGACGGCGAGGGCCTCTTCGCCGGTCGTGCACGTGGTCACGTCGAAGCCCATGGCCGACAGCCGCATTGTGAGGAGCCGCAACAGGCCCTCGTCATCGTCCACGACTAGGATGCGTTCTTTCAACATCGGGCCCTCAAGGTTGATTACCTTTGTCGACCGGCGGGGGGGTCTTGAGGGGCGGCTTCACCGGCCGCGTCATCTCCTTCATTTCCTGATCGATCCGCTTCAGGGCTTCAAGTTGTGTGGTTAACTCTTCCACTTTCTTGTCCCGCGCCTTGACCTCACGTTGCATGACCTGTGCCGACGTGGTCTCCAACTCCAGCAGGTCGCGGACCAGGCGTTGCGTGGCCTCGGCGAACTGGCTTTGCCGTGCGAGAATGGATGGAGGGTTTTGCAAGAGCTGGAGCCAGAACTGGCTCGAGGAGGCCAGTTGACTTTTCGGCGCCGCGTCGATGACGTCCTGGAAATGTTTGGCGGCGACCAACTGGCTTTCGTAGAGGGCTAGCAGCGCGCGGGTGAAGTGCGCGCGATCGCAGGTGCGGGTCTCCGCACAGGTGTCGAGCAACTGGTCCTGCTCGCGGGCGAGGGCCTGATAGTGCGCGACTTGCCGACCATGGGGCGTGAAGAGAGGCGACGAGGAGTAGGGGCCGCTGCGCAGAGAAACGCAGGCGTGCACGGTGAGCACCAACACCAGCAAGAGCCCACTGGAGACGCGTGTCGTCGGGTTCATGCGGAACTGCTTCTCCGGGCCAGAGGCAGGGTGAAGTGGACCGTCGTCCCTTTGCCCAAGTCGCTTTCGACCCAGATCCGTCCCCCATGCACCTCGACGACTTTCTTGGCCAGCGCGAGCCCCAGGCCGCTGCCGGCCAGGGTATTCTTCGTGTACGCACGCCCCTGGTAGAAGCGTTCAAAAATATGCGGCAAGTCTTCTGGCGGAATGCCAGGCCCCGTGTCCGCCACCGACACGCGGGCAACTCCCGCCTTGACATCCAGGTGCAGGCGGATATTCACGGTTGAGCCTTCCGGGCTGAACTTGAGGGCGTTGGAGAGCAGGTTGTCCAGGACCTGTTCGATCCGGGCGCCGTCGGCCGGCACCCACACCCGTCCGGGCGGTGCCTCGGTCAGGATCTGAATGTGTTTGCCTTCGGCCAGGAGCCGAACTTTGTCCACCGAGGTCTCCGCCAGGCGCAGGAGGTCGGTGGGCCCGATCTGATAGTCCATCATCCCGGCTGCCATCTTCGAGAGATCGAGCAGCGTGGAGATCAGGCGGATCAGCCGCTCGCTGCTGTCCTTGATGATCCGCAGGGTCTCACGCTGCTCCCTGCTCAAGGGACCGGGAATCTCGTCCATCAGCAGTTGCGTGCCTTCACGGATGGAGGCCAGCGGGGTACGCAGCTCGTGGGAGACGTGGGCCAGGAACTCGGCCTTCATATCGTCCAGTTCCTGGAGCTTCTTGCCCATCCAATTCACCGCGTCGACCAGTTCGCGCAGGTCGCTGGGCGCTTCGACGTTCACGGACTGTCCGAACGTCCCTTGGCCGATCCGCCGGATGTGCTCCTGCACCCGGCGCAACGGATGCAGGATGCTGTAGGTCGCGAGCCCGGCCAAGCCCAATCCGAGGAGGACGACGGCGATGACGAGTTGCTGGGTGATGACCTCGGCGCGGGCCGACCGCGCGCGGGAGTCGATGACGAGCTCGTTCGCCCTGGTCTCGTGGAGGTTGACGTACGCGTCCAGGGCGTCGCTCATCCGGGCGATGAGGGCGTCACGCCGACCCTCATACCCGGCAGTCGGCTTGGCATGGAGATCCGTCTCTCCGCGGAAGAGGTCCAGGTATTCCTGGTGCAGGCGATCAACATCCTTCATCAACTTCTGGCCTTCGGGCGAGGATTCCCGCTCCCACAGCGTCGTCAGGATTTGGTGGAACTCGGCGGCCTCTTCAGAGAAGTCCCTCACGAACGCCTGGTCTCGGACCGCCAGGTACTTTTTCTCGCTCCCCAGCTGGGTGTAGAGTTTGGCAAGGAGCCGCTTGGCCGTGTCGATGGACGGATAGTGGTAGGAGACCAGTTCCGTGCCCAAGGCGGTAAGTTGCCGGAGCTGGCTCAAGGCGTAGAAGTTCACTCCCGCCACCACGAAGATGATGGCCAGCGAGCTCAACGCCAATCGCCAGAAGATCGAGAGCTTCACCGAAAACCTTCCTGAGCGCTTCGCAACCGTCACGCGCTGTGCGTGGCGGGCCGCACGGTTAGTTTCGCTACTGTAGGAGAATCCATACACGGCCAATACCTTGTAAATCAATGCAAATCGTTTGGATCAGCCCGTGCTGCGTAAAAATACTGAATGCTGCTCCCTCCAATTCTGACCTCTTTTTGCCGGTAAATTCACGGGCTACAACTCCTTTAAAATTCGTGAAAAAAACGTTTTCGGCGATCTCTAAACCAGTCGGCACTTTCCTTGCTCAGGCACAAGGCGTGTGCCCGATGACCGGCAAGGCCCGGTCCGGGTTCCGCGCAGTTGGTGAGCCGCCAGCGAACGGCAGATAAGGAGGCAACACCATGAAAGGAAACCTAATCAGCGTCACGATTCTCAGTGTGCTGTTGGTCATAGGTAT
>JAXIOW010000169.1:0-21012 GCA_045403215.1 Nitrospirales bacterium | reverse complement strand
CCAATGGACCGAATTGCCGGGTTAATGCGTGTGCCTGGAAACAGCCCGTCAATTCCGACTTCCAGGTTCAGCTTCTGGAAGGGTAAGGCCCCGACCGTCAAGCCGACATCGGTTGGAAACGAATCGAATTGGCTGTTGGCTTGTTCTTCCTGCGTGCGCGACAGCCGAAAATAGTTATCCACCCCGATATGCCAGACGTTGTAGGGCTGGACGTCGGAGGTGGCTGGCGTCCAATAGGTCGTGGAAGGAGTCGCAAAGACCGTTCCTGCCACGAGGAAAGATAAGAACACGATGGGAATGATGATGCGTCCGAGCTGTTTCATGGCTGTGCCGTCTCCTTGGTTTATTCAGCAAACCTGCCTGACTGATTGTTAACGGCGACACCATCGTCCCCCGCTACACATCATCGTGTAGGAACCTGCGTTCAATGACTCCGATACCGGTTCGTGATCGGCATTCGCCGATCCTTCCCCAACGCCCGGTGCGTGATCTTCACCCCAGGCGGCGATTGACGGCGCTTGTATTCGCTGCGGTCCACGAGCGCGACGACGTGCTCCACCGTGCGACGATCGAAGCCGGCGGCGACCAGGTCGGCGAGGCTCTGGTCTTCCTCCACGTATCCACGCATGATGGGGTCGAGCACTTCGTAGGGAGGAAGGAAATCCTGATCCGTCTGGTTGGGTCGCAGTTCGGCAGTTGGCGGCCGGGTGACTACGCGCTTGGGACTGACGGGATCAGCCTCCCGCGCGTTTCGCCATCGGGCCAGCTCATACACCAGCGTCTTCGGCACGTCCTTGATGGCCGCGAACCCGCCAGCCATATCGCCGTACAACGTCGTGTAGCCGACGCTCATCTCGCTCTTGTTCCCGGTCGTCAGGACGAGCCACCCGTACTTGTTGGAGAGCGCCATCAGGAGGTTTCCGCGGATCCGGGCCTGGAGATTTTCCTCGGTCACGTCCGGCTGCCGCCCCTTGAAAACTGGCGCCAAGACGGCGGCATACGCCCGGAAGATGGGCGTGATCGGCAGGGTCAGGAATCGGATGCCCAGGTTCCGAGCCAGCGTCTGCGCATCCTCGCGGCTCTCGTCCGAAGAGTACGGGGACGGCATGAAGACGCCGACGACATCGCGCACGCCCAGCGCATCCACGGCCAGAACTGCGCTCAAGGACGAATCGATGCCCCCGCTCAGCCCCAATGCCACCTTCTCGAACCCGTTTTTGCGGGCGTAATCGTTGATGCCCAACACCAGAGCCCGGTAGACTTCATCCTGCGGGGAGGGAACACCCGGCAGGCCCCCATGGGCAGGGCGACGATGCGTCGGGCGGTAACGGGAGGAGAGGACGACTCGATCCACCGAGACGCCTCTCTGTTCGAGCACTCGGCGCGCGCGCCGGCGCCGCGTGTCGTGTACACGGGTCCGCGCGACGGCGTCGGCATCGACGTCGGCCACTACGAGATCTTCCTCAAACGCCCGTCCTCGGGCCACGGTGCAGCCGCTCTGATCCACGATGAGACTGTTGCCGTCAAAGACCAGTTCGTCCTGGCCGCCGACCTGGTTGACGTAGGCCACCGCCACAAGGTTGTCCATGGCGCGCGTGGCCAGCATTTCTTCCCGGAACCGGAGTTTGCCTCGATGGTAGGGCGAGGCGCTGATGTTGACGACGACTTCCGCGTCTCCGACGAGTGATTGCGCCCGCGTGGGGCCTTCGGGAAACCAGATGTCCTCGCAGATGTTGAAGCCGATGGTGATCCCGTTGAGCACCACCGTCACGGAACGCGTGCCGGCCTGGAAATAGCGGTTCTCATCGAACACCCCATAGTTCGGTAAGTGGCTCTTGTGCTGAGTGGCCACGATCCGGCCATTCGCCACGAATGCAGCGGCGTTGAAGATATCATCGTGGCGATCCACAAAGCCGATCACGGCGGCGATCCCTTTCACCTTTCGGACAGTCCGCTGTAGCACCGCGAGGTTGTCGGTGATGAACTGGGGACGCAGCAGAAGGTCTTCCGGAGGGTAACCCGTGATGGTCAATTCCGGAAACACCACCAGATCGGCCTGCGCCTCGCGGGCCGCTTCGAGCCCTTTGAGCACCAGAGCAGCATTGCCATCAAGGTCACCGACGGTCGTGTTTACCTGAGCAAGTGCGATCCGTAAGAGTCGCATCCCTATCCCTTTACGATCAAAAAGAAAGCGTCCTCAAGCCGGAGCCCATGATGAAGGTACGGCTGGAGGACGTCATTGTCCGACAAACAAAAAAGGCGCCGTCCCCTTCGGCCTCACGGGGAAAGACGCCGTCGTCGTCTAGCACATCGTCGTGCTATGGGTGGGTCTTATAGCAGAAGCCTGTTGGGGCTGTCAAGGCTATTTTATGGAGACCCGTTTGTCGAGTTCCCCTGCCAGGAGAATGGCCTCCGCGATCTCCCGCATGGACCGCCGGGTGTCCATACTCTGGCGTTGTATGATCCGGAAGGCCCCCTCCTCAGTAATCTGCTTGCTCCGCATGAGCTGCCCCTTGGCCCGCTCCACCAGCTTGCGCACCTCCAGGGCCTCCTGCATTTCAAAGGATTTTTCCATCAGGGTCGTGTTTTCGATCGCGATCGCTGCTTGGCTGGCCACTGCTTGGAGCACCTTGCTCTCTTCGGCCGAAAACAAGTGCTCGTGCGACGTGTAGCTATTGATCACCCCGATCGGTTTGTCCTTCACCAGCATCGGGACCGACAGGAGCGAGCACAGTCCTTCTTTGCGAGCCAGGTCAGGATACATGTAGCCGGGATCCTTGGTGACATCGAGGACCGCAATCGGCCGGCGCTCCTTGAGCGCCTGCCCGCTGATGCTTTGCCCGACTTTGAGGTTCGGCTTCCGCCGATAGCTCTCGCTCAGGCTCTGCGTGGCCGCGATGCGCAACTCCTCCCGTTCCGGATCCAGCAGCATGATCGAGCAGATGGTTGAGCCCATCATCTCCGCCGTCATGGTGACTAGCAGGTGCAGGATCTCTTCCAGCAGGCGGCCGGACGTGATCGTCGCGCTGACCTGGGACAGGGTCTCGACTTGGCGGGCCTTCTTGGTGATTTCGGCGTGGAGCCTGGCGGTCTCAAGGGCTCCGCCCACTTGCCGTCCCATCGTGGTCATGAGCGCGACCTCATGGGCGCGATACCGGTGAGGGTGTTTGTGCTGGACGTTGATGACGCCGATCACCTCCCGCTTGGCCATGATGGGCACGGAGAGAAACGCCTGGTGGCGGTCCTCGGGCAGATTATGGAAGAACTTGAACCGGGGGTCATCGCTGGCGTTGCTGGCGATGGCCACGGCCCGGCCTTGCTGGGCCACCCAGCCGGTGATTCCCTCACCCAGACTCAACCGGATACGGCCGATCAACTTGGGGTGGGGGTTCTTGGAGGCTCTGAGCACGAGCTCGTCTCGGTGCGAGTTCAGCAGGTAGATGAGGCAGGAATCCGCCTTCGTGACTTCGACGGCGATGTCCACGATGTCATGCAGGACGGCATCAAGATCCAGGTTGCCGCTGACCGTATCGCTGATTTTATGGAGGATTTCCGCTTCTCGTGTCTTCTCGCGGAGGGCCCGCTGAAGGGCGGCCATGGAGGCTTCACCGTGCTGCTTCATGCTGGTGCGGCTCCGTTCGGGTACGGGACTATAGCACAGGGAGGGATCAGGCGCTAGGCTGGTTGGAGGTCAGAACCTGGCGGATCTCCGGCTCTTCGACCGGACGGACGACGGCGTGCCCGATCCGGTCCGGCAACACGAAGTGGATCCGCCTGTCCTGGACTTTCTTGTCCTGCCGCATGGCCCGGATCAGGGCGGACACGGAGCGCGGTGGAAGATCAGCTGGAAGCCTGGTCCGCTCGACGAGAGCGCGAATCCTCGCGCCCACACTGGCGTCCGCCAGTCCCAGGCGTTCGGCCAAGCGGGCGGCGACGACCATGCCGATGGCGACGGCCTCCCCATGCTTGTACCGACGATAGCCACCCAGGGTCTCCAGGGCGTGGCCGACCGTGTGCCCGAAATTGAGGATACGCCGGCGATCGCTTTCCCGTTCATCCTCTGAGACCACCGCGGCCTTGATGGCGCAGGAGGTCCGGATGACCCGGTGAAGCGCGGCAGTTTCCAGCTTGAGGATCTGGTCCATGTCCCGTTCCAGAAACTCGAAGAACTCGGCGTCCGCGATCACCCCGTATTTGATGACTTCCGCCAGGCCTGCTCGGAATTCACGCTGGGGTAACGTCCGGAGAGCGCCTGGGTCGATGAGAACCAGCTTGGGCTGAAAGAACGTCCCGATCAGATTTTTCCCCAACAGGTGGTTGACGCCCGTCTTGCCGCCGATGCTGGCGTCCACCTGAGCGACCAACGTCGTCGGCACCTGCACGAAGGGGATGCCCCTCAGATAGATCGAAGCGGCGAACCCAGCAAAATCGCCAATCACACCTCCTCCCAGCGCAACCAGCCAAGCCTTGCGTTCGTAGCGGCGCCGGAGGAGTTCGTTGAGGACCCACGCGACCCACCTGAGCGACTTGGTCCGCTCGCCGTCAGGGAGAGCCAGCACCGTCGGGTTCAAGCCGACCGCTCGCAAGCTGCGGACGACGCGGGTTCCGTAATGCTGCTTGACCACGGGGTTCGTCACGACGACCGTTTCGGGCCCCAGCTTAAACGGCGCGAGGAACTCCCCGACACGATCGAGCAGTCCGTCATGGACCACGACCTCGTAGCCGCGTTCCCCTAAGTCCACTCGGATTCGGTCACAGACTGCGGGCGTACAGTCCGTCTCGTCTCGGTGGGTAGTCATTGCCCGATGGCTTTCGGAGGGACTGATGGTCGCTTAGAAGTCCTTGACGTACGCTTGGTAGGCGTCGAAGTTCCGCCGCATTTCTACGAGAGTGTCCCCACCGAACTTCTCCACCATGGCGGCGGCCATCTCGTACGCCACCACCGCCTCTCCCACCACGCCAGCAGCCGGGACCGTGCAGATGTCGGAACGCTCGATGGTGGCTTCGAGGGGCTCTTTCGTCAGGATGTCCACGCTCTTCTTGGGCGTATACAGCGTAGAGATCGGTTTCATCGCGGTCCGCAGGACGATGGGCTGGCCGGTGGTGATCCCGCCTTCCAGTCCCCCGGCATTGTTCGAGCCGCGAATGAACCCGGTCTTCTGGTCGTAGAAGATCTCGTCATGCACTTCAGAACCGAACCGGCGTGCCGCCTCGAAGCCCATCCCCACTTCCACCCCTTTCATGGCCTGGATGCTCATGAGCGCCATGGCCAGCCGGGCCGTGAGGCGGCGATCCCACTGGGCATAGCTCCCGAGCCCGATCGGGGGATTGGTCACGACCACTTCGAAGACACCGCCGAGCGTGTCTCCCTTATGCTTCGCCTCCCGGATCCGCTCGACCATTTTGGTTGAGCTTTCCGGGTCGGGGCACCGGACTTCCGACTCCTCCGCCTGGCGAAACGCCTGTTCCGTCGGCAAGCCTGCCAGCGACGCCCTCACCCCGCCGATTTCCAGCGTGTAACTATACACCTGGATCCCGAATTCGGCCAGCAGCCGTTTGGCGACGCCACCGACCGCCACCCTGATTGCCGTTTCCCGCGCGCTGGCCTTTTCCAGCACGTTCCGGATGTCGCGATGGCTGTACTTGATGGCCCCGACCAGATCGGCATGGCCGGGCCGTGGACAGGTGACGACTTTTTCCGTGACCGGGGGCCCCGGCTCCGGAGCCATGATCTCTTTCCAGTTCTCCCAGTCCCGATTGGCGACATGCAGCGTGATGGGGGTGCCGAGGGTGAACCCTTTGCGGACGCCCGAGAGGAACTCGACGCGGTCCTGCTCGATCCGCATGCGACCGCCGCGGCCGTAGCCTTTCTGACGTCTGGCGAGGTCCCGATTGATGTCGTCGGCGGTGAGAGGCAAGCCCGAGGGCATCCCTTCCAGGATGGCGATCACACCCTTCCCGTGGGATTCTCCCCCGTTCAGGTACCGGAGCATGAGGGAATCGTCCTTGCGCTACTCCTTGATGATCGTCGGGGTAACGAAGACCAGCAACTCCGTCGTGGCGACGGTTACTGACTCGTTTTTGAACAGCCAGCCGAGGAAAGGGATGCGGTTGAACCACGGGACGCCTTGCATCGAGTCGCTGCGAGTTTCTTCGAAGATTCCGCCCAGCACCGTCGTCTCGCCGTCCAGGAGGAGAATCTCGGTCGTCGCCTCTTTCTTGTCAATAGTCGGCCCCGCAGTGGAGACGGAAGGCCCGATAGAATTCTTCGTCGCCTTGATCTCGAGACGGACCGTATTGGCATGGGGAATCACATGCGGCGTCACGTTCAGGGTCAGCGTTGCATCCACAAACGTGGTCTGCGTCCCCTGCAGCGAGGTGGTTTGGAAGGGAACCTGGCTGCCCTGTTCAATCTTGGCCGGCTTGTTGTCCAGTGTGATGATCTTGGGTGCGGAGACGAGTTTGGTCTGGCCCAGGGCTTCCCCAGCTGACAGCCGCAGATCGAGTGTTGCGGAAGTCCCCAAGAACCTACCGATGAGGAGACCGACGGTGGGAAGGCTACTTAAGCCTGTGTTTGCGGCCGGGAGGTTCACCAGGAAGTTGTTCGTTTGCGTACCAAAGGTGGCGCCGGATGCGCCAACGTTGACGGTGATCGGTGCTGTCGTACCAGTTGCCCCCGGACGTGCGTCTATAGAACTGAGTCCCCACTGGATCCCGAGCCCGCGCGCAAAGGATTTACTGGCTTGGACGATCCGCGCCTCGATCTGGACCTGCGGCGTCCGCTGGTCGAGATCACGGATGACCTTCTCGACCCTGCTGAGATTATCCGGGATGTCCCGGACGACGAGCGAGTTGGTCCGGGCATCGACCTTGATCTCCCCTCTGGGGCTGAGATTGCTTTTCGCGACATCGATGGACTTGCCCGCGTCGCTGTAATTGAGGTAGATGATGCGCGTCACGAGCTCTTCGGCTTTAAGCGTCGCTTCTTTTGCCTTGACGGCGTCATCCCGGAGCTTGGTGATGTTGGCCAGGGTGTCGATCCACAGGATGTTCCCTTCGCGAATCTGCCCCAGGTTGTTCAGCTTGAGAATCAGGTCGAGCGCCTGATCCCATGGCACGTTCAACAGTTTCAGCGTCACCTTCGCCTTGACCGCTTCCCCGACGACCATGTTGAGGCCGCTGACGTCGGCGATCAGGCGGAGCACGCTGCTGATCTCTGCGTCCTGGAAGTCCAAGGAAATGCGCTTCCCAGCGAATCGCTCGGTGCCGCCCAGCATGGCCGTCTCTGACTGTTGACCCGATCTCAGTTGCGCCAGCAGCGTCATGGGACCGAGGAATTTGAGTCGATCCGGCACCGGCATCGGCACGCTGCGCCGCGGGCTCACGCTCGCGACGTTCGTCGCGGGAGGGGGCCCCGCAGACACCCCTCCCGCACCCACTTCGGCCGGTGCAGAAGCGGAACGAGTCGTTATTTGCGTTCCTTGAGGAGCCGGCATCGCCAGGGCCTGTTCCGACAGCGTGACCCGAAGCTGCGCACCGGTCTTCTCGACGGTATAGGGAACTGTCCGTCCCAGATCGAGCACCAGCCGTACTTTAGCCTGCGGGAACTGGTGTATGCCAATCCGGATCTGCCGTATGAATTGGTGTCCCACCGGGACGGCCTTACGTTTGGTGCCGTTGACGACATTCATGAAGTCAATCACGAGCCGATTCCCGCTCAGCTTCGTGACGTTGTATGTCAGGTCACCGTCTCCGGTAATGAGCACTACCACGCGGTCCTTGGTACGCTGCACGGTGAGGTCCGTCATGGATGTTGCGGGCGGCAGCGGTTGGCCGCTGCTTGTCCCAGCGGCGATGAGAGAAGACGGGACGGCCTCGACGGCGGGCTGCACTGCCGGAGATTCGGGCGCCGACTTCGACACGTCAGCAGGAGGTGGTGCCATCTCTCGCACCGGCGCTTCTGCACTGCGCGTGGGCGTAGTCTCCCCGACGGTCGGCTCCAGCATCGGCTCGGTCGGGGCGCAGGCCTGCAGGGCTCCTAGAATCACAACTCCTGCCGCGAGGACCCCCAGGCTGGTCAATTGAGTTTTCATTCGGTCACCTCTCTGGGACGGAGAAGGATTTCGACCTCCTTCGTGCTTTTTCTTCCTGCGATATCGATGGTGGGTTCCGACACGATGATCGCTTTATCGGTAATCGTTTTGATGACCCCGTTGTTGGTGCCCAGCAACACGCCTTCTTTCACCGTGTATCCCTTGCCGTCTGGGGTCTGGATCAGTCCGTAGTAGCCGTACCCACCCCACATGATGCCAAGGAGTTTCATGTCGCTGATCTGGGCACGTTGCAGAGGAGGCATCTGTGACTGCAAGGAGGCACTTTTGATTATTTTCGTGAGCGACTGGAACGGATCGCGCCGGCTTTTCGGATCATAGGAATAGCCTTCAATGAGGGCTGCCGAGGGGACGGACGCTCCAGGCGTCGTTGTCAGCGCTGGCGGAGGCGCCGCCGGAGCCGGTTTTGGCGGTTCCTTGGGTCCCGCGGCTGCAGCAGGGGCAGCCGGTGGGGTCGCCGCAGGCGGAGGCGCAGCAGCGGGAGGCTTCGCGCCAGCTTGTGGAGCAGCAGGTGCTGCGGGGGGCGGTGCAGGTGTGCCGGCTGCAGGAGCAGGCATGCCTGGCTTGGCCGGCACAGCAGGCGTGGCGGGCTGTGCCGGAGCCTGCCCGGTACTGCCTGGAGGTGGCGCCTTAGGCTTCGGGGGCGGCGTTACCGGAGGCTCTTGATCTTCCCCGGTCAACAGGCTCATGGCCACCAGTGTCTGCTTGGTAGTCGGTTCCGCGAGCGCATTTCCTACGCCCAACAGCAAGACGGCCGTCAAACCGACAACATATAGGGCAACCGTTCTCATGGTGTCTTCCCGCTGTCTCACTTCCCTACCGGCTTGGCCCCTCCGGGTGCGGGCGCTGTGGACGCTGATGAGGACGCGAAGGCCGTGATCTGGAACGACGTCTGGACGGACACACGGCCCCGTTCTTCCTTCCCGCCTCCCATTTTGATTTTGTTGACGTTGATGATACGGGGGAGTTTGCCGATCCGGTCAAAGAAGAGCGCCAAGGTGTGGTATCCGCCGCTCATCTCGACATCCACGGGAAGCCGGACAAAAAGCTTGGATGAATCCTCCACACGGGCGCCCGGCCGCCAGAGCTTGAGGTCCAGACCGATGCGTATCCCGAGGTCGGAGAGTTGCTTGAGCAGTGTCACGGCCTCCTCCTCAGGGGGCAGGTACTCCAGGTTCTTGGCGAGCTGGCGTTGCAATTCTGCATTCAATTGCTTGAGCTCCTCGAGCTTCGCTATCCTGGCCTTGTTGGTGTTGATTTCCGTATCGAGTTTGGCAATCTCGGTCTTCAAGGTGGTGATGTTTGTCTGGAGCGGATCTTCGATATAGAAATAGAACCCGACGCCGATCCCGACCAAGACCAGGACCAACACGGCGACTTTCTGCTGCATCGGGACGGCCTTGAAGGCCGCGAGATCTGGAGCTTTCATCGCCATGCGTCAGCCCTTTGCCGCCATCTTAAGTTTGAACGAGTAGATGATCAGGCTTTCTTCTGCCGTTTGACGGCTCTCCTCCAGCATTACTCCGGTAAAGTACCCACTCTTCTGTAGGTTCCTGACGAACTCCACGATATCGTCATTCGTCAACGCCTTGCCGCTGAGTGACACCTGCGTGTCACCTTCGACGTTGGTTAGCCAGACCTTCAACGGGTCCAAGCTCTGGCTGATATAGTCAAGGAGCCGGACCGGCCCGCCTTGATCCTTGCGAAGTTGCTCGATGATGCGGTTCTTATCCTGCAACAACCGCATGTTTTTCTCGTATTCCTCGACCTCCTGGACCTTCTTCTTGAGCGCCTCGAGCTCCTTCGTCTTGCTCTCCTTGATTTGGGTCTGCTGCGCGACCTCATCGACTAGCATCTGCCAGCGATACCCGCAAGCCCCGATAAAGATGAGCACGACCCCCAAGCCGACCACTAACTGGAACACCGCCGTATCGGCAGGAGCCTTTGCCTTTTGGGCAGCTCGCTTGGCCGGGAGGAGATTGATCTTGATCATCGGTCACCCTCCCGCCGCAAGGCGAGGCCGACGACGACGGCTGCCTCCGGCGCGCCCCGCGCGATGACTTCGGGACTCTTCTTTAAGGCTGTCGTATCCAGTTTCTTGAACGGATTGGCCACAGACGTTTCGATTCCTAATTGTTCTGAAATCTTGACCGGCAGACTCTTGATCTTGGAACACCCGCCGCACAGGATGATGCGCGCGATGTCTTCGTCCGGGGAAGTCGTCCGGAAATAATCGAAGGAACGACCGATCTCCGTCGATATCTCCTCATCGACTGCGGCGACCGCCTGGTGCAGCGCGTTGGCGTTGACATCCGGCAACTGGCCTTTCTTCGCCGCCTCAGCATCTTCCAGACTCAACCCCAGATCCTGTTGGATCCGCTCCGAGTACCGGTTGCCGCCGATCGTGATGTCACGGGTGAACGCGGAGACCCCGCCCTTCAGGATATTAATATTCATGACGCTGGCACCGATGTTCACTATCGCGGTCAGTTCAGCCGGTGACACGTCGTAATTCACGCAGTACATGTTCTCAACGGCGAACGCGTCAACGTCAACCACCTTGGGCGTCAAGCCGGCCTCGCGCACCGCGTTGGCGTAATCGTTCAACTTATCTTTCTTGGCAGCGACCAGCAGGACTTCCATCTCGCCCTGCGCGGCGGAGGATTGCTCTTCCTTCGAGAGGATATGGAAATCCAGATAGACGTCATTGATATCGAAGGGGATGTATTGCTCCGCTTCGAACTTGATTTGCTTGTCCAACTCCGCTGCTGGCATCGGTGGGAGAGTGATTTTCTTCACGATCACGGACGTCCCGGAGATCGACAAGGCGACGTTCTTGTTCTTGAGTTTCTGCTCGGCGGCGAGTTCCTTGATGGCCGTCACGACTCCCAGGCCGTCCATGATCGATCCGTCGACGATCATTTCGGCTGGAAGCGGCTTCGTGCCGAACCGCTCCACCTTCAGCTTTCCCTTGGACTCCTTGAGTTGCAACATCTTGATGGACCCAGATCCGATGTCCAACCCCAGCAGGTACGCTTTTGAACCAAATCCAAACAACGGTCGCCCTTTCTATCGTCCCAGCGTCTAGTTTGATGCGCGCCGACGAATGATGCGCTTAATCTCTTCGAGATTCGTCGTCGTGTACAGTCGCCAATTCCGCCAATCGCGCGGGGGCGTTGAAATCAGGCCTTCGCGCTCCCAGCGATACAGTGTCGCCTTCGAGATATCAAACAGGTGACACACTTCAAAGGTGGAGAACCGCCGTGAGACAGGTTTGCGACCGGCAGGCCGTACGCTGTGCGCTTTCCTCTTCGCCTCAACGGCCTTCATCACACGCGGCTCGTAAAATAGATTGGACACATAAGTGTCGTAAGTATAGTTAGTATAATTTTGATGTCAAGAATTTTTTAAGAGGAGATTTGTGGACTGCCACTCGGCATCCGCTTCTGGAGTACCACGCGACGCACGTAAGGAACTGGCCCTCCTACCCCTAGCGGTGTGGGATGGGAGTGCTAGCAGAGCTTGTGGGTGGCAGGGGAACGAAACGCAGGTAAAGCTGGCCAGCGTTGTCCTAGGAGACGCGCTTACGTCGGCTGGCGGACGGGATGTTGAGTTCCATCCGGTACTTGGCAACGGTGCGCCTGGCCAGGACCACGTTTTGGGCTTTCAGCCGCGCGACGATCTCTTGATCCTTCAAGGGACGGTTGGGGTCTTCCTCTTCCACCATCTTGCGAATCATCTCACGTACGGCGACGGAGGACAATTCGGTCAGCCCTTCCTGGGACCGCGGGATGCTGGTGTTGAAGAAAAACTTGAGCTCGTAAATCCCCTGTGAGCAATGGAGGTATTTGTTGGAGGTGACGCG
Organism: Nitrospirales bacterium; assembly: GCA_045403215.1. Classification (GTDB taxonomy): domain Bacteria; phylum Nitrospirota; class Nitrospiria; order Nitrospirales; family NS-4; genus NS-12. Next base: position 9,036 of record JAXIOW010000169.1, on the reverse strand, counting down.
GCTGATGGTCGACTCGTGCATGGAGACGTCTTCCGCGACGTCGCGCAGCACCATCGGCTTGAGGTACTGGATACCGTGCTCGAAGAACGGCTCCTGGGCCTTGACGATGCTCTCGACGACCCGCACGATCGTTTTGTTCCGCTGGTCAATGCTCCGAATCAGCCACTGGGCGGATCGCAGCTTCTCGTCCAGGAATGCTCTCGTGGCGTCCGCAGGATCGCGCTTGCCAGTCAAAAACCTGCGGTAATAGGAGTTGATCCGGAACCGTGGCATGCCGTCGTCGTTGAGCCTCACCACCCACTGCCCGTCGGACTTGAAGACGGATACATCCGGGATGATCGGATGGTTGTCTGAAGAGAAGAACGGGCGTCCAGGCTTGGGCTCGAGTCCCTCGATGATCTTGATGGCGTGCAGGACTGCGTCCACAGGGACGCCGAGGGCCTTGGCGATCGCCGGGTATCGCTTGTGCTCCAATTCCGACAGATGATGACGGATAATGGCCTCGACGAGAGAGCCGCCAAGCCCCAAGTGCTCGATCTGCGCCAGCAGGCACTCCGGCAGATCACGCGCCGCCACGCCGACGGGATCAAAGCCCTGGATGACTTTGAGTACATGCGTGGCCTGCGCAAGAGAGACCCCAGATGCCGAGGCCAGTTCTTCCAGTGGCGTGCGCAGATAGCCATCCTCATCAAGATTGCCGATGATGCTCCGCCCGATGTCCTGCTCGGCCCTGTCGAGCGGGGCAAGGGCCAATTGCCACACGAGGTGATCCTCCAGAGAGGCAGTTTTGGTCATGGTTTGTTCGAGGGAGGGCAGTTCGTCACGCCCGCGGGACGGCGCTTCGACGTCGCCCCACCGCCGATCGTCATCGAAATACTCGTCCCACGCTCCCGTCAACTCCTCCCGGCTGGTCTCATCTCCGCCGGCTCCTCCTGCAGTGTCCTCGTCCGGCTTGGCCGTACCCGTGCCCAGACCATCATCAGAAGTACTCACCTCAGATTCCTGGTCGTCGAGCTCCTGGCTGCCTTCTTCGAGGAGGGGATTTTCTTCGAGTTGTTGCGTGAGGGCTTCCTGCAATTCAAGGCGGGACAGCTGCAGCAGCTTTATGGCCTGCTGCAATTGCGGCGTCATGATCAGCCGTTGCGACAGGCGGAGGTCAAGTCTCGGCTGCATAAATCCGTTCCTCGACTACAGGCGAAATCCTTCTCCCAGGTACACTTCCCGCGCGCGCGGGCTGTTCACGAGATACGCGGGAGACCCTTCCTCTAGGATCTCGCCATCGGTGATGATGTACGCACGGTCTGTAATGGACAACGTCTGCTGGACATTGTGGTCGGTGATCAACACGCCGATCCCGCACTCTTTGAGCCGGCGGACGATGCTTTGGATGTCGCCGACCGCGATGGGATCGATCCCGGCGAACGGTTCATCCAGCATCAGGAAATGCGGTCGCATGACCAGTGCGCGGGCGATCTCCACGCGCCGGCGCTCGCCGCCTGACAGGGTGAAGGCCTTGTTCGTCCGGATGTGGTCCAACCCCAGGTCCTTGAGAGCGGTCTCCAGCCGCGCTCGACGCTCGTCTTTGCTCAAGTCCAGCAATTCGAGAATCGCCACCAGGTTCTGCTCCACGGTCATGCGGCGGAACACCGACGACTCCTGTGGCAAGTAGCCGATCCCGCGACGCGCCCGCTGATACATGGGCAGGTCCGTGATCGCCTCACCGCCCAGGAGGATGGCCCCTTCGTCCGGCAGTGTCAAGCCCACCATCATGTCGAAGACCGTCGTCTTCCCTGCCCCGTTGGGGCCGAGGAGCCCGACGATCTCCCCGGCCTGCAGCGCCAGGCTCACGCCTTTGACGACGCGCCGCCCGCGGTAAGCCTTTTCGAGTCCCTGCGCCTCAAACACGTAGGGACTCTTCCCGTCCCCTGGGGTCCCAATGACGTCCATCACCGGGGCTTGGGTTCCTTATCGTTGATGACGACCCGACTCCCCTCGACGATGCTACGGTCTTCCCTCAGAAACATGGTCATCTTCGTGCCGGTCACCCGGTACCCTTCTTCCCAGGCCTCTGGGTCGCCAGTCAAAACGAGCGTGTCATCCTGCTGGTGATAGACCGCCTTCTTCGATTTCGCTCGCTTGTCGCCCCGTCGCATGACCACGTTACCTGTCGCGTCGATCACGCTGACCGTTCGATGGCCGAACGTGGGCAGATCGGTGGACGCGGGAGACGACGGCGTGCCTGCTTTCCTGCTTTTCTGGGCGGAGGACGCAGGGGGCATGCTGTCGAAGTGGACGACCATCTGGTCAGCGTGCATCACGAAGTCCCCTTTGGTCATCACTACCTTTCCCGCGAAGAGCGCCGTATTCTCATGGTTTCTGAAGACGAGGGATTCAGAAGTGATGATGATTTCAGTGGGCGGGGTGGGCGAAGGCTCCGACGGTGGTGCCGCGGAGACGATGGTGCTGCCCACGAGGAGAAGCGCGTTAGTGAATCCCCACGCGGACATCGCGACGGACTCTCATTTCTCGGGAGGCAAGGAACGCGTCCATTCCCTGGCCCGTGATCTCCAGCTGGGGACCGATGATCCGCACCGGCGCGTCGGTCCAGACCCGAAGTGCCTGGTTGTCCCACCTGATCCGCCGAGTATAGATCGTGAACCCGTTGTTCAGGATCAAGGCGAGGTTGCCGGAACGCTTGCGGATCACAAAATCTTTCGACACGGTGTTGATGGTACCCTCATCGCCGGTCACAGTCATGGTGACGCCGTCGGCCCCCATCAGCGTCACCTGTACATTGTCGTTGAGCACTGCCTTGGCGTCCGCCTCGAACAGCTGCGCCTGTCGGGCCTGGATCTTCCAGTCCACGAGCCCGCCCTTGCTTTGGGCGAACGAGAATCCCTGCAGACCCGCATCCGCCTGCTGCGGCAGGATGGGGACGGAAGCCTGCTGGACTCGACGCGCTGGCCCAGCGGCGACAAACACGAGAATCGCCGCCAGCAGGGCAAGCATCATGCCCAGGAGCGCGGCTCTCGCGACACGCACGGTCGATGGTGTCATCTTTGCCAGCATGCCGTGGACTATAGCACACCATCGCCGGGGAGTAAAGGCGGAGAGTGGGCCGCCAGCGGCCCTACGCGGGCAGAAATGAGTTTGATCTGCGAGTCTTATGCACCCGCGGCAGCGGATGCCTTCGCCGGTGCAGACCCGGTCTTCGAGGAGCTCCTGCCCGCGCCTTTCTGATCGGCGGCGTGCCCTGTGCCCGCCTCTTTCTTGTCGACCGGGCGGGTCACCAATTCGATCACCGCCATGGGCGCGGCATCCCCCACCCGACGCCGCGTTTTGATGATGCGGGTGTAACCGCCATTGCGCGCGGCGAATCGTCCAGCCAAGTCCTTGAAGAGCTTGGATACGACGCTCTTGGCGCGTATATACGCCGCCGCGCGGCGGCGCGCATGCAGGCTCCCCTCCTTGCCCAACGAGATCATGCGCTCGGCCAGGATGCGGAGTTCTTTGGCTTTGGCTTCAGTCGTCTCAATCCGTTCGTGTTCCAGCAATGCGGTGACGAGGCTCCGAAACAACGCGCGACGGTGATGGGTGTTTCGACCGAGTTGACGGCCACTCTTCCGATGTCGCATGTTCCCGTCCTACTCCGCTCGTTTTTCCGAACCGGTCCCCTGCGGGAGCTGATCCAGTTTCATGCCGAGGCTCAGGCCCATCTCGGCGAGAATCTCCTTGATCTCGTTGAGGGACTTTTTCCCGAAATTCTTGGTCCGCAGCATGTCGGCTTCCGTCTTCTGCACGAGATCCGCGATGGTCTTGATGTTGGCGTTCTTCAAGCAATTGGCGGCCCTGACCGAGAGCTCCAGCTCATTGACGCTCCGCAGGAGGTTCTTGTTAATCTCCGTGATGGTCTCCTGGGCCACCGGCTGCGCCAGCGCCTCTTCCATGTCTTTGACCTTGATGAAGATATCGAGATGGCCACGCACGATCAGCGCGGTGGACGACAGCGCGTCCTCGGGCGAGACGCTCCCGTCGGTCCAGACTTCCAGAATCAGCTTGTCGTAGTCGGTCATCCGCCCCACGCGCGCGTTCTCCACCAGGTAGTTCACGCGGGTGACCGGAGAATAGAAGGCGTCCACGGGAATCACGCCGATGGGCATGCCTTCCTCCTTGTTCCGTTCCGCCGAGACATACCCGCGCCCATGCTTGACGACAATCTCCATGTCCAGCACGGCGCCCTTGTCCAAGGTCGCAATGTGAAGGTCAGGCGTCAGGATCTCGATGTCCGCATCGTGCTCCACGTCGCCGGCTTTGGCTACCCCGGGCCCTTTCTTGCGTAGGCGAATGGTCTTGGTCTTGTCGGTATGCAGCTTGAAGCGGATCTTCTTGACGTTGAGAATGATGTCCGTGACGTCTTCGGTGATGCCGGGAATTGTTGAGAATTCGTGCAGGACGCCCTCGATCTTGACGGAGACGACGGCGGCACCCGACAACGAGGACAGCAATACCCGACGCAGTGAATTGCCGACAGTTGTGCCGAACCCGCGCTCAAACGGCTCGGCGGTAAACCGCCCGTACGTCGCGGTTAAGCTCTCCTTGTCGACTTCGACCTTCGTCGGAATCTGAAAATCACGCATTCCCTTCAGCATACTGGCTCCTTATCGCCGGGTTGACGCGGTGCGCGCCAGCGGGCGTGGCCCGGTCGGGGCGTCACGCGCGGCTCACCGCGAATAGAGGTCCACCACCAACTGTTCGTTCACAGGCAAGGCAATGTCGTCTTTGGTCGGCAGGCCCCGCACCGTGGCTCTGAAGTTCGCCTTGTCCAAGTCCAGCCAGGCCGGGATGCCGCGTCCCTCGACGGCGTCGAGCGCCGAAACGATGGGAACGATGGACCGGCTGCGCTCCTTGACCTCGATCACGTCACCTTCCTTGACCAAGAAGGAGGGCCGGTTGACCTTCCGACCGTTGACGCGGTAGTGGCCGTGATTCACGAGGAGCCGCGCCTCTTTCCGGGAGGCCGCAAAGCCGATGCGGTAGACCACGTTGTCCAAGCGTCGCTCCAGGGTCCGGAGCAGGTTCTCGCCCGTAATCCCTTGCTGGCGCTCGGCCTTGGCGAACGTGCCCCGGAACTGGCGTTCCAGGATCCCGTAAATACGCTTCAGCTTCTGCTTCTCGCGAAGTTGGGCGCTGTATTCCGAGACACGCTGGCGCCCCTGTCCGTGCTGGCCGGGCGGATAGGCGCGCCGTTCCACTGCGCACTTTTCCGTCATGCAACGGGAACCTTTCAGGAAGAGCTTGACCCCTTCCCGACGGCACAATCGACAGACTGGTCCACGATATTTCGCCACAGCTCGCTCCCCCTCGTTAATCGTTATCCGTTATACGTTAAACGTGGCATCTGCATCTTTCTTCGCGCTTACCGTTTAACGATTAACGTTGCACGTCCTCAGACTCGACGCCGTTTTGGCGGTCGACAGCCGTTGTGAGGGATCGGCGTCACGTCCCTGATCATATTGATGCGCAGGCCGGCCGCCTGCAGCGCCCGAATGGCAGACTCTCGCCCGGCGCCTGGGCCCTTCACGTACACGTCGATCTGCCGCATGCCGCACTCCATCGCTTTCTTACCCGCCACTTCACCGGCCCGGGTCGCCGCAAACGGCGTGCTTTTGCGGGAACCTTTGAAACCCTGGTCGCCAGCGCTCGCCCAGACGACCGTGTTTCCGCTCATGTCCGTGATGGTCACGATCGTGTTATTGAAGGAGGCCTGAATGTGGGCCACGCCGCTCTGGACGATCTTCTTCTCCCGCTTCTTGCCTTTCTTCACTCCCATGCCGCTCCTCCTACACCCGCCCGCCCCGGCCCCGCCAAGACGGAGTCTTTCCCCGTGGCACCCGCCCGATCGACCCCTTGCATCCACAGAGCAAGGGGTACCCGGCCCCGCCAAGACGGGGCCTTTTCCCGTGTCACCCGACCTTGAGCGTCTTCCGTGCCTTGCCCTGGCCCTTGGGCCCTTTTCGCGTCCGTGCGTTTGTTTTGGTCCGCTGTCCCCGCACCGGCAGCCCCCGGCGGTGCCGGAGCCCGCGATAGCACCCGATGTCGATGAGCCGTTTGATGTTCATCGACACTTCCTTGCGGAGGTCTCCCTCCACCTTGTGCTCCCGCTCGATGATCTCGCGCAGCTTCACGATCTCATCCTCGCGGAGATCCTTCACCCGCGTCGACGGCGAGACTCCCGCCTTGGCCAGGATCTGGGCGGCAAGCGGCCGCCCGATGCCGTATATGTAAGTCAACCCGACGTGGACCTGTTTCTCCCGCGGCAGATCAACTCCGGCGATGCGCGCCATACTCCGTTACTCCTCTCTGGTGCCCACTACCCTTGTCGTTGTTTGTGCCGGGGATTCGAGCAGAGCACTCGGACAATCCCGCGACGCCGGACCACTTTACATTTCGAGCAGATAGGTTTGACCGATGATTTCACTTTCATGGCTGCTCAGCCCCCTCCCGGAATGGTTGCTGCTATTTGAACCGGTACGTGATCCGCCCCCGCGTGAGATCGTAGGGCGAGAGCTCCACCGTGACCTTGTCGCCCGGGAGGATGCGGATGAAATTCATCCGCATTTTGCCGGAAATGTGCGCCAGGATCTTGTGCCCGTTGTCCAATTGGACGCGGAACATGGCATTCGGCAGCGTCTCGGCGACGGTCCCTTGCGCTTCGATCACATCTTCCTTCGCCATCGCTCCTGTTCACTCCGTCCCTGACAGTGTCGTCAGAATCCGCGGGCCCGCTTCGGTCACGACGATCGTATGCTCGAAGTGGGCCGACAGACTTCCATCTCGGGTGACGGCCGTCCAGCCATCGGCCAGCAGCTTGGTCTCCGGCCGCCCCATGTTCACCATCGGCTCGATCGCCAGCGTCATCCCCGGTTTCAAGCGTGGACCCTTGCCGGGCTCGCCGTAGTTCGGCACCTGCGGCTCTTCGTGCAGGCGCCGGCCGATGCCGTGTCCCACGAACTCCGTCACGACGGAAAAGTTCGCCCCTTCCGCGTGGCTCTGCACGGCGTGGGAGATGTCGGAAATCCTTTTGCCGACGACGGCCTGGGCGATCCCCTTGTGGAGCGCTTCTTCCGTCACCTGCAACAGGCGGCGGGTCTCGTCCAAGACGGCGCCGACCGGAACTGTCATGGCGGCATCCCCATAATATCCGTCTACGACGACCCCGACGTCCAGTCCCGCGATGTCGCCCTCTTTGAGTACGCGGCGCCCGGGAATGCCGTGCACGACCTCTTCGTTGACCGACACACACAAGGTATGCTGGTAGATCTTGTTGCGGACCTGGTAGCCCTTGAACGCCGGCTTCCCGCCTCGCTCCAGGATGAATTTCTCTGCAAAGCGATCCAGCTCTTCCGTCGTCACCCCGGGCTTGATCTGATGGCGCAGCGCCTGCAGAACCTCGGCGACGATCCGCGACGCGCGGCCCATCTTCTCGATCTCCTCGGGTGACTTCAATTCGATTTCGGTCATGCCATCCTCGTCGCGTGTACGACATCCAGGAGTCGCTTGTAGACCTGATCAATCGGGACGGTGGCGTCCACCCGCCGCAGGAGTCCCTGCTTCTGGTAGTACTCTACGAGCGGGCTGGTCTGTTGGTCGAACACCCTGAGTCGGGCCAACACCGTTTCTGGCGTATCGTCGGCACGCTGCACCAGCGCCCCGCCGCACTTGTCGCAGATCCCCTCCCGCTTGGGCGGATCATGCTCGATGTGATAGACCGTGGGGCACCTGGGGCAACTGCGGCGCCCGGAGAGACGGCGGACGATCCCCTCATTGGGCACCTCGAAGCTGACCACATGATCGAGGCCAGGGGCGCCCGTCTCTTGGAACATCCGGTCCAACGCTTCGGCTTGCGCCACCGTCCGGGGGAACCCGTCGAGGATATACCCTCGCGCGCACTCCGGGCCCGTCAATTTTTCTCGGACGAGACCGATGACCACGTCATCCGGTACCAGCTTGCCCGCGTCCATATAGCCCTTCGCCTGCCGCCCAAGCGGCGTGCCACGCTTGACGGACTCCCGCAGGATTTCTCCGGTGGAGACCTGGGGGATCTTCTCCTGTGCAGCCAAGCGCTGCGCCTGCGTCCCTTTGCCCACGCCGGGCGCTCCGAAAAAGACCAGGCGCATACGCCTACCCGCTTCGCCCTTTCAACCGTCCCTTGGCCAGAAACCCCTCATAGTTGCGCATGAGCATGTGCGACTCGATCTGCTGCGCCGTGTCCAAGCCCACGCCGACGGTGATCAACAACGAGGTGCCGCCGAAGTAGAACGGCACGCCGAGTTTGTAGATCAGGATCTCCGGGATAATGCACACCCCCGCCAGGTAGAGCGAGCCCGCGAAGGTGATGCGGTTCAGGACCCGGTAGATATAGTCGGAGGTCCGCTGGCCCGGTCGGATGCCCGGAATGAATCCTCCATACTTCTTCATGTTGTCGGCGATGTCCACCGGGTTCAGCACCACCGCCGTGTAAAAATAACAGAAGAACACGATCAAGCTGACATACAGGATCGTGTAGGTCACCGACCCCGGGGCGAGCATGGTGCCCGCCTGCTGGACCCAGGGGATCTGGATGAACCCGGCGATCGTCGCCGGAAACGCGATGATCGACGAGGCGAAGATCGGCGGGATCACACCCGCCGTGTTGATCTTGAGCGGAATGTGCGTGCTCTGCCCGCCGAACACCCGTCGCCCCACCACGCGCTTGGCGTACTGCACCGGGATCTTGCGCCGACCGGTCTCCAGAAACACGATCGCCGCGATCACGCCGGCCATCCCGATGATGAGCATGACCAGCCAGAACCCTGTCAGCTGACCGACTTCAAACAGCCGATAGGTCTCCACGACCGCTTCCGGCAGGCGGGCGACGATCCCCGCGAAGATGATCAGCGAGATGCCATTGCCGATCCCCCGCTCGGTGATCTGCTCCCCGAGCCACATCAAGAACGCCGTGCCGGCGGTCAGCGTCAGCATGGTCATCAGGCGGAA
>JAXIOW010000113.1:0-2411 GCA_045403215.1 Nitrospirales bacterium | reverse complement strand
GGGCCAGGACACCCCCGCCGGCCAGGTCATGACTCCCGGCCGTTGCCTCCCTTGCGGGATCTACCCCGTTCCGGTTTCTGTCACGGTTCCGATCCAGAATATCCGGTTTTGGTCACGGTTGCCAGCGTGTCACGCTGTGGCGTACCTACTTCCAGAATCACCAATCCCCTTGATGGGCCTGTGCGTGGCGTGGTACGCTGTGTTCCGCGTGTGCCCATAGAATTAACCCTTACGTGCCTTCTAAGCTGGTTGTCGCAGGTTCGATTCCTGCCGGGCGCGCCACACCGAGCTTGCTGATAGAGCAAAAGCAGTTGCTATTCAGGGGCGTAATAAGGTAAAGGAACAGACCGACCCATGAATATCTATCTCGCCAATCCACGGGGCTTTTGCGCCGGCGTGGACCGCGCCATCGACATTGTGGAGCTGTCGCTCAAGGCCTACGGCGCGCCCATCTATGTCCGGCACGAGATCGTCCACAGCCGCCACGTCGTCAACTCGCTCAAGCTGAAAGGCGCGGTCTTCGTTGAGGAGCTGAGCGAAGTGCCGGACGGCCAAACCGTGATCTTCAGCGCGCACGGCGTCGCCAAATCGGTCTGGGAAGTGGCCCGACGGCGCGGGTTGAAGATCATCGACGCGACGTGCCCCCTCGTCATCAAGGTCCATAACGAAGTCAACCGTGATTACACTCAGGGTTACGAGTTGATCCTGATCGGGCATGCCGGCCACCCCGAAGTGATCGGGACGCTGGGGCAGGTCCCGGACAAGTTCCACCTGGTCAGTTCCGTAGAGGACGTTCAGAACCTGCAAGTCGAGAAGCCTGACCAATTATCCTATGCGACCCAGACCACCTTGAGTGTGGATGAGTGCAAGGACATTGTCGCCGCGCTGCACAGGCGATTCCCGAAGATCAAGGGCCCACACCAGGAAGACATCTGCTACGCCACACAGAACCGCCAGAACGCCGTCAAGAAACTGACGGAGGTGGTCGACGTGATCCTGGTCATCGGCTCCCCGAACAGCTCCAACTCCAACAGGTTGCGCGAGCTCGGCGAGCATTGCGGAGTCCCTTCCTACCTGATCGACTCGAGCGCCGACATCAAACCGACCTGGCTCCGAGGCATAAAGGCGGTCGGGATCTCCGCCGGGGCCTCGGCTCCGGAGGTGCTGGTCACCGAGGTGGTGGAGTACCTCAAGGCGCACGGGGGCGAAGTAGTCGAGGAGGTGACGGTGGTCGAGGAGGACGTGGAGTTTCTGCTGCCCAAGGAGCTGATCTCAGCCGCTGAAATCACCCGGTCGTAGAGGAGCACACCGCGTGGGCGTGACGCGGCAACTCCGCTCAGACGTCAAGAAGCCAGCTTCCCGCCGACGGCGAACAGGTGTTTCGATCCCGGTTCCGCCCGCTCAGAAACGCAAATTCAGGGAACGCCTTCTCAAGTGGTATGCCCGGCATGCCCGCGACCTGCCCTGGCGCAAGACCAGCGATCCCTACAAGATTCTGGTGTCCGAGATCATGCTGCAACAGACCCAGGTGGATCGGGTCCTCCCCAAGTACCGGGAGTGGCTGACCAAGTACCCTACGATGGAGGAGATGGCCGAGGCCCCGCTCTCAGAGGTGAAGAAGACGTGGTACCCGCTCGGGTACAACATCAGGCCGGTGCGTCTGCACGCGATCGCCAGGGAGTCGGTCGCCCGCTACGGGGGGGTGCTGCCGAAGGACCCCGAGCGGCTGCAGGCCTTCAAGGGCATCGGCCGCTATACGGCCGGGGCGATCCGCGCCTTCGCGTTCCGCGAAGATGCGCCCATCCTGGACACCAACGTGATGCGGGTCCTGCATCGGGTGTTTGTGAACCGGGGGGATCCCAAGAAGCAGAAGTCCGCCTTGTGGAACCTCTCAGCGTCCTTGATCCCGAAGGGGAAGGGCTACGATTTCAATCAGGCGCTCATGGACTTCGGCGCCATGGTCTGCACGGCGCGCGACCCCTATTGCCTGCTCTGCCCGATGAAGGGCTTTTGCAAGACCTATCCGTTTACGGTTCGCTGATGGCCGTCGCGGAGCCGGTCCAAGTCGCCGCAGCGCTGATCGTGCACGAAGGTCGCTATCTGCTCACGAGGCGTAAGGCCGATGTCCATTTGGGCGGACTCTGGGAGTTTCCGGGAGGAAAACGAGAGCCGGGGGAATCGCTGGAGGAATGTCTGCGCCGGGAACTGCGAGAGGAGTTGGGCATCGAGATCACCGAGCCGGCGCCGTTCCAGGTCATCCGCCACGCGTATCCGGAGAAGACAGTCGAGCTGCATTTCTTCCGGTGCTCGATCAAGGACGGGCATCCGCGCCCCTTGGGCTGCGACGCCCTGCAGTGGGTGCCGCCGGAGGAGTTGGCCCGGGTGCCCCTGCCGCCCGCCGACCGGCCCCT
>JAXIOW010000123.1:0-9335 GCA_045403215.1 Nitrospirales bacterium | reverse complement strand
GCAGGGCTACCGGACGAAGGACATTCAGTCGCCCGGCGCCAAGGTGGGTGTGGGAGGGGCGCCCCGGGTACCCGTTGCTCCGGCGAATGCAACGGGTGATGGGCCCCCTCCCGAGATAATCGTGGGCACGAAGGAGATGGGCCGCCTCATCCGCCAGGCGCTCGGCCAGACCTGAGTGCCCGTGATCAGCATCGCCCCCGGCACCATCACCACCATCGCCGGCGCCGGCGAGCCCGGCTGCTCGGGCGACGGCGGGCCGGCGCTGCACGCGACGCTCAACGAGCCGAAGAGCGTGACCATCGCCGGCCACGCGCTCTACATCGCCGACTCCGAGAACCACCGCATCCGCAAGGTGGACCTGACCACCGGCGTCATCACGACCGTCGCCGGCGAAGGAGGTTCTGCGGAGCCGGCCGGCGTGGCAGAACCCTCTGCCCACACCACCGACGAACTCGACCCCTTAGCCGACCCCGTCACGGTCAAGGACGAAAAGGTCGTGCAACTGGCCGACCAGAGCGGCACCGTCCGGTTCCTTGTCGGGGCGGCCGAAAAGGGCCGCTTCAAGGGCGACGGCGGGCCGGCCGTCTCGGCGATGCTCAACTTCCCCTCCGCCGTGGCGGTGGACAGCAAAGGCAACCTCTACTTCGCCGACACGTTCAATCACCGCGTACGCTTCGTCAACGCGTCCACCGGCCTGATCGGCACCCTGGCGGGCACCGGCGCGGCGCGTTTCGCCGGCGACGGCGGGCCGGCCACCAAGGCGATGCTCAACGAGCCGGTCGCCATCGCACTCGATGAACAGCGTAATCTTCTCTATATCGCCGACCTGGCGAACTATCGCGTCCGGGTGGTGGACCTCGACACGGGACGGATCACGACCTATGCGGGCAACGGCGAGCGGGAGTACGACGGCGACGGGCACAAGGCCGTGCACGCCGCTCTGTCCGGTCCGAGCGGGCTGGCCCTGGACGCCGAGGGGAATCTCTACATCGCAGATACGTTTTGTGGGCGCATCAGGAAGATAGACCTGGCCGCGCGCACCATCAGCACGGTCGCCGGCGACGGGACGGAGTATCGCTATCAGGGGATGCCCAACGAGTTCTCGACGAGCCTCTCCCGGCCGGCCGGCATCGCACTCGCCGCCGACGGGACCCTCTACATCACGGATTCCGACAATCACCTGATCCGGAAATGGAACCCGAAGTCCAAGATCATCACTGCGATCGCCGGCAACGGCATCGCACAATTCGCCGGCGACGGTGGCCCGGCCAACGCGTGCAGCCTGAACTATCCGTTCGGCGTGGCCCTGGATGGGCACGGCCACCTCTACATCGCCGACACCTTCAACCACCGCATCCGCCTCGTCGCCGTAGCGGCGTAATCGCTTGCCTTCCCGTAGGTAGACAAGGCACAATCGCGGGGTTGTAACGGAGGGGCCGCCGTATGAGACCACGCACACCGCTCGCCCGATCCCTCATCGAAGCCCGCGCACGCACCGACACCCTCTTCGGGTTGGTCAAGCCCGACGCCTTCTACGAGCGGCCAATCCCTGAGCGCCACCGCCTCATCTTCTACCTCGGCCATCTGGACGCGTTCGATTGGAACCAGATCGGCCAGGGCGCGCTGGGCATGAAGCCCTTTCACGCCTCGTTCGATCAGCTGTTCGCGTTCGGGATCGATCCGCCGATAGGGCAGTTGCCGGACGATCAGCCATCGGACTGGCCGACGGTGGACGAGGTCCTCGAATACAATCAACAGGCCCGTCAAACCTTGGATGACATGCTGGATCGGGCGCCGGAGCACAGTCTCCACGTGGCCGTCGAGCACCGGCTGATGCACGCCGAGACCTTCGCCTACATCCTGCATAACGCACCACCTGACCGAAAGACGGTCCCGCCGACCACGCCCCATCTTTCCGGTCCCTCGCCGGTTCACCGCATGATTGCGATTCCAAGCGGCAGCGTGACACTGGGCCGCCCGCGTCACGACGGATTCGGCTGGGACAACGAATTCGACGCGCACGCCGTCCACGTGCCCGCCTTTGCGATCGGCAAGCACAAGGTCACCAACGGGGAGTACCTAAAGTTCGTGCGCGCCGGCGCCGAACCGCCCCCCTTCTGGACGCGGCACGGCGATCAATGGTACTGGCGCGCGATGGCGGGCACCATCCCGCTGCCTCCCGACTGGCCGGTGTACGTGACGTACGAGCAAGCGGTGGCCTATGCGCAGTGGGCGGGCAAGACCTTGCCGACCGAGGCCCAGTTCCATCGCGCGGCCTACGGCACTCCGACCGGCGGCGAGCGGTTGTTTCCGTGGGGCAACGAGCCGCCCGACGAGCGGCGCGGCAACTTCGACTTCCGGCACTGGGACCCCATTCCCGTCACCGCCACGCCGCCGGGGGACAGCGCCTTCGGCGTCTCGCAACTGGTCGGCAACGGGTGGGAATGGACGACGACGCCCTTTCAACCCTTCCCCGGCTTCCACCCCTTCCCGTTCTATCCCGGCTACTCGGCGCCCTTCTTCAGCGGCGACCACTTCGTGCTCAAAGGGGCCTCGCCGCGGACGGCGGCGCGGTTGCTGCGCCGGTCGTTCCGCAACTGGTTCCGGCCGAACTATCCTTACGTCTACGCCAGCTTCCGGTGCGTTGAAAATTAATGCCGGCGCTTCTCGATTTCGCCTGCGCGGTGCGCGACGGCCTCAGCAAGCCGGACCAGCGGGAACTGCCGTCCATCTATCTCTACGACGAGATCGGCACGGCGCTGTTCGAGGTCATCACCTTCCTGCCGGAATACGGGCTGACCCGCGCGGACGAGCGGCTCCTGCGCCAGTACGCGCCGGCCATCTTCGACCACCTGCCCCCGCCGCTCGTCGTGACCGAACTCGGCAGCGGGAGCGGCCGGAAGACGCGCTGGCTGCTGGAAACCCTCGCGCGGCGGGAGCCCGTCAGCTACTATCCCATCGACATCTCGCAGTCGGCGCTGGCTAAGTGCGAGCGGGAACTCGCTGGCCTGGGCGCCGTCAGCATCGTCGGTCTGGAGACATCCTACCTGGACGGCGTGCGCGCGGTGGCTTCGCTGCGCCGGCCGGACCAGACGCTGCTGGTACTGTTCCTGGGGAGCACCGTGGGCAACTTCGACCGGGCTGCCGCCGAGCAGTTCCTGCGCGAGGTCCGCTGCTGCCTGTCGCCCGGCGACGCGTTGCTGCTGGGCACCGACCTGGAAAAACCGGCGGCCGAGATGCTGCTCGCCTATGACGATCCCGCCGGCGTCACGGCGGCGTTCAACCTCAACCTGTTAGGGCGCATCAACCGCGAGCTCGGCGGCGACTTCGTGCTGCGGAACTTCGCGCACGAGGCCCGGTACCACGAAAGAGAGCGCCGCATCGAGATGCACCTCCGCTCCTTACGAACACAATCCGTGACGATTCGCGAGGCCGGGTTCACCTGCACACTGAAAGATGGCGAGACCATCTGGACGGAGGCCTGCCACAAGTACCGCGTCGAAGAGATCCCTGGCATGGCCGCGCGCACGGGCTTCGTGTGCGAGGCGCAATGGGTGGACGGCGAGTGGCCCTTCGCCGAGAATCTCTGGATCGCGGCGCCGCCAGCCACGACCTCATGACGCCCCTCGTGTCGTTCCGGAACGTCTCCTGCCGGCTCGGCGGGAAAGACGTCCTGCGCGGGTTGAGCCTGGACGTCGAGGCGGGCGAGACGCTCGTGCTCCTGGGACGCAGCGGCTCTGGCAAGACCACCGCGCTGAAGATGGTCAACGCGCTGCTCCTGCCGAGCGCGGGCGAAGTGCGGGTCGAGGGCACGCCCACCGCGGCGTGGGACGCGATCCGTCTCAGGCGGCGGATCGGCTACGTGATTCAGGAAGCGGGCCTGTTCCCGCACTTCACCGTCGAGCAGAACGTCGGCCTCGTGCCGCGCCTGGAAGGCTGGCCCGCCGGGAAGATCCGCGCCCGCGCGCACGCCCTGCTCGAGCAGGTCGGGCTGCCGTCCGCGCAGTTCGCCGCCCGCTACCCCCGCGAACTCTCCGGGGGCCAGCGCCAGCGGGTCGGCGTCGCCCGTGCGCTGGCGGCCGACCCGCCGATCCTGCTCTTCGACGAGCCGTTCGGCGCGCTGGACCCGGTCACCCGCGTCGAGCTGCAGCGCCAGTTCCTCGCGCTGCGCCGGGAGATCGGCAAGACGGCGGTCTTCGTGACGCACGACGTCCGCGAGGCGCTGCTGGTGGCCACGCGCATCGCGCTGCTGCACGACGGCCGGCTGGCAGTCCTGGCCACGCCGGCCGAGTTTCTCCGCGCGCAGGGGGAAGAAGTCCGCGCGTTTCTCGCCTGCCTCGACACCCAGGGGATGCCGGCGTGACAGCCGCCCTTTGGAATGAGATAGTCGAGCTGACCGTGGAGCATATGGTCCTGGTGTTGGTGTCCATGGCGATCGCGATCGCCGTGGCGGTTCCGACCGGCATACTAATGACCCGGCGCGCGCGCTGGCAGCGGTGGGTGATCGGGTTCGCCAACATCATGCAGACCGTGCCGAGCCTCGCGCTCTTCGGGTTCCTGATCCCCATTCCGCTGCTGGGCGGCATTGGGAAGCACACGGCGATCGTCGCGCTGGCGCTCTACGCGCTGCTCCCCATCCTGCGGAACACGCTGGCCGGCATCCTGGGCGTGGACCGGGCGGTCCGCGAATCGGCGATCGCCATGGGGATGACCGGACGGCAACTGCTCTGGGAGGTGGAGCTGCCGCTGGCGGCGCGCACGATCCTCGCCGGCGTGCGGGTCGCGACCGTGACGACGATCGGGACGGCGACGATCGCGGCGGCCATCGGGGGCGGCGGGCTGGGCGTGTTCATCTTCCGGGGCCTGGCCTCCGTGGACACGACGCAGATCCTGGCCGGAGCCGTGCCGGCCGCCCTTATCGCTCTGCTGGCCGACGGAGGACTCGGATGGGCGGAGAAAAAATTGTCGCCGGTCTGATCGTCGCCGCGGGAGTTCACGGGGCACTCGGTTGCAGCAGGGGGCACCTGCTCACCGTGGGCTCCAAGAACTTCACGGAGCAGGTGATCCTGGGGGAGATCGTCGCCCAGCACGTGAGCCTTCGGCTGTCGGAACGGGTGGACCGCAAGCTGAACCTGGGCGGCACGTTGCTGGCGCACCAGGCGCTGGTCAAGGGCGACCTCGATCTCTATCCCGAGTACACCGGCACTGCGCTGACCGCGATCCTCAAACTGCCGCTCTCCTCCATCAAAATAAAAGGGGGAGCGGCTACCGTGTTCGCCAAAGTAAGGGCCGAGTATCTCGCCCGCTTCAACATTCATTGGCTGGATCCGCTAGGGTTCAACAACACCTTCGCGATGGTGATCCGCGGGGAGGACGCGCGCAAATACCGGATCGAAACCCTGAGCGATGCAGCCGGACACGCCAACGGGTGGACGCTCGGCGTGGGCTACGAGTTCCAGCAGCGGCGTGACGGCCTGCCCGGACTGCTCAGGACCTACAAGCTGCCGCTCAAGCGATCGCCCCGAACCATGGACCTGGGCCTGCTCTACAAGGCCCTCGAGCAGAAACAAGTGGACATGGTGGCCGCCAATGCGACGGACGGGCTGCTGTCCGTGCTGGACGTGAAGGTCCTCAAGGACGACAAGCGCTACTTTCTGCCCTATCAGGCGTCGCTGGCCGTCCGGGCAGCTGCGCTGGCCAAGCGCCCGCCGCTGAAGCGCGCGCTGGAACAGCTGTCGGGGCTGTTCTCGGATGAGATCATGCGGACGCTGAACTATCAGGTGGACGGCAAGCACCAGCCGGTGAACGAAGTCGCCATCACGTTTCTACGGGCCGCCGGATTACTGGCTTAGCGGGTCCTGCCCCCGCTACGCCAAGCCTTATCCTTCTTGCTGGGCCTTCTCGATCTTGGCCCAGGAGTCCCGCAACGCCACCGTCCGGTTGAAGACGAGTTGGCCCGCGGCCGAATCGGGGTCCACACAGAAGTAGCCCTGCCGCTCGAACTGATACCGGCTGCCTGGCGGCGCGCCCTTGAGGCTTGGCTCCACCTTGCACCCTGTCAGACGCTCCAGCGAGTTCGGATTCAAGTTCGCCGTGTAGTCCTGCCCCTCCGGGACGTCACCCGCGTCGGCCTTGACGAAGAGATGCTCGTACAACCGGACTTCCGCGTCCAGCGCGTGGGAGGCCGACACCCAGTGGATCGTGCCCTTCACCTTGCGGCCCGCCTGCGGCCCGCCCGTCCGCGTCTCCGGATCGTAGGTGCAGCGCAGCTCGACCACCTCGCCGGTGCGCTCGTCCTTCACGACCCCCACGCACTTGATGATGTAGGCGTAGCGGAGGCGGACTTCCTGGCCGGGCGCGAGGCGGAAGAACTTCTTCGGCGGCGCCTCGCGAAAATCGTCCCGCTCGATGTAGATGACGCGGGAGAAGGGCACCTTGCGCGTCCCCATGCCGTGGTCCTCCGGGTTGTTGACGGCCTCCACCTCCTCCACCCGGCCTTCCGGGTAGTTCTCGAGGACCACACGCAGGGGGCGCAGCACCGCCATCACCCTCTGTGTGCGCTTGTTCAGGTCCTCCCGGATGAAATGCTCGAGCAGGGCCATCTCGACGACCCCGTCGCGTTTCTGCACGCCGATGTGCTCGCAGAAGGCGCGGATCGCCTCCGGCGTGTAGCCCCGCCGCCGCAAGCCCTTCAGGGTCGGCAGGCGCGGATCGTCCCAGCCGTTCACGTGCCCCTTGCCGACCAGCTCCAGGAGCCGCCGCTTGCTCATGACGGTGTGGGTGAGATTGAGACGCGCGAACTCGATCTGCCGGGGATGGGAGGGCACGTCCAGGTTCTCCAAGAACCAGTCGTACAGCGGGCGATGGTCCTCGAACTCCAGCGTGCAGACGGAATGGGTGATCCCCTCGATGGCGTCCGAGATCGGATGGGCATAGTCGTAGGTCGGGTAGATACACCACCGGTCGCCCGTCCGGTAATGGGCGACGTGCCGGATGCGGTACATGGTCGGGTCCCGCATGTTCACGTTGGGCGAGGCCATGTCGAGCTTGGCGCGCAGCACGTGGGCCCCGTCCTTGAACTCGCCCGCCCGCATGCGCGCGAACAGGTCCAGGTTCTCCTCGACCGACCGATTCCGGTAGGGGCTGTCCTTCCCTGGCTCGGTCAGCGTGCCCCGGTGCTGCCGGATCTCCTCGGCGCTCAGGCTGTCCACGTAGGCCTTCCCCTTCTTGATCAACTCCACGGCGTACTCGTAGAGCTGCTCGAAATAGCCCGAGGCGTAAAACATCCGGTCGCCCCAGTCGAAGCCCAGCCAGCGCACGTCGGCCTGGATCGCCTCCGCGTACTCCACGCTCTCCGTGCTCGGATTCGTGTCGTCAAAGCGCAGGTGGCAGATGCCGCCGTGCTCCAGCGCGAGCCCGAAATTGAGACCGATGGACTTGGCGTGCCCGATGTGCAGGTAGCCGTTCGGCTCCGGGGGGAAGCGGGTCACGACGCGACGGTGCTTGCCGCTCTTCAGATCGCTTTCGACGATCTCGCGGATGAAGTTCCCGGCCGTCATACCCTCCATATCTATCACAGACCTCTATGGTTCTTGAAGTTATAAAGCAGATGTGAATAGTATGATAGGATGCGCTTGATGGGCAACGCCGTAGCCTGGACCATGGCGAGCCTGTTTTTCCTCACCGGCTGCGCGGCCGGGTCGCTGTACTATCACGAGCGCTCCGACGGCACCCGCTACTACCAGACCAGGACCGACCAACTGGTGGCCGTGGACAAGGATGGAAAGGTGGTCGAGGCACCGGTCATGTACGGAGGCGGGTACATCAGGCATCTTCAGAAGAAGGGCGATGACTGGGATTTAACCGGTTACGACATCGTCGAGCCGCCGGGGCACTGCATGGAATTGCTGAGCAGGCGGGCGGAGTCCTGCCTGAATCGGATGTGGGAACCTGTCGCGCTGGTCCTGATGACCCCGATCGTGACGCTGCCGCCCTGGCCCTGGCTTGGGGAGGCCCCGCCGCTGCCTTCCTTCCAGTCCCGCACGTCGCAGACCAACCCTCAATAGCCTGCATCTCCCTCTTGCGAGGCGCGGCGCCATGGCGGAACTCTTCAAGGGCCTGGAGCGGATCGAGGAAGCGCGCGAGCGCCTGACGGGCCTGAGCTTCATGGCGGGCGTCTTCGTCGGCCGCCCCGATTTCGCCCTGCTCCTCCCGCCGCCGGAGCCGCCGGACGAACGCGCCGCCGGCGAAGCCTTTTGCCGGAAAGTCGAAGCCTTCCTGAGAAGCCACGTGGACCCGGAGGAGATCGAGCGCACGGCGAAGATCCCCGAGGCCGTGCTCAAAGGCCTCTTCGAGCTCGGTGCCTTCGGGATGAAGATCCCCAAGGAATACGGGGGCCTCGGGTTCTCCTACACCAATTACGGCCGCGTGCTCACGCTCATCGCCAGCTGGAGCAACATCCTGTCGCTGACCGTCGCCGTCCCCCAGTCCATCGGCATCGCCATGCCGATCCTCCTCTTTGGCCACGAGGCGCAAAAACGGTCCTACCTCCCGCGCGTGGCCCGGGACGCGAGCTCCGCCTTCGCGCTGACGGAGCCGATCACGGGCTCCGACGCCGCCAACATCCAGACCGAAGCGGTGCTGGACCGGTCCGGCACGCACTTCCTCGCCACCGGGGAAAAGCTCTGGTGCACGAACGGGCCCATCGCGCGCTACATCACCTTGATCGCCCGGGTCCCGGCCAGGAAGGTGCTCCAGGACGGCAAGCCGGCCTGGGTGCCGGCGCGGGCAGGAGAGAGCTGCGACGACAAGGTGCATACCGCCTTCATCCTCCCCATGGAGACCCCCGGGGTGACGGTCCTCCAGCGGTGCCAATTCGAAGGGTGCCGGGGGATTGAGAACGCCTACATGCGTCTCAAGGACGTGCGCCTCCCCGCCGAGAACGTCATCGGCGAGATCGGCAAGGGGCTCAAGTACGCGCTCACCATCCTCAATGTCGGCCGCGCGATCAGCATCCCGGCCATCTGCCTGGGCATGGCGAAGCAGGCGTGGCAGCCGACGCTGGACCGGGCCCACTCCCGCATCACCTTCGGCAAGCCCCTGGGCGAGCGGCAGACGCAGAAGATGCGCATCGGCCGCATGGCGACCGACCTCTTCGCGATGGAGGCGCTGGCGTCGCTCGTGTGGCGCATGGCGGACCAGAAGCAGTACGACATCCGGATCGAGGCCGCCATCGCCAAGATCTTCTGCTCGGAGAAGGCGATCCGCTTCCTGAAGGACGCCCAGATCATCTTCGGCGGGATGGGCTACGAGACGGCGGAGTCGCGGCAGGTCCG
>JAXIOW010000075.1:0-2485 GCA_045403215.1 Nitrospirales bacterium | reverse complement strand
CACTCCGATTCGAGAATGCCGCCAACAATTGTAGTCTGCCGAAACAGTGTTCGGCGAGCGACCTCTTCTGCCCGGATGTCGATCTGCCACCACCCGCGGTCTTTCAGATACGGGATCGACGTGCCGTAATAGACCGTGGCGATACCGGCCCACTCGATGGCGCTCTGGCACATAGGGCAGGGCTCCGCGGTCGTGTAGAGGTCCAGGTCTGTCCAGTCGATTGAGCTATGCGCTGCCGCGCAGCGATTGATCGCATCGATCTCCCCGTGGAAAGTGGGGCTTTCTGATGACCGGTTGAACCCTTCCGCGACGATTTCACCGGTTGCGCGCCGGACGATCACCGCACCGAAAGGGAGCCTGGGAACCTGTTTCGCCAGCGCGATGGCCCGTCGCATATAGTCCTCGTGGCTCCTCCTCTGCTGGGGGCTTATGGTTGGCGGCGGTGACACAAGCTCCTCTACAGCAGGTGCAAGCGCCCAGCCGTAGGACCTTGAAATAAGCCAACTGGCGACCGTACCGGCCGTGCCGAGCACGGTCCGTGCGAGAGACCTCCTGCGGTCTGTCCCTTCAGCCTGTACAGCGTGTCCTGGAGCAGTGCGTCCGTTCATCGTGCCCTCCTTACATTCTCGCCTCTCTCAGGTCGAATTCTCCGAACGAACGCGGGGACGGACGGCCCGGAGGTGGTGTGCCCCCTGAGGTGCTTCGAAACCCCCAGAGATTGTTCCGCATCCCTGGGATCATCTGAGAAGCCCGAAGTCGCGGACGATGTCCTGCTCCAGGAGCCGCATCATCGTGGAGAGGTCCTCCGGAGGCAGGAGCGCGGGGAGCTGCTGAAGGCGGAGGGGCTCCCGATCAACCACAAGTCTCCCCTCCAGGACGTCCGCCAAGTAAAAGACGTGGGCGCCGCCATCCAAGACTGATCTGACCTCGGCCTCCAAGTAGCCCACGATCCCTGGAAGGAGAGGACTGCCGGTCATCCCGCGCTCGAAGGGAACTGTCGCAAACTTGTCCACCTTCCGCCCCGACCGGAAGCCGAAGTGGGGGACCCACCGCCACTGATCCTTCCCGAGCAAGTTCAGGGCAAATCGCCGGCTGGCCTCGATGAGCTCACGGGTGTAGGTCAGCCGGCCTATGCCGACCAGGACCCGGGGGACCTGCGGGACGATTGTGCCCGGCTGCACCCAGCACACGATCTGGCCGTTGCGCCGATCCCCATCGGCCGCCGTGAGGACAAAGACCTCAGAATCGAGCTTCCCGAGCACCGCCGCAATGCTGGACTGATCCATTAGCACCCCTCCGAGCAACATGGTGGGGAAGGTTCTGACCGGCAATATTTTTGCCGGACTGCGGAGCAGTTGTCACCTGCTCCTCAGGCTAACAAACTCTTCTTCGAGCCGCTCT
The DNA here is from genome assembly GCA_045403215.1 of Nitrospirales bacterium. GTDB lineage: Bacteria > Nitrospirota > Nitrospiria > Nitrospirales > NS-4 > NS-12. The sequence continues at coordinate 1,084 of JAXIOW010000075.1, read as the reverse complement.
GCCCTCACGCCAGCATAGATTACCACATAACGTCTCCTCCTGAGATGACGTAATTGTCAACCAGTTATTGACAAGCGTCGGCTCGACTTGATAGCCTATGTCCTGCCGCTCCACCGATTCGTCGTGAGGATCGGTGGAGCGATCGGCGAACCATCCACGACAACGTCCTACATCAACGCAATGACCAAGGGGGTAACCGATGATGAAGAAGTTGAGCCTCGTGTTTGCTGGCGTCCTGTTTATCATGGCCGTGGTCGGTGTCGCGACGGCGATCGCCGCCGATTTTGGCACCGCGGCAGAGGCCAAAGCCATGCTCGAGAAGGCGGTGGCCGCGGTCAAGGCGGACAAGGCCAAGGCCCTGGCAATGTTCGCCAAGGGTGAAGGGGGATTCAAGGACCGGGATCTGTATCCGTTCTGCGGCGGTCCCGACGGCAATTTCACCGCCCATCCGTCGCTCGTCGGAAAGAGCCTCAAGGACCTGAAGGACAAGGCCGGCAAGGGGCTCGGCGCGGAGATGTACAAGGACGCCCAAGCGGGCAAGATCAGTGAGGTCAGCTACATGTGGCCGCGGCCCGGCAGCACCGACCCGGTTCAGAAGGTGAGCTTGTTCACGAAGGTCGGCGACCAAATCTGTGCAGTCGGCTATTACAAGTAAACCACTTGCGGGCGGAGTGGGGGCGTCCTCGGACGGTGGACGCCCCCTGCCGCTTTAGGGCTAGTGCCGTTCCAACTTTTTTCGGCTAATCGCCGACAGGAGCCCTGCTAAGAACTGTCGCTTTCCAAGCCCTTCCGATCCAGCATGGGCCCGGGGTGTGCTCCCTCTGACCGCTGCGGTTCCCGTTAACCTATCCGTCCGGTTCCAGCGCTTTCCCACTGAGCCGCCCCCAATAGGGAAGGAATCGGATACCGCTCCCCGCCGAGACGTAACTATCCCGTGGCGCGTCGGTCCGGGGTCCGCCTGTCGGCTGCCCGCGCTGCCTCACTAATGCGGGATGCGGCCGTTTTCACGGTGTCAAGGAGAATCCCTCCTCTCGGCGTTTGCCACTCGTTGGTACTGCCTGATCATTCCCGCTGCGTCGGGACA